>DATECW010000059.1:0-18756 GCA_035286705.1 Bacteroidota bacterium
ATGTTCCTGTTGCCCGTTTCGGCCATTGCCTCCTCGGAGCGGGTTGCCGCTGATGCGATGAACGTGGTGCTTGGCGGTGTCGGCGGATCGTTTATTGCCCTCACCATTTTTATTTCGACATTCGGAACAACAGGCATCTACACGCTGACGGCGCCCAGGATCTACTACGCTATGGCGAACGATGGTGTGTTCTTCAAACGAGTTGCTGAAGTCCATCCCCGCTACCGAACGCCGGCTTACTCCATTGTATTCCAGTCCGTCTGGGCGATCGTGTTAATCCTTTTTTGGGGAACGTACGAAAGTTTGATTTCCTATGTCGTCTTCACGGACTGGATCTTCTTCGGACTTGCCGCGGCAACGGTCTTCGTTTTCAGAAAACGAATGCCTGACGCAGAGCGTCCCTACAGAACCCTCTGGTATCCTGTCACACCATTGTTTTTCATCGGCATTGCATTGTGGTTTGTCATCAACACGCTCATCGAAAAGCCGATGGAGTCATGGGCAGGCCTTGGTTTTCTTGCACTCGGCATTCCCGTGTATTACTTTTGGAAGAAGCGTTCGTCCGAATGAACCGAACCCTCCTCTCTTGTTTCGTCCTCGTTGCGCTTGTTTCTTCCGGGCTTGCCCAGTCCGTATGGTTTGAAGAAAAGTTCGACCAATCAACCACGCAGTGGTTCCCGGTTTCCGGCTCTGCAGAATGGAGCTTTACGGGATCCGAACTCCGTTGTGTAACAAAAGGGTACGACCAGCTGCTGGCCTCGGGATTCTATGCTGTTGGCACGACGCCGTATTCCTTTGAGGTTGCCATGCGCGGCTCGCGTGCGGGAATCTACTTTCATCTCGACGCTATGACCTCCAAGCCGTTCTCTCATATGATTCGGTTCGATGATCAGAGTATTCTCACCGGCTATTTCAACGGCGCGGGGGAATACCATGCCACCAACACATTCGAGTCCCCCTTCCCCCCTACAGAATGGCTGACACTCCGGATCGACATCGATCCTGTAAAAGGCCGATACGGAGTTTTTGTCAACGGGTCGCTCCTTGGTGTCGATTCGGTAATGATGTTCCGGTCCGGGTATCTTGGGTTGCAGGCGTCGGATGGAATCGCAGAGTTCAGATCAGTGAGGGTGTTCGGTTCTTCGGAACAGAAGCCGCTTCCCAAGCCCCTGGCAGGCGATGAAGTCCGGTTTCAGCATGTGCGGTATGTGAAGTCTGAGGGTAATGACGTGGTTATTTACAGTCCTGAAGCGGGTCTTCTTCAAACGCTCGATGGAAAGGGCAGACTGAAAGGGGAAAAACTGATTCATGTTGCCCCTCAAACCCCCTGGAAGGCAGTCGTCGGCTACCATACGTTTATCATCGAAGGGAGCAGAATCCTTGTGATGGATTCCGGCGGAGCACTCGTTGATTCTCTTGTCGACAGGATTTCAACGCCGACGTCTGTTACGGGAGGTACAGTGAACGGCAAACCTGTTCTGTACGTAACGGATCCCGGCATCAATGCTGTGATGATGTTCGATGAACAACGCAAGCTCATAAAGACCTTCAGCGCCGCGTCCATCGGGGGATTCCGAGGGCCGCTCAGCCTGGATCATTACGGCAGCGACCAGCTTGTCATTGCCGACTTCGACCGGCTTGTTTTTGTCGGGAACAGTCTCGACGACATTGAACCGACTGTTCGTTTCAGCTCTCCCACGGAAGCTGAAATCATATGGGCCCGAACGTCCGATGCACCCGCCAAACTGGATTTCTTCAGGCAGGCGGAAATCTCGCCGTTCATTTCGAACGACGGCATGTTCAACGGCGTTCGAGTCACAGGGCTTCGGCCTCTGACTCGGTATTCGTATTATCTTTCCCCAGTTCTTAGGACAATTCCACTGTCGGCTTCCTATTCCCGTCTCTACCGAATGACGACACCTCCGGAGGATTCCGCGATGATGGCGTACACGAGACTCCCGCTCATGTATATGGTGTACCGAACTGTCAGCTATCGGGACAAATATCCGAAGGACCATTTTCCGAATATTCCTGACGGCCGCACGCTTACTGACGAAGAGATCTTATATCTGAAACAAGCGACCGATTTCAACAGTGAATTCTTCTTCCGCAACTCTGCCTGTCGTGTCATGCTGAACTTTGATTTCGCAATTGTGGAGGATACTCTCTGGCTTCACGATGTCGGTGATCAGGATCCGTACTGGCTTTCGCCCAACGAAAGGGTGACGAAGGATTTTGAACTCCAGGCTGCCCGGTTCGGAAAGAAACCGGAACAATACGCCGGACTGCTGTGTCCCTATGCCTGGGTGAATTATCCTGCCCGCAGGGGCACACAACGTGATCCTTCCGCAGCCGATTCCGTCAAAATCCGGCAGGCCTATGGGGGAGGCACCTACGGTGTTCCTGCACCGTGGCGCTACGGGAAGACGGCGGGCTATACGGGAAATCCTTTTCAGGACACATTCAGCCGTCAGGACTGGCTGATTACCCACGAGTTCCACCATCAGCTCGACGCACTGATGGAGGCAAGCGGTTTTCCCGATTACTATCATAGCGATCTGCCGTGGAAAATGGAGGGGAGATTCGGCGAGGATTTTGATTTCAATGCTCACATCATAAGGCGCGCGCCTCCGGAGGCGTGGCTTGGGCTTGCATTTGGGTCTCTTGAACAAACCAAAGATGCTGATCACGATGGAGTCCCCGACGACGATCCATCGTTGCCTTTAGACGAGGGATCACTGAGGGGAGACCCATCAAAGCAAGACTCTGATAACGACGGTCTTGCCGATCTTGAAGAAGTCATGGCAGGCTCTTCGCTTGGGGCAAAGCTCGACAATCGCGATAGCGATGACGACGATCTTCCGGACGGATCGGATCCTGAACCGCTGTATGAATTTAACGGATCCGTCAAACGGGGAATAGCATCAACCTATGTAGGTTCGGTTCAGCAAAATGATCTTCTTGCCGACGTATACGCGGGGTGGGACGACCGATATTTTTATGTCCGATATGAGGCCGATCGCCCGGCTCATATCCTGGTCCAGGTCGACGCAAACGCTGACGGATGGTTCCATGGCTTTGACAATATCCAGTCGCGCATTCTGGCCTACGAGGATTCTCTCAGTGTTGCGAGTTACTATCTGAGGGATTGTTCACACTGGATCCAGCCACCCAAGGATCGGCGCGATATCCTCAAGAACTCTGATCTTCTTGTGGACGTGCAAAAGCAAGGAATCGAAGTGACGGGAAGGCCGGTGCGAATCAGGGGCCGGGGGATCTTTTCACCATTGCGCACGCGAATAGATACGTACGTCCTTACCGCCAAGATTCCCCGACTACCTGTCTATGGATTTGATCTTCATCCCGGAAAAAAAATCGGACTCCGGATCGGTTTGCAAACAACGGCCGACCTCTGGGTCTGGCACGAATTGTTCGAACGCAATTACATGATGGAAGTGAAATTGCAGTGATCAGAATCGGATATCTCACCATTTCAAAAACACCGCGCAAGGGTGAAGACCGTTCTGCATGGACATGGATTTCGAAAGAGAAAGGAATCAAGTCGGAACGGATATTGTTTTCGGAAATTGCCAAAACCCCCCATATTCTCGATCGGTTCGATCTCCTCTGGTGGCACTACGATGACGCCGCCGAACTTCCGCCCGACGTGCGAGAAGAGAAAGCCAAGCGTGCGATCGATGCGTATGTCCGGCATGGCGGTTCACTGCTTCTCTCCCTCCTTGCGTCACAGTACGTCGTGGATCTGGGCCTGGAGTCAGTCGCTCCGAACGTCGTGCAAAAAGGAGCATGGGATCAGGAATCGTGGATCAAAGATTACCCCGATATTCGTGGCTTTGGGAGCAATCAGGGTCATCCGGTGTTTAACGATCTTGCGGGAGCGGTTTTCACATGGAACCCGAAGAAAGGTATTCCGTTCTCCGCAGCCTTTTATTCATCACCAGTCAGCCCAAAGGATGGAAGGATCGTTGCAGTTGAGCGGCAGTATATCAAGTTGAATGAAGACTGGCGCGTGATAACCGAGTATGACGCGGGAAAAGGGAAGGTCCTGGCAATAGGGTCGTATCTGTTTTTTGCCGATCAGCGCGACCGCTTTCGTCTTCATCTCGAAAAATTCACCCGCAATTGTTTTACCTATCTCGGTCAGAAAGATAAGATGCGTGGCTTAAAAACCTACTGGCAGTTTGGATCCAGGACTGTTGCGCCAAAACCATCCTCATCAAAGGCGATGGCAATAGTCTCTCAGACTCTCTGGTCGGAGAACAGCGGCCTCTTTATCACTCGGGAGCCGGAACAGCTTCAAAACGGCTTCTTTGACGTGGGTGGCCGGAGAATCCTGATCATGGGGAAGGAGGAAAGCGGCATTCAGGAAATCTGGTCCCATCCGTTCCGAATGCTGCGCAACGTGCGCACAGGAATTAGGATCGGGTCCGGTGATGTGCAGTGGTTCGATCAATTGAAGCCGCGCGTGACCGTTCGGCCCGAATCGGTTACGCGCGTGTATTCAGTGGGGGAGCTCAGGATTGAGGAGACGATCGCGGGTGAAAGAAACGAGCCGGGTGGGATCGTTCATTATCATATAGACTCGAATCATGCCATTGAGTTGTTCCTAACGGCTTCGATCGATCAGAGAATCATGTGGCCTCATTCCGAACAGGCGACCGGGTCGTTAACGTACGGTTGGGACGACGGACTGAACGCATTCGTTGTGTCAAATGAGCCGGAAACGCTTGTGTCTCTCGTGGGAGCATCCCGGGCGCCCGAAGAATGGATCGCAGGACAATTCTCTGCAATTGAATGCACTTCATCAGGAATGAAGGGAATCCCGACGGATGCCGTGCAAGTAGCGGTGGGTATGCGGTTCGCCATCTCGGGAAAAAGCGCTGACTTTTCAGTGGTGTTTGCGGGGTCCGGAAAGAAGGAAGCGTTTGAAACGTATTCAGAAATTCTTCAATTCCCCGGCGAGATACTTTCTCGTCAGGTCCAACATTTCAAAAATCTCTTTGAGTCATCGACGCTCATCGAATCTCCGAACACTGCGTTCAATGACGGATATCGCTGGGCGCTTGCCGGGACCGACAGGTTTCTCGTCGAGACTCCCTCGCTCGGGACATCGCTCATGGCGGGATTTGGGACAACCGAACGGGGATGGGACGGCGGCCAGAAAATCAGCGGAAGGCCCGGTTATGCGTGGTATTTCGGCCGCGATGCGTGCTGGACTGCGTTTGCAATGCTTGGGTATGGCGATCACAAGGGGGTACGGGAAGCTCTCAGTTTCCTTGGGGCCCATCAGGATTTAAACGGAAAGATCCTGCACGAAATGACGTCGAGCGGTCATGTCCATTATGATGCTGCAGACTCAACTCCTCTGTACATTATTTTGATGGGACGCTACCTCCGCGCGACAGATGATTCAACATTTGTACGGAGAGAATTTTCACAGATGCAGAAATCGGTGGAGTTCTGTTTTTCCACGGACACGGATCACGATCATCTGATCGAGAACACAAACGTCGGCCACGGTTGGGTGGAAGGTGGAAAGCTCTTTCCGGTTCATACGGAGTTCTATCTTGCCGCATGTTGGGTTGCCGCGCTTCAAGAGGCATCGTTTGTTGCCAGATCTCTCGGGAAGCTTTCTTTGGCAAAGGCATGGGCCGCAGAGGCGGAAAACGTGCGGAGGAGGATTAAAAGAGAATTCTGGAACGAGAAAACGCAGTTCTACAATTTCGGGAAATTTGCTGACGGCACTTTCAACACAGAAAAGACGATGCTGCCGGCGGTCCCGATATACCTCGGTTGTACTGATCCCGGTAACGCAGCTTTGTGCCTTGATGCCTATGCGTCGTCGGCATTCACAACCGATTGGGGCGTCCGGATCATCGGATCGGACAACCCGATGTTCAATCCTGAGGGATATCACTACGGGAGCGTATGGCCGCTGTTCACAGGTTGGACAGCCCTGGCAGAGTTTACATCCCATCGCCCGCTTCAGGGTTTTTTACACACGGTGAGCACCATGATGGTCTATCGGCACTGGGCGGCCGGGTATGTCGAAGAAGTGTTGAACGGCGAGAAATTTCAGCCCGCGGGAGTCTGCTCGCATCAGGCGTGGTCCGAAAGCATGGTTCTTCAGCCGCTGCTTGAGGGGATGCTGGGATATCGGGTTGACGCACGGACGAACCGGCTGACACTGAGACCATGGTTCCCGCCTCACTGGAGAACAACCCGTGTTCGTTCAATGAGAGTTGGTGCCGCTTCTGTCGAGTGCGTAATGCATAGGGAACAAAACCGTACGATGTTCTCATTCAAAGCGGATAAGAAACGATCTCTGGTTATCACGTTTCAGCCAATAATGCCTTTGGGAACAGTGGTGGAGGAGATTCGGATTGGCAAAAAGACGATTAAGTCAGGAAAGCTGGTGCGCTCCTACGATGAATCTCCTTCCTTCGAACTAAAATTGGAAAGGGAAGCGGAAGTCGTGTTGATGCATCGTGGAGGTGTGGGAATAGCACCGGAACTGCCGACTCTTGCGATCGCAAAGCCCTCAAGGGGATTGCGGATCATCTCGGAAAAGTATTCAGAAGGAAATTACGTGATAGAATGTGAGGGATCACCCGGGATTTATCTTCTTCAGATTGTCGATCCGGATTCGAGGATTGCCTCTGTCGATAATGCGGAATTGATGAAAGGCCAGGAATCTTTTGTTTTGCGCATAACGTTTGGGGGAGAGCAAGCGGTTCAAACGAAGACCATCACGATTCGATTGAAAACTGATTGAGGTCATCCGAGGGAATCAAGAGACTACTGTCATCTGTAATGATTGATTGTCGGTCATGAATCGATTTCTGAAGAACCGACAGTGTGCGGGAAGGGATTTCCTTGTAAATCAGTTTCAGAATGATATATTGTTGTATCTCAATCACAGAAGAATTCACGGCGAAGAAGAAATACCATGGTAAATCTGGGTGTTATAGGAGTTGGTACGTGGGGCAAGAATCATGTTCGCGTTCTGAGCGAGTTGCCCGGCGTTAGCGTGCTCAAGATTTCTGACTTGGTTGAAGCCAACATGCACAGACTTGCCGAAATATATAAAATTCCTTACACCATCGATTACCGAGAGATTATTAACGATATCAATATTGCTGCAGTGAATATCTGCACACAGGCGAGCATGCATTATGTGCTTGTGAGGGAAGCCCTTGAGGCTGGCAAACACGTATTCGTAGAGAAACCGTTTACCACAAACTCAAAAGACGGCAAAGAGCTTGAGAAACTCGCCAGGGACAAGGACAGGATTTTGATGGTAGGACATATCTTTCGGTTCAACCCTGGCGTCGAAAGAGTCAAAGAGGAGATACAGAAGGGTACTCTCGGGAATATCAGATTCATGTACGGCACAAGAATGGGACTTATGACCCCGAGGAATGATTGCGGCGTGATAGCGGATTTTGCCCTGCATGATTTCGATACTTTTTGTTACCTCCTCGATGAATTTCCTACCGAAATAACGACTATTGGAACAAGCTACAACAACAGCAAATTCGAGGATGTCGGGTTCTGCACGCTACGCTTCGGCAATAACACTATGGCGAACATTGCAGTAAGTTGGCTGACACCGAAAAAGGTGAGGGAGCTGTGGATTATCGGGGACAAGAAGAGCCTCAGTCTGGACTATTTGACCCAGGAAATCCAGATCTACAACAAGGGGATCGTCCCTAAGTATGATTCCTACGGTGAATTCAGGCTCATTACCCAGGAGGGCGATGACGTCAGGCTTTTTGTTCCGGCAAAAGAACCGCTCAAGGAGGAGCTCTTTCATTTCGTCGATTGTATCCGAAACAACAAGCAACCCAAAGTAGGGGCTCATATCGGAAACAAGATCGTACAGCTCATCGAATACGCCGGCAGGAGCCTGGAAGAAAAACGGACAATTGCGATTGACCTGAATGATTAAGAATAAGAAACTCATCCTGGTTGTACCGGCCTACAACGAAGAAGGAAAGATCGGTGAAGTCGTCCGAAAAGCGGTGGCACGGGCCCCTATGTTGGACAAGATCCTTGTGGTGGATGACGGAAGCAAAGACAATACCTCAGAGGAGGCACGAGAAGCGGGTGCCGAAGTCCTTAAACACGCCGCCAACACGGGTGCGGGGGGGGCAATAAGAACCGGGTGTGAATATGCGGCAGAGCATGGCTATGACATTATCGTGGTAATTGCAGGAGACGACCAGGACGATCCCTCTTTCGTCGAATCCCTTGTTAGACCGATTGTTGACGAGGACTATGACTTCATCCAGGGATCGCGATATTTGTACGGAAAGCTCGATATCCCAAAATTCAGGCTGATCACCACGAGGGGGTATTCTCTCGTTTTCAGTCTGGCTGCGCGGAAATGGATCACAGACGCAAGTAACGGATTTCGGGCATACAAAACCTCAATTCTGCAAACGATAAACCTTCGTCAGAAGTGGTTGGAGCAATATGAACTCGAGCCTTATCTTCTTCTTCAGTCGATCAAGAAGGGTTTCAAGTTCAAGGAGGTGCCGGTCCCCAAATACTGGCCGAAGGGAAAGTCGTATTCCAAGATGGTTCCCTTCAAAAGCTGGTGGAGCATTTCGAGGCCAATATTCTACAGCATGATACAAGGAAAAGGGAAATGAATAACAAAGGACAATTTCAGCTAATACGCGACTGCAGTATTGGAGACGATACGATAATCTGGAATTTCGTCAACCTGTACGGCTGCACGATAGGAAAGAATTGCATGATCGGATCTTTTGTTGAGATACAAAATGATGTCGAAATTGGCGACAACTGTCGCATTCAAAGCCATTCTTTTGTTTGCAGTCTCGTCACAATCGGGAATAATGTCTTCGTGGGGCATGGCGTCATGTTTATTAACGACGTACGCCCGCCGAGATCGAGAGAATTCTGGAAAGAAACGCGAATTGGCAATTCAGTTGTCATAGGGTCTAACGCTACAATAATGCCGGTGGCTATCGGCGATAACTCAATCATAGGTGCGGGGGCTGTCGTCACCAAAGATGTTCCCCCTAACAGTATTGTAGCAGGAAACCCGGCGAGAACAATACAAAGAAAGCAGGAGAGACCTCTTTGAAAGAAATAGCGTTTGTCGACTTGAAGAGAAACTACCTTAGCGTACGAGATGAGATAGAAAAGGCGCTCCATGATGTGATGGAGAGAACGGCTTTCATCCTTGGCAGAGAGGTGAAGGAATTTGAAGAAGAATTTGCCGCGTACTGTGGTGCACAATATTGTATTGGAGTGGCGTCCGGCACAGACGCGTTGAAAATCGCCCTGAAAGCCATTGGGATCATGCCGGGAGACGAAGTTATTACAGCGGCGAATACGTTTATTGCCACGGTCCTTGCAATATCGGAATCAGGAGCGACGCCGGTCCTTGTTGACTGCGATCCACACTACTATACGATCGACCCGGATGGAATAGAAAAAGCAATAACAAGGAAAACCAAGGCAATCATACCGGTCCATCTCTTCGGCCAGATGGCCGACATGGAGCGAATTGAACCAATAGCCAAAAAGCAAAATCTGAGGATTGTGGAGGATGCTTGCCAGGCTCATGGGTCAATGTACCATGGAAAGAAAGCAGGAACATTTGGGGATGTTGGCTGCTTCAGTTTCTACCCCGGAAAGAATCTTGGCGCTTTTGGCGACGCAGGAGCAATGACTACTGACAAGCCGGAATTAGCCGAAAAGATCAAGCTCCTTAGGGATTATGGTCAGCGGATCAAATATTTTCACGAACTGAAGGGCTACAATTCTAGGCTTGACACCATTCAAGCAGCAATACTCCGGGCCAAACTGAAACATCTTGATGAGTGGAACAAGAAAAGGATGGAGAACGCCGACCTCTATAGAAAATATCTTTCCGGAATAGAAGGGATAGAGCTTCCGGAGGAGCGTGAAGGCATGACTCACATCTATCATCTTTATGTTATTAGAGTGAAGGGAAGGCAGAAGATCATGGATGAGATGAGGGCAAAAGGTATTTCGTGCGGGATACACTATCCCCTTCCGGTGCATTTACAAAAGGCCTATCTCGATCTGGCCCTTCCCAAAGGCGTTTTCCCTGTTTCAGAAGCTTATGCCGAGCAGGTACTTTCACTGCCAATGTTCCCGGAGCTGCGGGAGGATGAAATTGACTATATCTCTGACTGTCTTCGCCGAGCAGTGCATTCCTCGTAAATACCGGTTCTCTCACTCTTTTACAATCCTCTGAAGGTCGTCTTCCACAGCAAGATAGTAATCATACGCAGGGTAAAGCTCCATCAAAAGTTTGTTCTTTGCGCCGAGATCTCTCGCATAAATGACACTGTTGTCTAAAAGCGGATCGTTTCCGACAAATCCCCCTCCGTAATACGATCGCACAAAAATCACGGCCCTCGATATCCCTCGTTTCTCCGCTGCCTTCAAGAGTTTTCCATTCACTCCCCAATAGTCATCCGAATAGAATTTCACATGGGGCGGAAGATTGATTGCAAGTCCCAGTGTAATCAAGAACAAGAAAATAGCGGCCGAACCCACCCGCACACGTACAAAAGAGGTCGTAAAGCCCAAAACATCGCTCCACAGAGCCGGAAGCTGTTCAATACATCGGGCCGTCAGGACGAGCAGCAGACCGCTTGCCTCATAGAGGAATCTCGGTCCGAAGCACAAATCCTGAAACCAGTAGAAGAAATGAGCACCTGCGACGAACCACACGGTCGAAAAAAGAAGGACATCCCATCGATTAATTCTGCCTGTGAAAAACAAGAGTGTTGCGGGCAGCAAGGATGGAATTGGCCATTCAAACAAGAACTTGTTGAGGCCGTTGAAATTATTGATCGTGTGAAGAAGTCCAAGCAGCGGAGTATGGGGGGGGCCCCAGGCGCCTCGTCCAAAACCCGGATTCGCCTTTGTTCCCCACAATAACTCGTAACCGAAAACAAATGGACTTCCGTTAGTGAGGACGTTAAAGCCCGCGAGGGCCGCCATAAAAAGCAAAAAGAAAAGGGAGAAGCCGAAGATTGATTTCTTAACCTCATGGAACCGCTTCAAGAATTGAAACAGGCCAACCGTTAAGAATGGGAACGCGAGAGCCGCTGCGCTGTAGGGTCGGATACAGGCAACCCAGCCTAGTGCCGACCCTGCCACCGCTCCATGGAGGAACAACCCGCTGCGCAAAGCCTTCGCGAAGAAAAGGAAAAAAACAACGAAGAACAAAAGAGCGCTGGTATGATTCATGAACTCAGATGACATGAAAAGAATGAACGGTGACAGAATTGCCAGCAATGCTGAAAGCCTCCCGACCACAGGGCTATAAAGTTCCTTCCCGAGAAAATATAACACGACGACGGTTAATGACCCGATGAACGGGTTTATCACCCAAGGTGCTCCAATGATGACCCCCACCATCAGGAGCAACGAGTGACCAGGAGGATATTGAGAATACCATCGACCATTGTTGATCACATGGAGGAAATCAAAGAACTCTTTGTGTGGCGACGAAGGGACTGTCAAGTGCCCTTCGGCGAAGATCTTGCCATGAAAAACCTGCGCTATGCTGTCCTGGATGTGGGGAATGTGTTCAAAGACGAAGTAAGAAATGATATTCGTGAGCGTGAACTCAACAATGAAAAGGACTGTCAGGAAAGCAATGAGAGGGCTGTCGAGGATCATCCACCGAGCGATGCCGTAAAGCTTCAGGATCCACGCTTTGAGAGAACCAAAAGAGACAAGCCAGCGAGCGATGGGAGCGACTCCAATGCTCACATATGTAACACCGAGAAGTCCCATCATCATGAAGAGAAAACCGGCTTTTGCATCGTGAAACAAATCGTTTGAAACGGGAATTAGCGTGAACAGGAATGACTCGGTGGCAAGAATTGCTGAAAACAACACTAATTTCTTGTTCTTCAAGGCCACGAATGCCTGGCGGAGAGAATGTATCGCACTCAATGGTAACGCAAAGCCGATGAGCAAGAGAAGAACGGCAACCATTTCTGAGATTCGGAATATCCGCCCCCATCCGACTGGATTGATATCAACATACAACGGCGGATTGATCACACGGACGACATTACTCATCTTCCATGGAGTCTCATGCGGAATGATGGTCAGTATGATAAGGACCCCTACAATGAGGAACATTATTCTGATCGAGAGATGGAGTATTCTTGATTGCATGCCGAGAGCCTTACTCTTGTTTATATGGCCGGATATCAGATCCCACAGCTAAATAGGGAGCATGTCGGGGGAAAAGCTTCATAAGCACGGAGTTACGTTCCCCAAAATCCCTCGCGAAAATAAGCTCCTCATCGAGCAGGGGCGAGTTTGCCGAAAACACATCCCCGAAGTTCGTCCGTGTAAAAACAATTGCCTGCTTGATTCCCTTTTGCCTGACGGCAGTCAGAACATCGCCGTTAACGTCCCAATAGCTGTCACCGTAATGTCCAAGATGCGGTGGAATGTTTGTCCCCAGGCCTATGCCCACAAGAAGGCAAAGGAAAAAAAAGGTTCCGATACGAATTCGCCGAAGAGAAAATAAGAATCCGAGGATCGTGGTGACGACAAGAGGTATGCGCTCGATCCCCCGCGCCGTGAGGACGAGAAGCAGGGATGAAGCCTCGAACAGGAATCGCGGTCCGAAGCACCAGTCTTGAAACCAGAAGAAGAAATATGCGACAACCACGGCGCCGAAGGTACCGACGAGGATATAGTCCCACACATTCTTTGGCAATGATACAAAAAGTACGAGGACTCCCAGGAGGGACGGTACCGGCCAGTCAAAGAGATATTTGTTGAGCCCGTTCAGATTGGTGATCGACTGCAGGAGACCGCGGGCGATCGTGTGGGGTCCGCCCCACAATCCGCTCCCGAGCCCGGGACGATACCGTGCACCGTGCAGCGTTTCGTATCCAAAGACGAGAGGATTTCCGTTTGTAAGCGAGTTGAAGGTGAGAAGAAGCCCTGTGAATACGAGAAGCGCCAGCACAAATCCGGCTCCCGCTGCCCAGAGTTCTCCCGGACGGCGCATGATGCAATAGAGCCCGTAGAGCAAGAATACAGAAGCAAGGGCTGCAGCGCTGTATGGACGTATAGTCACAAGCATCCCGAGCGCAGCACCTGAAAGAGCCCCATGAAGAAACCTGGTAGTATGGAGGAGTTTGACAAAATAGAAAGCGAAGAGGATAAAGAAGAACATCGCGCCAGTGTGGTTCATAAACCCCGACGACATGAAGAGTACAAAAGGAGAAAGAATCCCAAGTATGGCAGACAACCGACCCACTTTTTTTCCGTATAGCGCTGCTCCGAGAAAGTATAGAGCAATGATACTCATCGAACCAAGGAGCGGGTTGACAATCCAGGGAGCGCCGACAAGAACGCCAAGCATCAGGAGAAAAGGATGCCCCGGTGGGTACTGTGAATACCATTGGCCATTACTGATCATGTGGATGTATTCGAAGAATTCCTTGTGAGGAGGCGTGGGAGCGGTCAGGTTCCCCGTTGCGAAGATTTTTGCCTGAAACAGTTGCGCTACACTGTCGTTGACGTGCGGAATATGTTCAAAGACATAGTAGGAGACAGCGTTGGTCAGAGCAAATTCGATGAGGAAAAGGGTTACCAAGAAAGGAACCAAGGGGCTTTCAAGAGCGATCCAGCGGCAAGAATTGTAAGTTCCGAGAATTCCCTGTCTCAGGGAATCGATAGAGAGGAGGGGCGCGATCCCCGGAATCAGTCCAATCCACAAATACATTACTCCGAGAGACCCCATCATAAGGAACAGCATCACAGATCTTGCATCATGGATGTAATCGTTTGAAACAGGGATCAGCGTAAAAAGAAAAAATTCCAAAGCAAGAATTGCCGAGAAGAAGTACGTTTTCTTGTTTTTGAATGAAACAAAGGCAGTGCGGAGTGAAGGAACTGCAATCACGGGAATAAGAAACCCCGCAGCGAGCCCTACAGCGGCCATGAATTCCGAGATACGCAAATTCCAGCTCATGCCAGCAGGATGAACATCGATGAACAAAGGGGGATTGATAACCCGAAGGACATTCATCATTCGCCACGGATCCCTGTGAGGGACGATGGTCGCAAGGATAAGGAGGCCGGCCAGGAGAAATCCCGTCCTGACGGCGAGGTAGCTGAATCGTGAACTGCTTGATTGTTGATTCATGAGGAAGGCAGCGTAAGATTCCCGGAATCTGCGCGAAGTGTATGCATCGCTGATTCCGGGAATCTGCCCACTTGCAGAAACTATTCCGGCCACAGCCAGCCGAAGGTTCCGGCTGTCAGAAGGGCGTAGACGAGCCCGTCAAACGTGTTTTTCAGAGTCACGGACAATGGGCGCTTGTACCAAATATGATCGGACCAGCCCCCAATCGCATAGCATGCAAATGCTGTTACTCCCACAAATCGGAACACAGCGAGATAGTGCGCGCCCGGGCCCAATGCTCGTCCCGCGACGTACGCCGCAAAAATCCCGATAATTACTGAGTAAAGAAACCACTGCACAAGGCTTCCCGTCATACTCGTTGGTCCGGTGGGCCATACGGTAAGCATGAACCGGGGACCCTTCTTCATCTTCTCCTGAAACTCCGGAGAGTTCATTTCTTTCATGCTGCCCGCATAGGGATACATGTACGGGCCCGGAGGGACGTTGAACTTTCGAACAGCATCCGCGAAAGCGTTCTCATCCGGCACGGTACGGAAATCGCTGGCATGATAACGAAGGACCATGTGCACGAGAGAACTCGCGATAAAGACAAAGACCGCCGAGAGCAATATCGGGAGCCAGAGGGACATGATGGGGACCATAGAAGCCTCCTTGTGTTGGTTGGGTGATGCAAAGGTAGGTTTTTTTGGCTCAGCAGGCAATATGAGGGTGGACATCCACGCAAGATAATCCCCTGGATAAGACATAGCCAGGATTCTATTGGAGACCGGGTATCCACTCCGGGGGGACCAGTCGGTTCAGGCTCTCTCGTAATTCGGTCGTGAGGAGATCTAATCCAATCTGAAAAGAGGCATTGGTCCAGCCGAATCCTTCGCGTGTGATGTAGGAGAAGGTGGTGCCGACATTTCCATATTCGGCAAATACTTTGTGCGTCCGTTCGACCACGTCATACTTTTCGGGGACGGTTCCGTTGTAATGAGCGGCGTTCACCGTTATTGTGTAAAGCCACCGGTAGGCAAGCCGACGGGCAATCCGACCGTACCCGTATCGCTGCAGGCCATCCCAAGCAAGTATTTGATGCGGGGACCAGCCAAATGGATAGTCCCATTGACGCTCCGGCCGCCCTGGTGTAATGGGTCCGCGGGATTCCACCGTGCTGCCTGCAATGCCTCCCGGCATTTCCAATAACGGTATTGCTTCTCGCACCAGACTCTCCGCCTGCGCACGGGAAGCCAATCCGGCCCAGAGCGGATACAGTGTCGTAGCGCTCACATAGCCCGTTCTCTGGTTTTTGGCGACGTCATAGTCAAAATACAGACCGGCTTGATCGTCCCAAAGGAATCTGTCGACAGCGTCCTTTCGACTTTCGGCTCTTTTTCCCCATTCTTCTGCGGTCATTACTCTGTCTCCGAGACTCAGCGACCCTCCGAACGAAGTCCGGAGAATCTCTTCAAAATCCTTTTCGATCTTGTAGAGCAGCGAATTGAGATCAATGGTTATAAGATTTGCACAGCGGTTCACAAGCCGGTAGCTCGTATCGTGTCCCGATTCGCGCATGGCCCGGTCATGGACAAAATAGGCATCAAGTTCCGAGTCGACGATTGTCCCCGACTTGTACCTCCGCTCAAGCTCCCGGGCGTCGAGTTGATGACGCTTCGCGTAGTGCTCGTAGACCGGTCCGTATTCGGCGACCTCGGGCGCGGGTCCCTCCCCCGAATCAAAATACCGGCTCAACCTGGTTGAGGTCAACCGGTCGGTATTCATCCACACATTCTCGTACTCCCCCATGGCCGCCTCGAGTGCTCCCTCGAGCCACCGTTTCGATTCAGGATTGTCAGGCAGATAGGGGAGCACGGCACGAATCATCGATGTGAGGAAGGGAGGCTGCGAGCGGGTCAGGTAGTAGGTCCGGTTCGCATTGAGAATAGCACCGTATTGCCGAATCTCATAGACAAAATTATCCACCATGGATTTCGCAAGTGAGACTTTCCCGTCATGCAGTAATCCCAGTACAATGAAATAGCTGTCCCATCCGTACATCTCATTGAACCGCCCTCCGGGGACCACAAAGGGAACACCACTGACTGTGGAATCCCGCACGACCAAGCCCAGCGAAAGAAGGCCGTGTCTGCCCGCAAGTTCGCGCATGAAAGCGGGCGACCGATTCGCCGGCAGCTCTATGATCTCAAGCTTCCATTTCGGGAATCGGTCCGCGATGCGCCGGAAGTACGAAACTGCCGTACGATCGGAAGCAGGGACATACAAGTACTGAAGGCCTCTGCTCCCGGAAATTTTCGTGTCACCAAGAATGTCCTGCAAACCATTCTCATCAATGGACCTTGTCAGCTCATCCCAATACAATTCCCTGATCATTCGTGATATCCTATCGGCAGGCAGCTCGAAGACTTTGCGGGAATCTAACGCCGTCTCCGAGAGACCTTGATCCATTGCGAGCTTCAGTTCTTGCAATAGATTCGAAAGATACGGCGTTCCAGCGATCTCGAGCCGTTGACCGGCAGTGGAAGTCAGCCAGAAAACCTTGTCTCCCCGGGGTGTTCCCCCGACACGGGAATCTTCAACAGTGATTTTTCTATCACCGTCCGTATCCTCCTCGAGCAGAAGCGCTGAGAGAGTCTTTGCGATATCGACCCTGGGCGCAGATTGCCACGTTGTCTGAGAATGAACCTTCCGGGAGAGAAGGAGAGAGACCAGGAGGATTGCCGGCAGTACCCGCGACCTTTGCTTGTTCGGTTTCAGGTCCATAAAGAGACTCTAGAATAGATAATCGACGTAGTTCATATCTAAACTAATCCTTGTGCCCCGTTCCACACGGCGGCAGCACCGATGAGGATAAGGAGCACTCCGGCCACACGATTGGAAACGGTCAGTTTCTCCGGAGTTATCGTCGTTCGAAACTTGTGGGCAAGATTTGAGATGAGCATAAACCAGAGAAATGATCCGACAAAAACACCTGCAAGGAGGACCGAGAGAGTACCGTAGTCAAGTTTCGCAGCTCCTATGATTGTCAAAGCCGCGGCGTAGGAGAACATGACCAGCGGGTTTGTGATGGCCAGAATGAGCGTCGAAAAGTACATTTTCGTTTCATCCATCGCATTTTCCTGCTCCACGACCGGCCTGTGTGACGAGCGAATCAGAAAGACACCCATAAGCAACAGCAGGATCCCGCCAATGAGACGGATCTCATGTTGATAATCGGTGATAAAATCCGAAATCAGCTTGATTCCGGATGCGGAGACCAGTGAAAACAGCAAATCGGCTGAGGCGCCCGCGAGGCCGGTAATATATCCCTGCCGTCGGCCTCTGTCGAGTGTGCGATGAATGCAGAGAATACCGACCGCCCCGATTGGCACCGCCATAAGGAACCCGATGACGATTCCTTCAACAAACTGAAGGATAAACACGAGGGGCAGCCTCCATCAATACCAAGGACCGCCAAAAAATAGCTATCATCCCGTTGAAAGGCAACACGCGTTCCCCATGTCCGGATGGCGCAGACGTCGTTATGTTCAAATCAGAATTTGCACAAGTCGACCCGTTGCCTTTTGCTCACTTGAATAGTATGTTGGACGGAACGCTGTCCCGTCCGCCGGGTACGTGGAAGAAACCGACACAGTCTCGTCCAATCTAGTCGGGTCAACGACCCGACCAACAATTTGCGAAAGGGTAACAAATGAAGAAGCTCTTTCTGTTCGTTTTCCTCTGTATCCCCCTCTATGCACAACCGCAACCCCGGGTCTTCACCGCTGCTGATTATGCCAGAGCCGAAAAATTTCTTGCACCCAACGTCTCAAACCTCGTTGTCGGTGGTGCTGTAATTGCCACGTGGCTTCCTGACGAGCGATTCTGGTACCGAAACACGACAATGACGGGTGTCGAGTATGTAATCATCGATCCTGCGAAGAAGATACGCTCACCATATTCGCCGACACCATCTGACACCGCAGGACAAAGTGCGGGCCGCGGCTTTGGCCAGAGGGGGCCTGCAGGCACAGCAGTGAAGTCGCCGGATGGGAAGAGCGAAGCGTTTATTCGCAGCTGGAACCTGTGGGTCAGGGATATCGCGACAAAGAAAGAACGACAGCTCACGACCGACGGAGTAGAGAATTTCGGATATGCCACTGACAATGCTGGATGGAGAAAGAGCGACCGGGCAATTCTCCTCTGGTCTCCAGATTCCCGGAAGATCGCGACACAGCAGCAGGATGAGCAAAACGTAGGGGAGATGTATCTTGTCGAAACAAAGGTGAATCATCCCGTGCTCCAGGCATGGAAATATCCCCTTCCGGGAGACAGCGTTGTGGCAATGATCCATCGGGTCATTATCGAGGTGGATGGTCCTCGTGTGATCCGCTTCCAGATGCCTCCGGATTATCATCGAGGAACGGTCGAGGATGATATCACGACGCAGGACTACAAATGGAGTCCCGACGGCAAACGGTTCGCCTTTATTTCCACCTCCCGTGTCCACAAGGACGCCTGGGTGAGGGTTGCCGACGCAACAAGCGGCGAGGTACGAA
>DATECW010000060.1:0-14306 GCA_035286705.1 Bacteroidota bacterium
TCCAGCAATGAGGCAACGGTTGCCGAGGTCAGCGTGGCAAGGCCGACCCCCCTGCCCACCATCGAAAGGAAATTGCGCCGCGAATATTCTTTTGCGTGCGACAAAACTTGTGTGTCCATGACTCCTCCTTGTGTGTCGCTCTTGATTGTATTCCAGATGTTAAAAGTGCCCTAATGTTGGGATTTTTTCCAGTCAGGTGCAAGCATTGAATAAACGACAAGGTCGACATAGTGATCATACAACTTTTCCGCCTGACGCGCGATCCCTTCGTTGACAAATCCCAAGCGTTCAGGAATTGCACAGCTCTTCCGATTTCCAGTCGCACACTTGATTTCGATCCGGTGAAGACCGAGATGGTCGATGCCGTGATTGATCATTGTCCGGCACGATTCCGTCATGATTCCTTTTCCCTGATGGTCGGACCCGATCCAGTAGCCAATCATGCTTGACTTGTTCAGCCAATCAATACGGTGATAACCGATGACGCCGCAGAGCGAGTTCCGATACCAAATACCCATCGTCATGCTTTCGTTGTTCCGGAATTGATCCTTCATCACCCGGATAAATTGCATGCTATCGGCAACTCCTTGTTGCGAATCAAGCCATGGAAGCCACTCACGAAGGTATGTTCTGTTGGAGTCGACGAGACGGAAGAGCTCATGAGCATGCGACTCTTGCATGAGGCTCAGCCGGATATCGGATGTTGGGGCAAGAACGACGGGGAAACCCGACATTGTCCTTCGAAAGATCATGGTGCTTTCTCGGTGGGTTGGTAAGCTTCCTGGGCTCAAAGGATTCTCCGGCTCAGGAGGTTCCCGGAATCAGATCGAATACCAGATTCCGGGAATCTGCTTGTTCGGGAATCCGGCTCCGATTACTCAAGCACGGGAATCGTAAGGTGAGAACTCTCTTTTGCCGATCTGTATACTCGCTGCGTGGTCTTTCGGAAATCCGATTCCTTTGCCTGGTAAATATTCGTAAACACTCCGGGGTTCCGATCGATCATGGGAAACCAGGTGCTCTGGATCTGAACCATGATTCTATGCCCCTTTTTGAATTTGTGAAGTGCAGCCTGGAGTTCAAAAGCTGTCTCCGTCACTTTACCGGGAGTGTAGGCCTCAGGACGGGCAAGGCTGTTACGGAACTTGCCCCGCAGCACATCTCCCCGAACGAGCATTTGATAACCGCCGAGCTTCACTTTGGTGGGGTTGGGCACGGGATTGCGGGTACTGTCTGGGAAGAAGTCGATGAGTTTGACAATCCAGTCGCAGTCGGTTCCCGAGGTCGATCCCATAAGGGTGACCTTGATGGGTCCTGCGATCGTGACATCTTCATCGAGCGGCTCGGTTTGATACACCAGAACATCGGGTCTCCGCGCGGCAAATCTCTGATCTTCGACCATAAATGCGCTGTTGTACCAACGCGTGATTTCGTTGGTATATGGGACCGGTTTGTCGGGATCACTGACATATTCATCATACCCTTCTCTCATGCCGGGCTTCTCGAAAGACAATCCGCCCTTTTCGCGTAAATAGAGATTCTTCTGTTTTGTCCCCTTCGGAGGCCAGGAATCGTACCGTTTCCATTCGTTTGCGCCGGTCATGAACACCGTCGCTTCCGCAATGGTGGGATTGCCAATGCCCCGAAGATGGTATTCGAAAAAGGGAACCTCAAGCTCATCTGCAAAGAAGGCGGAGAGGTTTGAACCGAATTTGATGGAACCAAGCGAATCAACATTGTTTGCGCCCCACCATCCGTGTGCCCACGGTCCCATGACAAGCATGTGCCGGCCCTCTGGACTGTTCTTCTCGATGGCCTCATACGCATGCAGGGCTCCGTAGAGGTTTTCAGTGTCGAACCATCCGCCAACGACGAGCGTCGCCGGCTTGATGTTCTTCAAATGCTGAAGAATGTCCCGCGCCTCCCAATAACTGTCCCACGTCCCATGCTCCATTATTTCATTCCAAAAGGCAACGCTGTCATGCATGAACAACCGGTTGGCGTTCGGGAGGGGGCCAAGATCCATGTAGAATTTGTACCCGTCCGGTGTACCGCGGCTAAAGGGACGAAAGTCCTGAGTCGTTGGAGCACTCCTGGGCCAGCCAAAGCCTATGAAGAAGTCAAACGCATGAGAAAGCAGGAACGCGCCGTTGTGGAAAAAATCATCGCCCGACATCCATTTGGAAACCGGCGCCTGAGGCGAAGTGGCTTTGAGGGCGGGATGGGCGTCAATCGAGGCCGTGCTCGAATAGAATCCCGGGTACGAAATCCCTTTCACTCCCACGTTACCATTGTTGTTGGGAATGTTCTTTACGAGCCAGTCAATCGTGTCGTAGGTGTCGGAAGTCTCATCGACATCCTTCGAAGATTTTTTGTCGGAGATGTAGGGGCGGACATTGACAAACTCACCCTCTGACATGAAACGGCCCCGGACATCCTGATTGACGATGATGTAGTTGCGTTTCATATACTCCCGGGTCAGGTTGGAAAGAAACCTGAGGTAGTTGTCCGGTCCGTAGGGCCCTACGCTGTACGGTGTGCGGACGAGGAGGATCGGATGTGACTCGCTTGCGTCCTTTGGCGCATACACTGAAGTGAAAAGCTTGATCCCATCCCGCATGGGAATCTGATACTCATGTTTCGTGTAGTTCTGCCTGACGAAGAGGGAGTCCTGTGCAAGGCAGGCGACGCTAAAAACGACAGCGAGCAAAAAAGAGAAAAGAACGCGTTTCATGGAATTCTCCATTACTGTACTTGACTAGTTGATGATTGGGAGCTTGAGAAACGAACCCCTGGATCCCGATCGATACACCCTTTGAATGGTCTTTTGAAAATCCTGGTCCCTGGCGCTGTAAATGTCCACAAACTTCCCCGGATTCCGATCGATGAGAGGAAACCTTGTGCTTTGAATGTGCACCATGATTCGGTGGCCTTTCTTGAATCGATGATGCTTGTCCGGAATAGTGAACTCGATTTCCGTGATTTCGCCCGGCTTCATCGGCTCGGGTTTTTCAAGGCTGTTTCGGAATTTACTCCTCATCACTTCACTGCCGACCAGCATCTGGAAATGACCCATCCTGACCTTGCGAGGATTCGGAATCGGATTGGGCGCGTCGGGAGGAAGAACATCGATGAGTTTGACAATCCAATCACAATCCGTTCCTGAAGTCGAAACGGAGAGATGCGAAACAACCGGACCCGCAATCGTTACATCCTCAGTGAGGACATCCGTCTCATACACAAGGACGTCGGGACGCGTCGATGAGAACCGTTGATCCTCGACCATAAATGTATGTCCCATTGATGTCGTGATCTCCTCGGTAAAAGGAACGGGCTTCATCGGATCACTTGTGTACTCGTCGTATGTACTGTTCCCGGAACTTGACGGTTGTTCAAAGGAAAGTCTGCCGCCTGCATGAAGGTACATGTTCGTTGTTTTGACCTCCGGCGGCGGCCACGAGGAATACGATTTCCATTCGTTCTGACCTGTCATGAAGGCCCATACGTTCGGGAGATTCGTTTCTCCCATATTCCTGAGGTAATAGTTGAAAAATGGGAATTCGACGTTTTCCCGGTACCAGAGACTTGTCTTGCTGCCGAAACGAATTTCTCCCAGTGTGTCGCCGTCCACACGGGCCCAGCCACCGTGATGCCACGGCCCCCAGATGATCCGATTGCTCGCCCCGGGGCTTTTCCCGGCAATGGCATTGTGAATGTTGATTGCGCCCCAGGGGTCCTCGGAGTCGAACCAACCTGCGACAATCATCATCGCCGGCCGTATACTGTTCATATGCTGCGGAACATTCTGTGCCTTCCAGTACTCGTCGTAGATCCCGTGTTTCATGAACTTGTTCCAGTCGGGGACCTGTCCCTTGAAATACCGGGCATCCGCGTTCGGCAGGGCACCCAGCTCGAGGAAAAACCGGTATCCGTCCGGCGTACCGTAGTCGAATCTTCTTCGCCTTCGTCCGGTTGCCGCTTCGCGATTCGATTGGGCTGGAGCCGTTCCGGCAAGCCATGAGAAAGCATGTGCCAGGAAGAACGCTCCGTTGTGGTGAAAATCATCTCCCACAAATGTGTCTCCCATGGGTGCCTGGGGAGAAACAGCTTTCACTGCCGGGTGTGCATCGACCGCTCCCAGCGCGGCGAGGAACCCAGGGTAGGAAATTCCCCAAATTCCAACCCGCCCGTTGTGATGACGAATGCTATCGAGGAGCCATTCAACCGTGTCATACGTATCGCTGCTGTGATCCACATCCTTGTTGCTTTGCTTCTGTGGGATGTTGGGACGCATGTAAACGTACTCTCCCTCCGACATAAACTTTCCGCGAATATCTTGATGGACAAAGATGAATCCCTCGCGGTCGAAGAGGACCGACGGCCCCAGCTGCGTGCGATACCGGTCCGGTCCGTAGGGGCCCACACTATACGGCGTTCGCATGAACATGATCGGGTAATCGCGCGACGTGTCTTTGGGAACATACACTGCTGTATAGAGTCTGATTCCATCCCGCATGGGGACCATATACTCATACTTGGTGTAGTGATCTTTGGCAACGAACGGCGATTGTGAAAAGCAGATTGACGAAAAAACGACAACAAGCAGCAGGAAAAAGAGCGGTTTTCTCACTGTGATCAAATCCTTTCATGTGTGAGAGAAATCTGAGTGAATTGTGGTTCTCATCCCGCGGCGATGAAGTAAAAAGCACAACACAGAGAGACACAGAGAATGCACAGAGACACACAGAGGACGACTTTCTCTGTGGAACTCTCTTTGTCTATCTCCGTGTCTCTCTGTGAAACAAGAGCTGGGTCGCTCTCGAGTCTTATCGGCTTGCCTCGTTTTTCAACATCTCTTCCCGCCGGGCCTTGAATTCCGTCCCAGCTTTCCACGACGGCCATTCTGTTCCCTGGGCAATATTGTACCCGAGCTTCAGCAGGAGCCGCACATCTTCTACTGCCCCGGAAAGATCCCAGTCTGCCTTGATCTCGTCGGACGGTTTGTGATAATCATTGTTTGTGTATTCGTCGCGTTTCTCCTGACCGTACCCGGCGGGCTTATCAATATAGTCGATGCCTGCATCCCCATGCAGTGCCGGTACTCCCTGTTTGGCGAATTCAAAATGGTCAGACCGGTAGTAGAATCCTTTCTCCGGCTCAGCATCGGGCTTGATCGTCCTTCCTTGTGTCCGGGCCTCTTCGGCCAGAAGGTCTTCGATGGTTGAATTCCCGAATCCGATCACGATGTAATCCTTTGTGCGGCCCCATTGGTTGAGTCCGTCTATATTGATGCCGGCAAGAGTCTTCGCAAGCGAATACAGCGGATTGGTCGCATAGTATTTTGTTCCCAGCAATCCCTTTTCTTCCGCGGTCACCGAGAGAAAGAGTACGGAACGCTTTGGCTTCGTCGGCAGTTTTGTCAGGGCCTTTGCGATTTCGAGAAGGGCGGAGGTGCCTGAGGCATTGTCGAGAGCCCCATTGTAGATCTGGTCGCCCTTTGCTTTCTCATCTTTGCCAAGATGGTCCCAATGGGCCGTGTACACGACATACTCGTTTTTCAACACCGGATCAGATCCCTCGAGTTTCGCCAGGACATTTTTCGACTGAATCTCCCTCAGCGAATTCTTGATATGGAATGTCGCCTTGGCCCCGAGCGACACTGGCTTGAAGTCCTTCTGCAGGGCGGCCTTCTTCATTTCGTCGAAGTCCTTGCCGGCGTCGGAGAAGAGCCTCTTTGCCACATCGAGGGTGACCCACGATTCCACGGCGACCCGGCCCATATTCTTGTCGGGCGTCTGTATGTCAAAATTTTCGCGCCCCCAGCTTCCGGAGACAACCTCAAAGGGATAGCCGGCGGGCCCGGTTTCGTGTACGATGATCGCGGCGGCGGCGCCTTTTTCCGAGGCGATTTCATACTTGTACGTCCACCGGCCGTAGTACGTCATTGCCTTTCCTTTGAAGAGCGATTCATCGAGTTTCGAAGGATCGCTCGGATCCGGTACGGCAGGATCGTTGACGAGCATGACAATCGTTTTTCCGCGCACATCGATGTCCTTGTAATCGTCCCATCCGTATTCAGGTGCCACAACACCGTACCCGACGAATACGATCTCCGAATTGTCCACATTCACTTGCGGGGCATATCGGTGCGAAACAGCAACATAATCCTTCAGGTTTTCGAGGTTCATTCGCTTCCCGGCCGACATGAACCAGGCGGTGGATTGAGCACTGATTCCTGCCAAGGGTACATTCTGAATGTAAGAGCCGTCCGGGTTCCCCGGCTCAAGGCCGAGCTGCTTAAACTGGCCGATGAGATAATCCACTGTGAGTTCCTCCCCTTTGCTGCCCGGTGCTCTTCCTTCAAACTCATCAGACGCCAGGACTTTGATATGCGACATCAAACCATCAGTGGTGATGTTGTCGAGTGCAGGTTTCAGTTCCGCGTCGCGATTGGGAGAACACGAACCCACGAACAACAGGAAAAAAACGATTGTACTATGGAGAAGGATGGAACGCATAACGACCTCCCGTTTATTGTCATTTGGATGGTTTTGAAGCAGACTAAGAAAGTAACTCGACAATCGTTGCAATGCCTTGTCCAACCCCTATGCACATGGTGGCAAGGCCGTACCGGATTTTCCGGCGCTTCATTTCATGGAGAAGAGTCGTCATGATACGGGCGCCGCTGCAGCCGAGCGGATGTCCAAGAGCAATAGCACCGCCGTTCGGATTGACAATCTCTGGATTGATCCCGAGATCACGAATGACGGCAAGCGATTGCGCCGCAAACGCCTCATTCAGTTCTATCAGTCCAATGTCCTTGAGCGACAACCCGGATTTCTTGAGCGCCATCGTAGTCGCGGGAACAGGGCCAATGCCCATGATGCGGGGATCGACCCCGGCCACGCCGGTGGAGACGATCCGTGCTAGAGGCCTCAAACCAAGCTCTTTCGCTTTTTGCTCACTCGCAATCAGTATGGCGGCCGCGCCGTCGTTGAGAGAAGAGGAATTCCCGGCTGTGACTGTCCCGCCATTGCGAAATGCCGGTTGAAGCTGAGAGAGCTTTTCGATCGACGTATCGCGCCGGGGCCCATCGTCATCCTGCACAAGAACAGGCGAACCTTTTTTCTGTTGTATCTCGACGGGAACGATCTCTTCACGAAAAATGCCGCGCTCTTGCGCCTTGACTGCGCTCGTGTGACTCCGATACGCGAAAGCATCCTGGTCGGACCTCGCAATCTTCCATCGCTCTGCAATATTCTCCGCCGTCTCTCCCATCGATTCAAGAGGGAAGCGCTTCTCCATCTGTGGATTGGGGAACCTCCAACCCAGGGCGGTATCGAACGCGGTGAGATTTCCGTAGAGCGGCTGGCCGCTGACGTTCTTTGCGATCGCATAGGGGGCGCGTGTCATACTTTCAGCGCCTCCTGCAATAACCAGATCGTAATCGCCGCTCCATATCCCGCGCGCGGCCATGTTGATGGCGTCGAGACTCGATCCGCAGAGGCGGTTGATCGTGGTGGCAGGAACTGTGTGCGGAAAGTCGGCAAGCAGGACCGCCATGCGGCCAAGATTACGGTTGTCTTCACCTGACTGGTTTGCGCAGCCCCAGAGCACATCGTCAACGCGCCCGGGATCCAGTCGGGTCCGCTGCACCAGTGCTTTCAGCATATGCGCGCTGAGGTCATCTGCCCTCACATCCTTCAGTACTCCGCCATACTTCCCGACGGGCGTGCGGACAGCGTCAATAATAAATGCTTCGTTGCTTCGTCGATGCATGATTCCCGTTACTTGGAGTGAGGGGAAAATCGGTCAGGAATTCTCTTCACGGTTCGAAAGATAGTGCTCAAGGGAGAACCGTATGCTTGCAGAAAAATACAGGTACGCGCTTATTGCCGTCAGGATGACGTTCTCTCCTATCTTCATCCAGCCTATGCGCGCCGCTGCCGGGTCCTGTGAGAAGCAGCCGCAGGTAATGTCGAGACCTCGGAGGAGCGCCGAAAGAAGAGCGAGAGTGAAAACGAGAAGCATCGATCCGGCCAACAATGCCGCTCCCGGTATCAGCAGGCCGAACATCATCGCCATGCCGCAAAGGAGTTCAGCCCAGGGAATCATCGTGGCAACCACCGTCACGATGGGTTCGGAGAAAAGCCGGTAGTCTCCAATCGACTTTGCAAAAGCGGCAGGGTCGGCAATTTTATCGATGCTCGCGACGAGAAGCATCGACCCGAGGAAGACCCGGGCCGTCAGGATGTTGAATTCGTTCGAAAGGAATCGTTTGAGCATTATTGTGTCACCGCCATCGGCAGCCGCTGGCCCTGCCATTCGTTCCACCCGGCGAAGAAGACCTTCACGGAGGTGAATCCGGATTCCATGAGTTTCGTGGCGAGCTCAATGCTTGAGTTGCAGTCCGCGCCGTCGCAGTAGGTTATCAGGATCTTGTTTCTTGGAAGGGATGCGATAACGTCCGCCTTTGTGTCGAATTCCTCGAGAGGAAGGTTGAGGGCGCCCCTGATGTGGCCGAGCTTGTAGTCAAATCCATGCCGCGAGTCGACGAACACCGCCTCTCCTGATTGGAACAAACTCAATGCCTCCTGTATCTCGATGACCGAGGGTGCCGCCGATACGGTCCCGAGAGTTGCCCGCCGCGAAGCGGGTTTTGCGAAGAGCCCTTTCTCCTGGACGAACGTATAGCTGAAACCGAAAACCACCGAACAAATAGCGATGGCAAGCCCTTCCCGCCATGCTTTGTCAAAACGCGTCATCGGTTCACCCCGACAAAGGTAACCAATATCGGCACGTGCGGTTGATTCTTGCTGTCCGTCTCCAGGGTAAAGGCCTCGTTGAAATAGCCCACCCGGCTTGGAATGACAGAAACTCTGACAACAACGGTATCTCCCGGAGCAACCGTTTTCTTATCGTACTCCACACTCAGCTTATCGTAGACCTTCCTGACATTCTTGATGGACATCTTCGAGTTTCCAATGTTCTTCAGGGTGTACGTGAGGGTTGATGACTTGCCAATCGCCAAATCGCCAAACCAGAGGAACTTGAATTGATTGATGGGTTCCAGTTCTTCTTTGACATTGGTGGAAAGCGTCACAGAAACATACTGGTTGGCCGGATCGTTGGTTTCGATGTGTATGTATTTCTTGACGGTTCCGCGAAATCCGGAGGAATTGAATTCCACTTCGAGCGCATCAGTCTCGCCCGGTTTCAGTTCAGTCTTCGGTTGCTTCACCGTCGTGCATCCGCATGAGGTCCTGATGCTTTCAATCATTAATCGATCGGTGCCTCCGTTCGTCAGTTTGATCCGGGCTTTGACGATCGCGCCGTTGTACACAGTCCCAAGATCAATCTCCTGCTTCTCGAGCACGAGTTTCGGCTGAGCGGTACATAGCGTCGTGACAAAAAGAATACATCCGAAAAGAATGAGTTGCCGGCGCACAGACATGAAAACCCTCCTTGAATGCTTAAGGCGTCAGTTTCTCCAGTTTGGCCAGATCGACGCTTTCAGCGAGCTTTGTAAGGACCTTTGCATCTGAAATACCGTTTCCCTGAAGCTTGAACATAAATCGGGTTCCAACCATAAACTCGAGCTCGCAGCTCTTATAATCGCCCGTGCGTGCCGATTCCTTTCCCTTGTATGTTCCCTTCACGGTTACGGATTTCTCGTAGCCATCCTCCGTCTCGTTCTCAAATTCCTGCTGGTATTGCATCGCAGCCATTTGGCCGAAGGGAATACCTGACATATCCGAGAGAGTTATCTCGATCGACTGTTCAGTGTAACCTTCTTCGCTTGGAACCGAGTCCGGCGGGGCCTTTGTCACATAGCGCACTTTCGCTTCGGATGAGGTCATGCCCATGGCTGTCTGCGTCTGCCCCGTGGGTTTCTTTCGCTCGAATCCTTTCATCTCCATCGAAGGGAGATATTCCTGAAGCTTCTTGAAATGAACCACTTTGGTCTGACTCTGCGCGGCAGGCGCCAGGATCAGAAACGCAAGAAACAACACGACGAACGATTTCATGGCCCTACTCCTTCTTCAAATGTGTTTACTGTTTCGGCGGAGGAGGCATCTGCATTTTCTGATACCCCGCCGGCACTACAAACATTTCGTCATTCAGTGACTTCTTTTCAATCTTTGTTACCTCCATTCTGGATTCCTCAGTGCCTTCGGCACCCGTGGTTATCAACCGAAGAGGAAAGTACCCCTGGTTGACCAGTTCCTCTTCGAGCTTCTTCAACATCGGTGACTGGGCGCGAGGATTCAGATTGACCTGAACGAATCGACCGAGCCCTTTTGTCACCCATAGCTCGGCATTTCGCTCTTCCTGTCTGATGAGCATTTGTTCACATTCGTACCCAAGGATTGTTTCCTTCTCGCCCGTTTTTGTTATGCTTACCTCTTTTTCCTTCATGCCCGGCGGGAGAGTCATCTGATCGATGTTGAGCTCGAAGTACATCTTCGCCTGGTCCCGTATCATCGTCACCGTTCGCGTGCGGGTGTCAACGATCATTGCCACCGCCGCGCCAGGGGAAGGCGCAACATCCATTCGGACCTTGTCCCCCTTGGTCGCATACGTGAATTGCTGGGTGCTGTTTCCCGAAACACGGAATGTCATGACTCCTTCGAACGATTGGCTGAGCGCAAGGGAGCAGAGGAGGAGGGGAAAGGGGAGAAGTATCTTAAGTCTGCTCATGAGGAAGTCCTCGTTTGTTTCCACCAGTCGCCGCTCTCGGCCATCTGTTTCAGCAGGGGTGCGACGCGGTAACGATCCTCGCGCATGTCATTCTCGAGCGCGGAGAGAACGGCATATACATTCTTGAATCCGATCCTGTCGGCCCATTCAATGGGTCCAAGAGGGTAATTGACCCCCAGCTTCATGGCGGTGTCGATATCGGCGGGAGATGCAACATCCTCCTGCAGCGCAAAAACCGACTCGTTGATGATCTGGCAGAGAATTCTCGGCAGGACCATTCCAACTCGATCCTGAACGATTTCTAGTTCTTTCCCGAGAGAGCGGAAAAAGGTCTTCACGACTTCCATCGTTTGGGGAGGCGAAAAAACCGTCGGCGCCACCTCGACGAGAGGTCGTTCCAGAAAACCTGGAAGCGCTCCGAATCCCACCAGGCGATGCTTCTTCTGAATCCAACTTGATTGCTCCGTTGCGGTCACTGTAATTGACGTGCTCAGAATGGCGCTCGTCGCGGGCAGTGCTTTGTCGAGCCGCTCCATGTTCTTGCGCTTGAGAGAAAGATCGGAGTTTGTAAGTTCCAAAGCGAGAGAAGTCGCGGCAGGGATGAGGTTTGATTGCTTGTAGCTTTTCGTTTTTTCTGCTTTTTTGCCTGAATTCAGCTGACAAAGAACCTCATAACCTCTTAAACTGCAGAAATCGGCATATTCCTCAATCAGGGGGGAATCTCCTATTATATAGAGAACAGCATTCCCTTTCTTCCTTTCCTGTTCGGATTTCTTCGCTGTATCCATCTCATTCAGGCTTGTTGTTTGAATAATCGTAGAAGCCTTTGCCTGATTTGCGGCCGAGCATGCCGGAATCGACCATTTGTTTCTGAATGGGATGTGGCCGGTATCTCGGCTCGCCGAAATACTGGTCGAACATCGATTGGGTGACGGAGAGGTTGATGTCGATTCCGATCAGGTCCATCAGCTCAAAAGGGCCCATGGGGAAACCGCCAACGGACTTCACAATGCGGTCGATTTGCTCATGGGTTGCCACATTCTCGCCCAGGATCCGCAACGCTTCTCCGTAGAAAGGGCGCGCCACGCGGTTGACAATGAACCCGGGCGTGTCTTTCACCAGCACTGGCACTTTTCCCAATAGTCTGGACAATTCGAACGTTCTTTGGACAGTGTCTTGAGATGTATTGCGCCCCGCAATGACCTCGACCAGCTTCATGATGTGGGCAGGATTGAAGAAATGCATCCCGACTACGCGTTCCGGTTTGTGCAGAACCGAAGCTATTGCTGTGACGGAAAGGGAAGAGGTGTTGCTGGCAAGAATCGTCGATGTTTTGACATTGGTTTCCAGATGTTGAAAGAGGTCCTTCTTGACCCGCAGGTCTTCAATCACAGCCTCGATCACAAATTCGCATGAATGAAGGTCGGCGAGGCTCGTTCGAGGATGAATTCGGGTTACCGCCTCGGTCATCTGTTCAGCCGTGATTTTTCCCTTGGTCACGCCATTCTTGAGGTCCGTTTTGATGCGTTCGAGGGCACGCCGGAGAATTGTCTCGTTGATGTCGTACAGCATGACATCAGTATTGGTGAGAGCGGCAATCTGTGCAATGCCTGCTCCCATCGTTCCCGCGCCGACAACTCCAAGGTGTTTGAACATAGGAAAAGGAATGAATGAAACCGTCTATGAAAGCTGCAAATATTGAGCCGCGTTGAGGGATTTGTGGGCCGCGACTCATGCTGAACGTACTCAAATAGGGGAGAAAAAACAAGATAGAATGTGGATAGGTTGCAGCTACTTGAACATTGAGTATTGAGTGTTGAGCATTTAGAGTTACGTTTTGCCAAAGGAAAGAAATATTCAATGTTCAATGCTCAATGCAGAATATCAAAGTTGCCACTGTCCAAAGTAGCCATTGCGAACGGCATTGCTCTTGGAGAAACGATTGATGTCGGCGGGATCTACAATTGCAGAATCGGTCGAAGAAAAAGTCTCTCACTTTCCCCTGAACTGCGAAGGCCTCTTTTCCAGGAACGCTTTCAGTCCTTCCTGATGGTCTTCCGTCTGAGAAGCGATTTCCTGAATCACTGCTTCGTAATCCAGAATCGTATCGAGGTCGGAATGAAGTGCTTTGTTCAGCGTCCGCTTGATAAGCCCGATTGCCTTCGTAGGCGCCTTTGCAAACTTCTCTGCCAGTTCAAGCGTCTTCGCTTCAAGCTCAGCTGCCGGAACGACCCTGTTCACCAGCCCCACACGCTCTGCTTCTTCGGCGGAAACATCCTGCCCAAGCGCGGCATACTCGAATGCCTTCGCCGTTCCAACCAATCGGGCCAGAAACCAATGCGAGCCTGAATCGGGAACAAGTCCGATCCGTATGAACACCTCAATCAGTTTCGCTGAATCGGACATGATGCGATAGTCGCAGGCAAGAGCAATGCTGAGTCCCGCACCTGCCGCAACCCCGTTGATCATTCCGATAATCGGCTTCTCCATGTTCCTCATGCGGCGAATCAATGGATTGTACTTCTTTTCGAGCGAAGTCTTCAGCGATCGTTTTGGCTCGCTTCCGGAATGTTCCTTCAGGTCTTGTCCTGAACAGAATGCTTTCTCTTCCGCGCCTCGCAAAACAATGCACCGTACTGATCCGTCTTTTTCCGCCTCCTTGAATGCATCGTTGAGATCGTCTTTCATCTGTTCGTTGAGGGCGTTGTACACCTCGGGACGATTCATGGTGATGGTACAAATTCCATTCTGAAGCGAATACGACAATGTCTTAAACTCCGGCATGGCTGCTTACTTTCCTTTCCACTGTGCTTTGCGTTTTTCGACGAACGCCTTCATTCCTTCTTTCTGGTCTTCGCTCGAAAAAAGGAGATAGAAATTCTTCCGCTCGAATTCCAATCCGCCCTCGATCGTGGTATCGAACGCTTTCAACACGGCCTCTTTGGCCATCTTGACTGCAAGCGGCGGTTTGCTTGCGATATCTTTGGCAAGATTCTTTGCTTCCTGCAGGTAATACTCAACGGGCACCACCTTGTTGACCAGTCCCCATTGAAGTGCCTCCTGAGCCGTGATCGTTAATCCCGTCAGGACCATCTCCATCGCCTTCACTTTCCCAACAGCGCGTGTCAACCGTTGCGTTCCTCCCGCTCCCGGCATGACGCCGATGTTGATCTCCGGTTGGCCGATTCTGGCGGTCTCCGATGCAATGACGATGTCGCACGCCATCATGAGCTCACACCCGCCGCCAAGTGCAAATCCGCTCACCGCTGCTATGATGGGCTTCTTGATCTTGCGAATCCTGTCCCATCGGGCAAACTGGTCCCGAATCAGCATATCGACAGAGGTTGCGTCCGCCATCTCTTTGATATCCGCTCCGGCTGCGAATGCCTTCTCGTGGCCGGTGAGGATCATACACCGGACATCGGAATCCCTATCAAGAGCCTCAAACGCGTCGACAAGCTCTTCCATGAGTTTCATGTTCAATGCGTTGAGGACATCGGGACGATTGAACTGAAGAATGGCGAACCCCGAAGGATCCTTGGTCACAAGCAGGTGGGTGTAGGTCATGGAGGTTTTGCGAAATTTATTGATTTGGTGATTTTTGA
>DATECW010000061.1:0-40367 GCA_035286705.1 Bacteroidota bacterium
CTCCCGTAGGAGTCTGGACCGTGTCTCAGTTCCAGTGTGGCTGATCGTCCTCTCAGACCAGCTACCCATCGTCGACTTGGTGGGCCGTTACCCCGCCAACTATCTAATGGGACGCAGGCCCATCCACAGGCGCCTTTCGGCTTTTAACAACTGTCACCATGCGGTGCCGCTGCATCATCGGGTATTAGCCCCGCTTTCGCGGAGTTGTTCCCGTCCTGAGGGCAGGTTGCCTACGTGTTACTCACCCTTGCGCCAGTTTACTCGGGATATTGCTACCCCTTTCTCCTGAGACTTGCATGTGTTAGGCACGCCGCCAGCGTTCGTCCTGAGCCAGGATCAAACTCTCCGTTGTAGAAATGATTCTCAACTTCAAGTTTGAGCCTAACCTCATTTGTGTATCACTTGAGGTAAGGTTGAACTACCTCATCTCGATTGACTCGAGGCTGTGCACACCTTTTCAAAGAACACCTTTGACAACGACAAAAATGCCCATCAATTGCATGGGCATTCTCATCAGTTTCTTCAAAGAATCCCCGCTTGCACGGGGTTCCCAATTCTTATGGGGCTTTAAATATACTACGCTTCTTCCCAAAAGTCAATAACAATCTGACTCCGGTTCAACTTTTCGTTGAACGATCGACACCGAAAATGCCCCCTAGAAATAAGGCTTTTGCAGCCATTCCTGAATTGACTTTCCCATCCTGAACATCTAATTTTCTTCATCACGAATAAGGAGCATCGTCATGGCAGTTTACATTCTTCTCGCCCTTCTTGCCGTTGTGATCTTCTGGATCATAGCGAAGTACAATAGCCTCATCACTCTCCGAAACCAAACCACGAACGGGTGGAAGCAGATCGATGTGCAGCTGAAACGACGCCATGACCTCATTCCGAACCTTGTCAGTACGGTGAAGGGGCAAATGCAATTTGAACAAGACACGCTGGAAAAAGTGATTCAGGCTCGGAATTCCGCCGTCACCGCAACCGGCGTTGCCGACGCCGCGGCAAAGGAGAATATCCTCACGGGCGCCCTTTCGAAGCTGTTTGCACTGGTCGAAAACTATCCGACCCTCCGCTCCAATGAGAACGTTCAACAACTTCAGGAAGAATTGACCAGCACGGAAAACAAGATCTCATTTGCCCGACAGTTCTATAATGATATCGCCACCCGATTCAATATTTCCCAACAGACTTTCCCTGGAAACATTATCGCGTCCATGTTCAATTTCACTGCGGCCGAACTCTTCGAGATTCAGGTGGCAACGGAACGAGAAGTACCCAAAGTCGATCTATCCCTGAAACGATGACAATACCTTCACCGTTCGCGCGTCGCAATATCTACGAACAACAAGCCCACAACCGACAGATGACGGTTTTTGTCATGATCGGGTTTGCCCTCTTCCTGGGACTTTTGGGAATGGGGTTCGACTTCTATTTTAGCGGGTCAGTCGGAGAGGGGGGATTTATTCCATTGGGTACTGTCGTCGCCTTAGCGGTCGGAACCGGGTCCGCGTTCTGGAGTCTTTCCAACGGCCCTTCTGCAGTATTAACCTCGGCGGGAGCAGTCCCTGCAGACGATTCCAATCCGTCACATCGTCAGCTCTTGAATGTTGTCGATGAAATGGCAATCGCCTCGGGTCTTCCCCGACCTGCCGTCTACGTGATTCCCGATGCCGATCCCAACGCCTTCGCCACCGGTAAGGATCCACAACACAGCAGCATAGCGGTAACCCAAGGTCTGCTCGATTCGCTGAATCGAGAAGAACTTCAGGGCGTGGTCGCTCACGAAATGAGCCACATTCGCAACTACGACATACGCCTCATGACTGTGGTGGCGGCCTTGATGGGAGCGATCTTGCTGCTTTCAGATTGGGCGAGGCGATCATTGTGGTATGGAAGGGGGCGAAAACGGAATTCAAAATCCTCAGGCCAGCTGGGAGCACTCCTGCTTGTGCTTTGGCTGATCGGCATCATTCTGGCCCCCATCATCACTCGAATGATGGCGATGGCGGTATCGAGGAAGCGGGAATACCTTGCAGATGCTTCGGGAGCAGAGATGACCAGAAATCCTCTGGGCCTTGCGAGCGCGCTGAAGAAAATTGACACCGCTGTCGAACCGACAGCATCCATCAAACGCGGAGCGGCCCATCTTTGTATTGCAGATCCGTTGGGAAGATCAGTAAATTCCAGGGAGGGATTTGTTGCGGAGTTGTTCGGGACACACCCACCGATTGAGAAGCGAATCACTGCCCTTCAGGCAATGGCCTACCAGTCTGCTCCTACGCCCGCTGCTTAAGAATCTCTTTTCTGACCTGTTTTTCCATCCGAAGATGTTCGTCAGCTGAAATTCGAAATTTCTCACGAAGGCCATCCAAATGTTCCGAATCTTCGGGAGAAATGGAGCCATCTTTCCAGCCATCCACAACGGCTTCAAGATAGATTTCAAGTTGGACTTCCTGCTCCAGCCCGGCGTGTTCCTCGGGTGTGATTCCAAGGGATTTGCGAAGAGTAGCCAGCAGGACCTCTTCGTCTTTGCTGAGGTTCCCGTCCCCCCATGCCTGTTTGAGGGCAGAGACATAGGCCTGGATAGCCGCGGGACTGGCTTTTCCGCCGCTGGCAGGTGCTGCTTTCTTTGCTTGTTCCTTCTTTCGTTCCTCTTCTTCTTTCTTCTTGCGCGCCTCTTCTTCCTTCTTTTTCTGCTCTGCTTCCTTTCTCTTCTGCTCCTCTATCTTTCGACGGGCCTCCTCAATTTTTCGACGAGACTCCTCTTCCTTTCTCCGCTCTTCCTCCTCAGCCCGTTTCAAGGCAACAAACTCGGCCTGCTGCTTTGCCTCCTCCAACGCCTTTTCACGCTCCTGCTCTTCTTTCAGCCGGTCGGCTTCTTCTGCTTTTCGCTTCGCTTGGGCCTCGGCTTTTTTGATTGCCTCTTCTTCGACCTTGCGCCGTGCTTCCTCCTCTTTGAGGCGGGCGTCTTCTGCCTTCTGGCGTTCCTCTTCTTCTTTGAGATGCGCTTCCTCCTCGGCCTTTCTGGCTGCTTCTTCCTCTTCCAGTTTCCGGGCCTCATCTTCTTCCCTTTTCTTGGCCTCTTCTTCCGCCTTTCGGGCATCTTCCGCGCGCTTGTGTACGTCTTCAGAGGCATCAGCCGTCTTCCGCTTCTGCTCAAGAATCTTCTTCTTAAGCTCTTCGACTTTTCGTTTTTGCTCTTCTAGTTCAGCAGGGTTCATTGAATCGGTCGTGTCCCCTCGACGCAGGAAGTGGAACTTTGGTCAATTTCTTCCGAATTTGGGTAGAAAATAGCACTCGAATATATCTCTTTCTCATCCGAATGTCAACCAACCCTTTGCGCCCAATACAAGAAATCCTTACCTTTTTCCAGTTTCATTCACACATATTGAATCAGCTCTCCCATTTTTCAGGAGGAATGTATGGAGAATCAAGAACCGTCTGCAGAATCAACTCAGTCGTTTGGCAGTCGTCTCCTCAATGTCTACGCAGCACCCTCTGAGGCATTCGATGGGATCACAGCCGCACCTTCCAAGACAAAATTTTGGGTGCTGCCCTGGCTGGCAATGATCGTCTTCGGAATTATCTCGGTAATTCTGATTTTTTCGAATCCCACGCTGCAAGAGCAGATTATGGAATCGCAGGCACGCGCGATGCAGCAGCGCGTTGAACGCGGAGACATGACTCAGCAGCAGGCCGATCAGGCGCAGGAACAGATGTCGAATATGGGCGGGTTCATGCAGATCATTGGCGCCATCGGGATCGCCATTGTGATAACCGCATACTTCTTTGCCGGAGCTCTCGTTCTCTGGCTTGTGGGCAAGTTCGCGCTCAAATCATCTGAAAGCTATGGCACCTATCTTGCGCTCTACGGGACTTCCTCGTGGATCGGAGTGCTGGGTTCCGTTATCACCATGCTCATGATTCTCGGACTGAGTTCCCTTTACGCGACGCCGAGTGCAGCACTTGCCGTATTTTCAGACTACGATGTGACAAGTGCGTTACACCGGATTCTCACTCGGCTGGATGTCTTCGCCGGATGGCAGGCATTCGTTATCGGAGTAGGATTGGCAAAGATCTCTGGGAAACCGACCGGAACTGCGATCGGGTATGCGATGGGATTGTGGATCGTGTGGGTGCTGGGGATGGGGTATCTGGGTCTGGGCGGGTAGTATGCTCCTTGTCTGAACAATGACTCCCGACCCCGGTCGGGAGTTTTTTTTGCTCTCTCGCCCGACCAGAAGATCAGTATCGTTTTCTCTTGCGACTCCCTGCTCGGACTTTCCCCAGCCTTCTTTTAATCTCGTTCAACGCCGTTTCCATGCGTTCCATCTGTTCATTGTGCTTCGTCCACACTTCGCTGCGTTTTATCGATTGCCGCTCGGCCATTTGTGCGGCCCGGACAACCTTGTCCATGAAATATCCGAATATCCAGACAGCGAGAAAGCCGAGCGGAACGATGAGGATAATCAGGGACCGAAGACGGGGGATTCCGAAAAAGATCTGGAGCTTGTCACTTGCCGTGATAATCAACAATGTGAAGTTGACAATAACGAGAAACGACTGGCCAAGGTCGAACCGGTATTTTTGAGCGAAGAAGAACTCACGCCAGCGGGCAAGACGACGGCGAAACTCTCCCGGTGGAACTAACGGCGAGGAGGGCATACTTGACTCCTTTCGACTGAGTTTTTTTTTGGAACATGAGGAAAGTTAGGACCGGAAAGGTACTGAGGATTACGGTGTGGAACTCAGAAAAAACGAAAAAGTCACGGATGTACGCCGATCGGCGCACGTAGTGTCCCAGCCTCGTTTTGTGCTCTTCCGTGTTCGATTTTTGGATTATCAGCCGGCGGGAAAATAGATTCGAATGGTCGTCCCTTTGCCCATCACACTGTCGATTTCGATCTTACCCTTGTGATCGTCGATGACTTTTTTGACAATTGCCATACCGAGACCGGTGCCATGTTTTTTGCCGTATGTCATGAACGGTTCAAAGAGCCTTTTCTTCACTTCCTCAGGCATTCCAGTCCCTGAGTCGATGAATTCAATCTTGACAAAGCCATCACTCGGTTCCGTTTTGACTGTGAGCTTTCCCCCTTGAGGCATGGCATCGCGGGCGTTGCTGGCAATATTGTAGAAGACGCGAACCACTTTGTCCTCGTCCATCTTGACCTTGCCCTTAAATGCAGTTTCCCGGACCAGCTGGACATTGTTTTTCACCAGGTCTTTTTCGATGAACGCCAGGACGTTTTCCATCACTTCGGCAAAATCGAGTTCTATGATATTCAGCGAACTTACACCCTTCGTGAAATCGAGAATCTCCTGTGTCATACTCACAAAACGGTCAACCTGGTGGATCATCTCATCGGCCAGTTTGGCAGCTTCTTCGTTGCCCGACTTTTTCTTCATGACCTGGGCATAGACTCTGAGAGTGCCCATGGGGTTCTTGATATCGTGAATAATTGTGCTTGCCATGCGGCCAACAGCCGAAAGACGTTCGCTTTTCACCATTTCCTGGGCAAGCCGGGCATTTTCAATGGCAACAGAAGCATGGGATGACAGGGCGTCGATAAACTGTTCGTCTTCCTTCCCGAACACGCCCCCCTTTTTGTTCAGCAGCTGAAAAACACCGATGATCTTGCCATCTTTGTTCTTCATGGGCATGCACAGCATGTTATTCGTGCGGTAGCCTGTTCGCTTGTCGACATCCGGATTGAACCGGGGATCGTTGTAGGCGTCGGGAATGTTGATGACCTCCCCCGTTTCTGCAACATATCCAGACAATCCCTTTCCCACCGGCAGGCGGATTTCCACCATATTCTCCCCTTGAAGAACCTTGGACCAAAGCTCCCTTTTTATGTCATCGACCAGATAGAGAGTACCTCTATCTGAGTCGATACTTTTGACCGCCGCATCGAGAATCAGGCCGAGGAGTCTATCGAGATCAAGGGTGGAATTGATGTTCTTACTTGCTTCGATCAGTTTTTGCAGTCGCTCGAAGCTCTCGTCCGATTCCTCTCTTTGCGTCTCCAGTTTACGGACGATGTTATCGTTCGCGCGTCGAAGACGGACACAGAATTCCCTCAGCAGACTTTGTGTAAGGGCAGGTTCGGACCAGAGAGTTTTATCGAAGATTTTTTTGGGCAGGACGAGAAATTCGCTGTTCTCAAGGCACACTGCTCTTGCGGAGCGGCGGTGGCCGTCGACGACGGCGAGCTCACCGACAATGTTTCCTTCTTCAACAATGTTCAGGATGGTCTCATCTCCGAACCTTGTGAGGCGGGAGATTTTGACCTTTCCTTTTTCTATGAAGAACACCTTGTCGGGCTTGGAATCCATATCGAGGAGAATGGTTCCCGCCGGGTGTTTTTCTCCCTTGAGGTTTTTCGCCAGGGTTGTGAGAGTCTTTGCGTCAAGGTCTTTGAAAATATCGGATTTCTTCAGAGCCTTGAGCTGCCGTTCGAGAGTCTTGGCCATTCACAGACTCCAATGGAGTGTGGGAGGTCGTTCCATTCGTTGGATATTAGCACAAATCGTGCACTTAGTCAAGGCAAGCCAAAACTAAACCATATGGAGAACACATCCGCGTGCTCTATGACATCCTGGTCAGACTTCGGCGCATGCCCGCCCGCCGACGCACTACGTGCTCAGGCGGGCCTGCCTCAATGCTATGCATGCACGTGCAGGCGCGGAGCAGGCACGTGAACACAGAGGCACATTCAACCGTCAAGTTGCATTTCCATCAATTATTGTCTAACATTTTCGCCGCCTCGGTTGCCCTTCGGAGGACATTCTCTTCCCCTTGCGCCATCAAACGTGATGCAGCGATTCTGGTATTATATCTACAACGCGATTGCGATTCCGGCTTTCTGGATCGTTTTCCATTCCGGTTCTCTTTTCAACAAAAAGATCCGTCGCGGTATCCACGGCCGGACCGGTCTGTTCGAACGTCTTGAAGAGAATGTCGGAAAGCTCAAGGGGAAGAACAGGATATGGTTCCACTCCTCTTCGCTTGGGGAATTTGAGCAGGCGAAACCGATCATCGCAGCCCTCCGAAAGAAGTTCACGAATCTGGACATCATCGTAACGTTCTTTTCTCCGTCGGGTTACGAACACTCCAAGAACTACAAGCCGGCCGACCTTATTGCTTACATTCCCTTCGACAGCTCGACCAACGCTCGCCGCTTTCTCGATCTGATTCGTCCCGATGCCGCCGTGATGGTCCGTTACGACGTTTGGCCCAACCACGTATGGGAGCTAAAACGCAGGAATGTTCCCACATTCATTGCCAATGCAACGCTTCGGTCAAACTCGGCCCGCCTTTGGTGGCCTCTCAGGGATTTTCACCGAACAGTGTATGAATCTCTCACATCCATCCTCACCGTTTCACAAGATGACGCTCACTCGTTCCAACGGTTCAATCTGAAGGGAACTGAAGTCCGGGTGGTGGGCGAGACACGGTATGACCAGGTATGGCAACGGAGCGAAGAAGCAAGGCGAAAACACCCGATTCCGCATGCCCTCCTGCGCAACAAATCGGTGTTTGTCGTCGGAAGCAGCTGGGAAGAAGACGAGGAAGTCATCCTGCCCGCATTCAGAAAGGTGAGTCGTCATGATCACAGGGCTCTGATGATTCTGGTTCCCCACGAACCCACGGTTGAGACGATTGAACGGCTCGAGGTGCAGATCGCGTATCTAGGTTTGCGGACCATCCGGTTTTCCGATTTGAACGATTTTTCGAACGAGCATGTCATCATTGTTGACAGTGTCGGCGTTCTCATGGCATTATACCAATATGCCGATGTGGCGTATGTGGGAGGGAGCTTCAAGCAGGGGATTCACAACGTGCTTGAACCTGCCGTCTACGGAGTTCCCGTCATGTACGGGCCGAAGCACGAGAACTCACGTGAAGCGGTTGAGTTGACCGGACGTGAGGGGGGAATCGTCATTCACGATCAAACAGAATGCTACACCGTGCTCCATGAGATGCTTACGAATTCGAAACGAAGGATGAAAGGTGGAGCGATTGCGCTTGGCATGGTCAAAGAGAATGTAGGAGCCACGAAGCGATTCATCGCCTATCTCTCCCCTCTCCTCGATCAGAGACGGAAAGAATGATAATCTATTTCGACACAATTGCCGGAATCAGCGGCGATATGACGCTTGGGGCGCTTGTCAGCGCCGGAATGCCTTTTGACGTTTTGAAGGACGAACTCGCCAAGCTTGGACTTCACGGATTCGAATTACAGGCATCTCATGTCGAGCGAAGCGGGATTGTTGCGACGAAGATAGACGTCGTGGTTTCGCAGCAGCCCTCATACCACCGGCATCTGAAGGACATTCAGGCAATCATCGACCAGAGCTTGCTTGCCGAAAGCGTCAAGGACCGGGCAAAACGAATTTTCATGGAAGTTGCGCGGGCAGAAGCAAAGATCCATGGCTCCACCATTGAGAAGATTCATTTTCATGAAGTGGGGGCCATTGACTCGCTCGTCGACATCGTCGGCACGTCCATCGGCATCGATCATCTTAAGATTGACCAGGTATATTCATCACCGGTCAAAGTGGGGGGCGGCGGATTTGTGAACAGCGAACACGGCAAGCTCCCGATCCCGACACCAGCCACCATGGAGATTCTCAAGGATTATCCGATCGTCCTGACCGACATTCAGAATGAGCTGACGACGCCTACGGGTGCGGCAATCATTAAAGCCCTCTCGAAAGGAACTCTGTCCCTCGCTCAACTGAAAACCTCCGCAATTGGATATGGGGCCGGATCGAAGGACTTCGAGGGAATTCCAAACTTGCTGCGTGTGATGATCGGGACGATCGATGAGGGATATGAAACCGATGCCGTCGTGATGGTTGAGACCAACATTGACGACATGAATCCTGAAATCTATCCGTACGTCATCGAGCGATTGATTGAAGCCGGAGCCCATGATGCGTTTGTTCTGCCGGCGTTGATGAAAAAGGGACGTCCCGGGATGCTCCTTTCAATCATCGCTGAGCGTGGAAAACTCGATTCCGTGCTCGGCGTGATCTTCAAGGAGACGACGACACTCGGAGTGAGAATTCTTCCGGTAGAACGGCGGAAACTATCCCGTTCCTCTCGCGACGTGCAAACGTCTCTGGGTGTTGTGAAGGCGAAAGTCGTTGTGAATGAAGGAAAAGAAAGACTCGTTCCGGAATTTGAAGAGTGCAAGAGGATTGCACAGGAGAAGAATCTGCCATTGAAGGATGTCTATAAGATAATCGAGAGAGAGTTGATATAAAGGAATATTGGGGAAAGCAATGACGGAAACTCGAGCCAACGAGATAACGACTCAACGAATCAACGAGACAACGACTCAACGAATCAACGAGACAGCGAGATGGGAAACACTTGATGCGGTCATGTAATCGTGTTATCATGTGATGATGGGCTCACTGCTTGTCAATGGATCAGCAAATGACTCCATGATCCCATGAGTCCATGATTACATTTCCATGAGTCAATTCCTTGTTGATATCGCTCTTCCCATCCCAATCGACCGAACGTTCACGTATCTTGTTCCACCCCACCTTCAGGCGCAGGCGGTGAGGGGAAGCAGGGCACTGGTGCCTTTTGGGACGAAATTTCTTACCGGTGTTATCGTCGCCCTTCCTCCAACAACCTCCGTTCAGAAGCTCAAACCGATCCGAGATATCCTCGATTCTCATCCGGTTTTTTCGGCCGAAATGCTGAAGCTGACCCGATGGATTGCCGACTACTATTTTGCTCCATGGGGCGAAGTACTGAGGTCGGCCACACCGCAGGGTCTCGGTCAGGAAAGCAAGAGACTCGTTCGATTGGTGACGGATGTTTCAGCTGCCCTCGATGAGACAAAGTCTTCCGCAAGGAAACAACATCAGATTCTGATCGCGCTGACACAGAAGAGTCCAGACACCGTCACGCATCTCCGCTCGGTAACAAAGGCGGCCAGCATTCACTCCATCCTTTCGGAAATGGAACACCGGGGGTGGATTGCACTGGAAGAGCTTGTAGAGAAGCCCAAAGCGCAATCCAAGACCCAGATGGTAACGTGGCGAAGCAAAGAAGCCGACGAGGCGCTCCGCAAGCTGCCGCGCAAGCTTTCCCCACAACAGCAGCGTTTGTTCGATTTGGTCCCCCTGGACGGGACGAAAATCCCTGCAAAAGACATTCTGAAGAGCACAGACAGTTCCCTCTCCATCCTCAAATCGCTCAATGCCAAGGGCCTTCTCGGCTTTTCACACGAGGAGTTGATCCGGAGGACGGAATACGAAGACATCCAGCCGCCTGCGACGATCACGCTCAACAGGCATCAATCGGAAGCGCTGAAATCGGTCAGCGAGGCGATCTCTCAATCCACCTACAAGACATTTCTTCTTCACGGCATTACGGGAAGCGGAAAGACACAGGTCTATATTGAAGCGATCAAGCTTGTGCTTGCGGCGGGGAAAACGGCCATTGTGCTCGTGCCTGAGATTTCGCTCACTCCTCAAACAGTCCGCCGTTTCCGGGCTCATTTTGGAGCGGGGGTAACAGTGATGCACAGCCAGATGTCGGTTGGAGAGAGGTATGATGCCTGGAGGCTGGCCCGTGAAGGAAGGGCGAAGATCGTGATTGGGCCCCGCTCAGCGATATTTGCGCCGCTTGCAAATCTCGGCCTGATTGTCGTGGACGAAGAGCACGAAAGTTCGTACAAGCAGTATGATGCCACCCCACGCTACAATGCACGGGACGTGGCAATCGTGCGGGCCGTCAACTCCAATGCGGCAGTGATTCTTGGATCCGCCACACCATCAGCGGAAAGCTATTATAACGCCAACACCGGAAAGTATCAGCTTCTCAGCCTTCCCGATCGAATTGACACCGCGCGACTTCCTCGAATCGATATTGTCGATATGAAGGAAGAATGGAAGAGCGTGTATCAGAAGGTCAAGGTTGATGTCAAGGAGAAAGGGAAGCAGTTTCCAAAACATTTGCCGCGGACCTCTCTTTCGCAATTGCTCAAAGACCAGATTACCGATCGGTTGCGGAAGAAAGAGGGAACAATTCTCCTCCAGAACCGGCGCGGGTTTTCCCACGTGGTCGAGTGTTTCGAGTGCGGACACGTTGAGCGGTGCGAGAACTGCGATGTGACCATGACGTATCATTTGACGAAGAAGCATTTGAGGTGCCACTACTGCGGGGTTGTCAGGAAGGTGCCTTCCCAATGCCCTCATTGCGGGGGGATTGATTTTTCCCATCAGGCGTTTGGAACGCAACAGGTTCATGAAGAATTGGGCCAACTTTTCCCCGGATCGGTTATCTTGAGGATGGATCTGGACACCACGAGCCGCAAGGGGTCTCACGACAAGATGCTCCAGCAATTCGGGAAGGGTGAAGCGGACATTCTCCTCGGCACACAAATGGTGGCCAAGGGGCTTGATTTTCCTCGGGTCACCCTCGTCGGGGTGATTTCGGCGGACACTCAGATGCTTTTGCCGGATTTCCGTTCATCCGAAAGAACATTTCAGCTTCTTACACAGGTGGCGGGCCGGGCGGGGCGTAGTACGCTCGCAGGAGAAGTTGTCGTTCAGACGCTTCAGCCCCAGCATTACAGTTTGAAGCATGTCATCACGCATGATTTCCCCGGCTTTTATGAAGAAGAGCTTGCATATCGCAAAGAGCTTGATTATCCCCCGTTTTCGCGGATTGTCCTTCTCGAGTTCAAAGGAAAGAGTGAGAATGCGGTTTTTCAACATTCAAGGAAATTTGCCGAGCTCTTGAGGCAGCACCAGACCGACGCGTTCATCGTCCTTGGTCCGGCCGATGCCGCCATACCGAAGATCAAATCTTTCTTTCGAAAACTCATTGTCGTCAAGAATCTCAAATCCACCGATTCTTCGGGATCACGGTTGCGTGCGGCACTCGAAAAAGTACGAAACCTCTACGATGAATCAGCGGGAAAGGCATCGGGTGTGGCGATGACGATTGACGTGGATCCGCAGGGGATGATGTAGGACGTATTAACGAACCAACGAAACAACGAGTCAACGAGCGGGGGGGAAGAACGGCTGGTACGTTGATTGACGGCGACGCAAATCAATTTCCCAGATACCTTCTGACTGCCTCTGCTGCATTGAAGCCACTCATCACTGCCCCCTCAATGGTGGCAGGATATCCCGTGGCGGTCCAGTCGCCTGCCAGGAAAAGGTTTTTCACAGTTGTTTCCGTACTTGGGCGTAAGTTTTCGACCCCGGGTTTTGGCGAGAATGTCGCCCGTTTCTCCTTGATGACAACCGAATGAAGGAGCCGGGCCTCTCCTGCAGTCGGGAGAAGGGTTCTTAATTCTCCCATTGCAACGTTCACGAGCTTTTCTTTCGACCATCCGACATACTTCGCAGCCCCGCTGATGAGGAGTGAGAGATACTGCCTTCCACTTTCATCTTCCCGTTGATACATTCTGCTCTTGTTGAAAATCCATTGGATCGTAGAATCAAGCGTTGCGACAAATTCATGCTTGATGACAGGGCGATCAAGCCAGAGGTGGAGTGTGATGATGGGAGACGATTCGAATTTCGCCAGATTCTCAACAGTGGGTACATCAGTCTTTTTCCCACGGGATTGAAGTGCCGAGAGTGCATGATAAGGAATGGCACAGATATATGTTCTCGCCTTCAGTTTTCTTCGGCCCACCCTGAGTCCATCGACATAGCGATTTGATATTTCAAATGCATCCACCGCGGCCGCCGTCAGAATCTCCCCCCCTTTCGCCTCGATGAACCTTGCTGCAGGATCAATGAGAAGGTCAGTCAGTCCCACTTTCGGAACCAGCAAACTGGAATTGAGCCGTGCCCCCAAAAACGCAGCTTTCAGGACCCTATAGAACAACAGAGCGGAAACAGTCGAGGGATCATCATTTAGTGTTCCCACGGCCAGAATGTCCCAGAGATATTTCCTGTTTTCCGGCGTCTGTTTCAACGATGTGAGCCATTGGTCCACCGTGATCTGCTCTAACTCCCGTTCTTTTTGTTTCGATGACGCCATCAGTTCGGTACCGATCCTCAAGAGACGGAGGCGGTGTGAAAACGGAATGGTTTGAAGGCGGAGCAAACCGAACAGTACATGCAGTGGTGCTGGCAGAGGCGGGCAACGGAGCGAGGCGAATCCGTTGCGGGGATGAAGAAACTCGATGTGCAGATTCGGCTGGAGTACCGCCAGGTGGGCGGAGCCGATGATTTGCAGAAAACGGCGCGTTGCATGATAACATCCCATCATCAGATGCTGACCATTGTCTACGGGGTCGCTTGTTTGTTTGTCTATGAAAGAGTAGGTTCTGCCGCCGAGGTGGGGTTTTTGTTCCAGTAGGAGGACGCTGCGACCTTTTGAGGTCAGTTCGACGGCCGCGGAGAGGCCTGCGAGTCCGCCTCCGACGATGATCGCGTCGTACGTCATGGGCTCTTGGCGGTAGTGATGCTCAGGAGCAGAGCTCCTTCGCAACATATGGAGACACTGGAGCAGTTTCTGACACTAAGCAGGAAGTTCGGTGCGAACGTAGTTGTGGAAATTCTTGGGAAGCTTGGTACGAAGACGGAGGACAAATGCGACCAGGAGTTTGACGGGGGAACCAAGTCGGATGCGTTTGGAAAAAACGTCGTAGTTGGCAGTCCTGATTCGCCTCAGAAGAAGGTAATAGATGTTCCCCATTGTCCGTGCGGCCGTAAACAGCGGTTTGTCATCTTCTGCCAGATAAGTTTTTGCTTTCTTGAAATACGCGTGCGCCCTGTCGCATTCGTACCGCATCAATTCGACAAACCGCTCGTTATAGATGTTCTCCAGCAGGTCTTTTTCCGAGTATCCAAATCGCCGCATATCTTCCCTGGGCAGGTAGATTCTTCCCCGCTTCGCGTCTGCCTTGATATCCCGAAGGATATTTGTCAGTTGCAGGGCTTTGCCGAGGTTGATCGCATATTCCTTTGTGGCCGAATGGTGGTAGCCGAACACTTCCGCACAGATCAATCCGACCGTTGACGCCACGCGATAACAGTATTCCTCGAGTTCTTCGAACGTCTCGTACCGGCTTTTTCGCAAATCCATCTCCATTCCCTTTAAGAGATTCTGGAAGTGAATGACGGGAATATTGAACCGGCGGATGATGGATCCCAGTTTATTGAGGATTGGATAGTTGGAAGCGCCGGAGAGGGCGAGGCGGAGTTCGGAGGTCATTTGACGCAGGCGGCGGTGCTTCTCCTTTGCATCGGCGTTCTCCTCGTCCACGATATCGTCTGTATAACGACAAAACGCATAGATCGTCTCGATCGCTTCTCTTTTCGGCTCCGGCAGGGAGAGAAACGAGAAATAGAAATTGCTCAGGCGATTCTGCGAGAAATCAGGAGCAAGTATGTGGACGGATTGGGACAAGGTGGAAAATGGAATGATGGAGTAATGGAATTATGGATTAATGGATGAAAGAACCATCAATGAAGAACAGAGTTCAGAATCTAGAATTTCAGAAGACTACGGAACAGGAGAACCAACTTGTCGATTTTCGAGAGCACTGGCCGCCGTGTCAACACATCGTAACCCGCATTTTCGATTTTCCGAAGGATTTCCATTCCGCCTCGCCAGGTCAATCGCAATTCCAGCTTCAGATCCCTTCTTACACTTTCAAGAAGGGGTTTTCCTTTTTCAAAATGCTCCCGTGTGCGGGTAACCTGGAATTCGAGAAGATTCCGAAACGCCGGCGTGAAGGATCGAGACAAAAGCTCCTGCTCGGAAACGCCAAACCGCCGCAGGTCTTCCAAGGGAAGATACACACGATCCTTGTCAAGGTCAACGGTCACGTCCTGCCAGAAATTCGTCAATTGGAGCGCCGTACAGATGTGATCGGAATATGCAAAGAGTTTCTCGTCCCGATACCCGAAGAGCAGCAGCACAAGCCTTCCAACAGGATTCGCCGAGTTCGTACAATACCGCAGAACGTCATGAAAAGTTGCGTGCCGGCGGGTCGTCACATCCGATTTGAAGGCGGTCAGAAGGCGTAAAAAGAGATCCTGCGGGATGTCGTACTGATTGATTGTCTCTCTTAAAGCGATAAATACCGCACGCTTCGCTGTCCCCGCGTAACAATCCGCGAGTTCCTGTTCCCACGCAATGAGTTTTCCCATTCGTTCCTGCTGATCCACTCCCGGTTCATCGGCGAAGTCATCCGCCGTTCGCGCAAATGCGTAGATGGCCGCGATATATTTTCGCTTATCCTTGGGGATGAAGAACGAAGCAACGGGGAAGTTTTCGTCGTGGCGATAGGTGAAATCTTCACAATAGCGGAAGGAGAGCTCAACAGACAGGGGGTCGGAAGATGGAGGATTGAAGGACAAGGGAATAAAGAATGATGGAGTGATGGAATAATGGATTCTTGGATTATTGGATTGTTGGACTCATCGAACGTTTCGAAGGATATTCACCGCAAACGTAAAATGGGAAAATGGCGCGAAAGAAGGAAGGGAAAAGCGCATATCACTCGAAATGACGGGGGAAAATTGATTCCGGCGAGAATCGTTCCGAAGATCGGAAAATCGCTGTGATGGTCTACTTGATTCTCCGATTATTGTTTTGTTACCATGAAGTCGGCTTCTCATTTCGGAGACTTGGATGAGATTAGTCGCAACGCATTGGCCCTTATCCCCGCATTTGTCTTTCAGCCGTTTCCTCATCCCAGTTGCAGAGACTCTCCATGTGCATTACCGCGGAGGATTATCATGAATATTAGCGTTATCGATGGAAGCAACTACTTCAAGGGCCTATTATTGCTTGTCAGAAAGGACCTGAAGGTTTCAGAGCCTGAGATTGAGATGATGAACCGCATCGGGAAGAAGCTGGGCTTCGAACAGGAATTTTGTGAGAATGCGATTCATGATGTTTTGGAGAACACCTACATTGTCGACTCCCCTCCAGGATTCTCGAACAAGGATCTTGCTGCCCGATTCATCAGGGACGGTCTTGCGCTGGCACTCTCCGATCGGGAAGTAGTACATCCTTCCGAAGAGGAATGGCTCCGGTTGACGGTGGAAAAGAACGGGCTTGATCCGGAATGGTTTCGTCAGGAGTGTGTCAAAGCTTCAAACAGGAAAGAGCTCCCGTTGAAACTGCAGGTGGATGATTTGAAAGTGGTGTATTCAAGAAAAGGGAGCAAGAAGAAAGTTGGAAGAAGAAAGAGATTGTATTGAATTATCGGGAGATCGGTTCATCGGGATCATTGGTTCAATTGAGGGACTCATGGGGGAAGTGAGACTCATTCTTGATTTGGGTTTGATTGGTCCCTCTTTTCTTGACATCTCACTCCCCTGTCAGTACCTTTTCTTCGTCTGATGCTTGTGGGGTAGAAGGGTGAACTACTTTCGCCGCGGTTGATTTCCGCAGTACGGTCGTTCCACTTTTTCGAAGCGGGGTGTGTATGAAAATGCGAATGCTTTCCCGGTTATTCTTTCTTTTCTTGCTCCCAACCTGCCCGACGTTGTCCCAGTGGCAGCAGATTCCGAGTCTGGTCGGCGTGCCCGTGACATGTATGATCACAACAGACGACAGCACGATTCTTGTCGGCGGGATGATGGGAACGCTCCTGCGGTCGACCGATAACGGGACAACGTGGACCAGCGTCTGGGGAAACGGTATTTCCATTGATACGATATTGTCTTTGGGGGCAGGATGGGGATACATCTATGCTGGGGCCGACAGATACAATTCCGTTTTTCGTTCTTCAAATGACGGGATCTCGTGGAATCTATTGGATTCGCTCGAACAACGTGCGTTCGGATTCACCTATGTGGAAACAATTCTCTTCGCCGCGACTGATTGGGGGGTTTATCGCTCTCCGGATCACGGAGATTCGTGGTCTGCTGACACCGTGGGACTCGGATACGATCCGGCATATCCGGCCGGTTATTCAAACGCAACACTGGATATTGTGCGCGCTGGGCCCAAGCTGTACGCGTTCAAAGACTTCGCAAAAGGAATCTATTCCACGCGAGCGGACACCGTACACTGGTTTCCTGTCGGAATGAAGGTGTGGCATGCCTCCCTCGCTACGATCGATACAAATCTGTTCGCGGCGACCGACGGTGGCGTTTTCATGTATGGGGGCAGCGATACAACCTGGAATAGTCGGAATAACGGTCTCCCCGGGCATTTGTCGTTCCCTATCCTCCGAGCTGTCGATTCCCTCCTGTTCCTCTTCACCGGATCAGTTAATGAAATCTACGTCTCCGGAGACCTGGGATTGCACTGGGAGTTGTTCGGAACGTCCGACATTGGAAACAAGACCATTGAGTCCATAGCTTCAACAAAGACTCACGTCATTGTCCAAACAAGTATCGATACATGGCGCCTCGCGGCTAACGACGTACTCTTATCGACGGGAAACACGGATCAGATATTGCCAATTGGATTTCATTTGGAGCAGAACTTTCCGAATCCGTTCAATCCAGGGACCACAATCCGCTATCAACTGTCAGCGGTCAGCATGGTCAAACTCAGTGTGTTTGATGTGCTGGGGAGGGAAATTGCCGTGATTGTCAACGAACAGAAGTCGGCCGGTCGCCACACCGTCACGTGGAATGCCGGAAATCGGCCGAGCGGGGTGTATCTTCTGCGATTGCAGACAGGCGGCTTCGTTCAAACGCGCAAGATGGTTTTGGTATGGTGAGTGGGAAGAGGCAGTTTTCAGTTATCAGCGGTTTCAACAGTCGACAAACCACTGAGGATATGAGCCATGTCGGCCGCCTATGGATTCGTTTTTCCAGTCGGATATGAGAAATTCCACAAGAGTCAGCTCTTCAATTTCCAGCTGAATCGATGGTATTCCCTTGGATACGCAAGATATGAGGACATGGTTGAGGCAGGAAAACGCGTCGGGACTTTTGAGGATTGGAAGAGAGAAATGCTCAGGATTGCGGAAGGCGCTCTTTCGGAGAAAAGACTCATGAATGCAGCATTTTACTACCGTGCTGCGGAATTCTACACAGGGTCGAAAGATCCGGACAAGGAGATTCTTTACGACAAGTTCATCACTCTCTTTTGCAAAGCTTTTGAAAACCATGAGATTGAAAAACACCAAGTACCCTATGAGGGGGCGTGTCTGCCTGCGCTTCGGATTCCTTCCGCTTCCGAAAAAAGAGGCACGATTGTCTTCCATGGAGGATTCGATTCTTTCATCGAAGAGTGGTACTCAATGATGAAGTACTTCTCAAATCACGGTTATGAAGTCATCGGGTTTGAGGGTCCCGGGCAGGGAGCGGCGTTGAGAAAATACGGCTTACCGCTGACGTACGAGTGGGAGAATCCCACGAGAGCGATCATCGACTATTTCAATCCGGTGAACACGACTTTGATTGGAATGTCAATGGGCGGATGGTTCGCTCTGAGAGCGGCTGCTTTTGAACCTCGAATCAAACAAGTGATTACATCCGGACATGCAATCGACTATATGAAGAGCATGAACGTTGTCATTCGGAAGATCCATGTATGGTTCCTTGAGCATTTCAGAGATTGGACGGAAAAGATGGCGGAAAAAAAATTTCAAGGAGAAGGAACGGCCGCGTGGATGGTGGATCACCTAAAATACATCACAAAGAAAGACAAAGCACTCGATGCGCTGGAAGTCTATGTGCAGATGAATGAACAGAACATTCATTCTGAGCTCGTCAAGCAAGACGTTTTGATCATGACGGGAAGAAATGACCATTTCATTCCTTTCAAGATGCATGAGATGCAAATCCGGGCCTTGACGCATGCCAAATCTGTAACAGGAAGAGTGTTCACCAGAGATGAGCGTGCCCAGAATCACTGCCAATGCGGGAATATCGGTTTGGCGCTGGATGTCATGGTGAAATGGATTGAGGAGAAATCACAACGTTCCCCGAACTGAGTCGGTACATGTTTGATATGATTGGGGGATCCCACGACTGAAGTCGTGGGCAATTCCGATTCGGAACTAACCTGCACAACTTGGTCTTTTTGCCCCTGTTGGAAACAGGGAATATCTGACTGCAACGCCCAAATGAACACACTCGGATTTGCAATCCTTCTGAGCGTTGGCACCACCGCAAATCTCATCGTTTCCTGGCGGGTCTCGATCAAAGGAGGCCGTTATCACGGCATCTACCGATTCTTCTCGTTCGAGAGCATCCTGGTTCTGGTGCTCTTGTGCGCTCCTGTTTGGTTCGCGGATCCGTGGAAATGGAATCAGCTTATTTCATGGGGGATGCTTGTGGGGTCAATTCCCCTTCCCGCATACGGATTCCAGGCGCTGCATGCAGCGGGCAAGCCGGTGGGACAGTTCGAAAACACTACAACGCTTGTCACGACCGGGATCTATCGGTACATCCGTCACCCACTCTATGTTTCGCTCATGCTTGTCGGAACCGGCATCTTTTTCAAAGACATTAGTCAGACCACTGCATTTTGTGCCATGGTGAATTTGCTTGCGTTGATAGCGACCGCGAGGGCTGAAGAGCGGGAGATGCTGAAGAAATTTGGAGATGAGTATGCGCAGTATATGCAGCACACGAAGATGTTTGTTCCGTTTGTGGTGTAGCACAGTATCAGCTATCAGCATTCAGCGAACTGAGCTCAGCATGGTAACTGTGCGAGGCACTGGCGAAAAGAAGTTTCAGCGAAATACGGCTTTTGCATTCATTCTTCACATTTCCTAAGGAACATCAACATGAAACTCAATATGCTTGGCTTCCTGGGTTTCTTGGGTTTGCTGGGATCTCTCGGATCCACGCTCGATTCACCGGCACTGTACGGAATGTATGCGTTGTTCGCGCTCTTCGGACTCTTTGGATACAAAGAGGAGAAGAAATAAGGAGCAGACTGGAGTGAGTGATTTTTGTCTTTTCCGGCCTAGGAATCCGATCGCGCCGGCTTGGAACAGAAACCACCTCTTGGGGAAACCACTGAAGTGGTTTTCCTGATATTGTTTTTTGGTGATCCCACGACTGAAGTCGTGGGCTGTTCCGATTCGGGCGGGGAATCGACCTGCCACAAGTCGTGGACTGTTCCGATTCAAAACGTGGTTTTTCTTGATATTGTTTCTTGATCATCCTACGACTGAAGTCGTGGGCTGTTCCGATTCGGGCGGGGAATCAACCCGTTCGGAAGTCGTGGGCGATTCTGACTCGGGGCGGGTAATCGACCTGCGCCAGAATCGTGGGCGATTCCGATTCGGGCGGGGAATCGACCTGCCACAAGTCGTGGACGATTCCCGATTCGGGCGGAGAATCGACCTGACACAAGTCGTGGACGATTCCCGATTCGGGCAGGGAATCGACCTGCGCCATAATCGTGGGTTGTTCTGACTCGGGGCGGGTAATCGACCTGCGCCAGAATCGTGGGCTGTTCCGATTTAGAACAAGGAGTCAGGTACCCTCAGCGGTACGCCTTGAGCAGTCAACTCCCGGCGAACGGGCAATCGGATTCCCGCGTACGCGGGAACGAAACCCGCAGCACGTAACAGGCTTTAGCGAGCAGTGGACATGCCCCAAACTCAAGTCACTTCAGAGATCCTCTGGCGCGCAGCTCTCGTCTTTGTTGTGATTGATGCTGTATTCGCTACGATGCTTGTCAGGCGAATCAAGCTGGAGATCTTCCGCTCTCTCCCACTCATCCTGGTAATTGTCTCCGGCGTGTTCTGGTTCCTGGTGTGGATTCTGATGTCGCCTTACTTCTGGGAACCCGTGTATCATCATGTGTTTCCCGAATGGGCGCGTTGGCTCATCCCCCCTCTGTACGGTATCCTCTTCGCCCTTGTGGCATGGCTCTTCTGGTGGTTGTCCCTCCGTTTGCCGGGGAGACCGGCACTGAACTTTCTCCTTCTAGGTGGATTGTGGGGAATGATAACCCACGTCTGGGCCATCAGTCGCGGTCTATTAGACAAGCCCCCGATGCTGCAGGGTGTGAGCCCGCTCTCTGCTTCTGTCATGCCCATCTTTGAGTTCATGTTCTACTGGTGTATAATTCTAATGATTTCTTCGTTCCTCTATCGGCTCACAATGAAAAGCCCGGGAAGAAAGAACTCGAAAGGGCAAGAGACATGACCAGTGTCTGTTTCGATCAACGGAGTATCATTCCCGATGAACGGGGCCTCAGAGGCGTCCTTGGTGAAGCGTATCCGTGTCATTTGGAAATTTTGGATCTCACGAAATCGTACGCTCAGGAATGGAAATTCTACGGAAAGAAATATGGATGGCAACTGAAGGTGACACACAAAGGTAAGGCGCTGTGTTACGTGAGTCCATTGGAGAAGTCGCTGACGGTCGGACTGGGAATAAGGGAAGAAGAAAAGGATATTCTCTTGAATTCGAAGTTACCTGTCAAAATGAAGCAAGAGCTGAAATCGGCGAAGAAATACGCCGAAGGATATCCACTTCGGATTCAAATCAGGAGAAAGAGTGAAATGAGGACACTGAGATGGGTGTTGAAAGTTTTGATAGAGTCCAGGAGCTAGTTCCTGAAAGCCGATCAGCTTTCAGCAGTCGGGTCTCAGCGGTGAGCTCACCGGTGAAGGGGCAACCAAACACGTAACTCGCAACCCTGCTGTTCCTCTATCCAAGCACATGGCTCTCGAAGATCTTTCGGAAATGGAATCCGTAGATTGAAAGCGTGATGGCGAGCGGGAAGAGACGAGGTCGTGTGAAAAGGGACCAGAAGAACAGCTTCCAATAATGGATCCGCTCTTTTCCAATCACTCCGAGCACGAAGACGGATTTCACTAGCGCTTTCAGGTATCCTGATTGCAGGCGAAACGGTTTCAAATGCGGAAGCTGGTAATGCCGGAGGAAGTGCTTGACCCTGGCGTAATACTGCTTGGGGGTGTAAATGGACGCAAGAACAGATTTGTAGCCGTTCAGAAGGGCCTCATAGTTCATCGCTGGAATGAAATTCATCGAGCAGTCCGTGTTGTCACCACTCATGACACGAAGAAGTCTCCCCTCTTTCAGCAGCCGCTGGTAGAGACGCGTGCCGACCGGTGCATTCAGAAGTCCCACCATTGCCGTTACGATGCCGCTTTCCTGTATGAAGTCCACCATTCTCTGGAAGATGGTCGCCGGATCGCTGTCGAACCCGAGGATGAATCCACCGTTGACTCGCAGGCCGTTTGATTGAAGCGTTTTGACGGAGTGAACGAGATCCCGGTTCTTGTTGGGAATTTTCTTGCACTCCATCAGGCTTTCCTCATTCGGGGACTCGATTCCTACGAACACCGCGTCGAATCCCGCTTTCCGCATAAGATGCATCAGTTCTTCGTCGTCGGCCAGATTGATGGAAGCTTCGGTTGATAGATTAAAGGGGTGTTTATGCCGATCCATCCAGCCGATGAGGGCCGGCAGAATTTCCTTTTTGAGCTTACCCTTGTTTCCGATGAAATTATCATCCACGAGAAACACATCGCTTCTCCAGCCGGTTGAGTAAATGTGATCGAATTCATTCAGGAGCTGCGGGGCGGATTTCGTTCGCGGAACGCGGCCATAGAGGACCGTAATATCGCAGAACTCGCAATCGTACGGGCACCCGCGGGAGTATTGGACATTGAGCGACGAATAGTATTTCAGTCGGGCAAGGTTCCAGAGAGGAACGGGTGTCGCCGTCACATCAGCCCACGCCGTGGTTGTGTAACGATGACAGGGTGTTCCGGTTTTCAGATCGTGCAGAAACGACGGAAGAGTCAGTTCAGCCTCGTTGAGCACCAGGTAGTCGACCTCATCGAATTCGTCCGGTCTCGCAGTGAACAAGGGCCCGCCGGCGACGATTCTCTTTCGAAACGAATGGGAGCGGGCAATGACGGTCCTGGCAGATTGCTCCTGAATGGACATTCCACCGAGAAAGACCAGATCTGCCCACATCAGATCGGCGTCGGTGAGAGATTGGACATTCATATCGACGAGGCGTTTGTTCCAATCCAACGGAAGCATGGACGCGACGGTGAGGAGGCCCAGGGGCGGGAAGGCGGCCTTTTTCGAAACGAACTTCAGAGCGTGTTTGAAGCTCCAGAAGGTGTCGGGGTAGATGGGATTAACGAGGAGGATGTTCATTGGGATTCCCTGGCGAATTCTTCAGCCTTTGTCCTTCTTGATGATGATGAAGCTCAAGGAATAGTGAATACTGCAACCGCCTGATGATACTCGGCCATTTGTCAGCGTAGTGCTACTTTCTTTTGGAAAAGAAAGTAGCCAAAGAAAACTCTCGCCGGAATTAAACGCACGAGTTAATTCGCCAACCCACATTCAAGCCTCATTAGGAAGTCGCCGGAAATTGCACGACACGACGAAATGCGAATTGTCACCCATTCGCGGTCGTGCAATTAAACGCACATTCGAGTCTTCCCCCACACATGCCGGTAATTCCGGCGGCGCTGTTTTTGCGAACCTTGGTACCTCATCTTTTCTCCCCACCGCCAACGCGCTTGCCCCCGAACAAAAGAACTTCGGGGCAGGCACTGATTTCGGGTCTCTATGCAAAGCAACAACATTACGAAGAAACCGCAACTGAATAACCCCGCCTGCCTCCCTCGAATCGAAGGGCGGACAGGCATTCACCAATTCACTAACTCGGGCGCCGGGAATTCAGAGGAGGTGGGGGGCGTATGTTACAAGGAAGAATTCGGGGTGCTTCATGAAAGATAGGAGTTCCGGGGAGAAAGGCAATGGCAGCGTCGGGTTTTCTGTCAGCTATAGCTCCACGACGGAGCTGCGGGTCGATGCGAGAAACCACTTGAAGTGGTTTTCTTGATATTGTTTCTTGGTGATCCCACGACTACCCGCCTTCGCCTTGGACAACAGGCTACCGGCGGGCAGGAGTCGTGGGCTGTTCCGATTCGGGCGGGGAGTTGACCTGCCCGGAAATCGTGGGCGATTCCGATTCGGGCGGGGAATCGACCTGCCCGGAAATCGTGGGCGATTCCGATTCGGGCGGGGAATCGGTCTGCACCAGAATCGTGGGTTGTTCCGATTCGTGGCAAGCAGGAAACCACTGAAGTGGTTTTCGATATTGTTTCTTTGTGATCCCACGACTACCCGCCTTCGCCTTGGACAACAGGCTACCGGCGGGCAGGAGTCGTGGGCTGTTCCGATTCGGGCGGGGAATCGACCTGCACCAGAATCGTGGGTTGTTCCGATTCGGGCGGGGAATTGACCTGCACGAGAAGTCGTGGGCTGCCAATTCGGCGAGGAGCCAAGCTGCACGAGAATCATGGGTTGTTCTGATTCGGGCGGGAACCGACCCTGCACCAGCGACCCTTGCCACTTGATGGAAGTATATGCTCGCGACTCATGAATTGGCACAAGTCCGACCGGCTGTTGGCCGAATCGGTCTTGATTTCCGTTCACACCGTCCGTATATTGTCCATGTCTTCGTCGTCTGAAAGGGAAGACGAGGATCATCTCTAACGCCGAATTCCTTCGTTTTTTTCCATTCTACATTTAAGGGGAGAGTTATGCGTCGTTTTGTCACTGCATTCCTGGCAGGATTCTGCCTTTTCCTTCTTCCGGCATTTGCTATCGCGCAGGTGCCCCGCCTGGTGTCGTACCAGGGGGTTCTGACCGATACGCTTGGTACGCCGAAGCCCGACGGGCCCTACCAATTGACGTTTCGACTGTACAAGTTGGAAACAGGAGGAAACGCCGGCTGGCTGGAAACGAAATCGATCCAGCTTCAACATGGGCTTTTCTCCACAATGCTGGGAGACCAAACCGCTTTTCCTCCTTCCATCGATTTCACGAATCCCTACTGGCTTTCCGTGCAGGTGGGAGACTTTGAACTTTCGCCCCGGGTGCGGCTTGGAAGCGTCGGTTATGCAATCCGTGCGATCAAGGCGGATACGGCTGAATTTGTGGTGAGTGCGGGGAATGTTCAGCGGCCGATTTCGCCCGGCATCTCCAACGCGGAGTTGGCCGATGGTGCAGTGACATCCGGGAAGATACAGGACGGCACGATCACTTCGGCCGATGTGGCATCAAATTTCAAGGCACCGAAGGCGGATACTGCCGCCTTTGCGTTCACAGCAGATACGGCTATCGTTGCACACACGGCCCTCTCTTCAGCACCAACGGGCGGTGCGGGAGGTGATCTTACCGGATCGTATCCCAATCCGCAAATTGCCGCCAACGCGGTGACGAGCTCCAAGATTGCCGACGGCACGATCACAAGTGCTGATGTTGCACCAACCTTCAAAGCTCCAAAATCCGATTCAGCGGATTTTGCGATTGCGGCTCTTCCTGCCGCAAATTCAGTCTCAACCGCATCACTGCAGGACGGCGCCGTGACAACGGATAAGATTACGGACGGAACAATCGCGAGCGCAGATGTTTCCGCGACATTCAAAGCACCGAAATCCGACACCGCCGACTTTGCGCGTGCCTCTTTCAGATCCGATACCGCCACCATTGCCCTCGCCGCGATCACGTCAGCCCCAACGGGCACAGCAGGCGGCGATCTCAGCGGATCGTACCCAAATCCTCAAATTGCCGCGGATGCCGTTTCGAGTACAGAGATTGCCGATGGCACGATCACGAGCGCGGATGTTGCTCCGACGTTCAAGGCTCCCAAAGCCGATACTGCGGGCTTTGCAGAAGCGGCCCTTCCGGCCGTAAATTCGGTCGGCCCTGAGGAGCTGATGAATGACGCAGTGACATCGGGGAAGATTGATGACGGAACGATCATGACAGCCGATCTTTCGCCTTCTCTCATCGCACCGAAAGCCGACACGGCGACCGTTGCTCTGACGGCGCTTTCAGCAATACCGGCCGGGAATGCAGGGGGCGATCTTTCAGGGGCTTATCCGAACCCCTCCATAGCCGACAGCGCTGTCACCTCGGCCAAAATCAAAACCAATGCGGTCACAGATTCTAAAATAGAAAGTATGAGTTCATCCAAGCTCATCGGTGCGCTTCCGGCACTTGACGGATCAGCGTTGGCCGATCTCAACGCTGACAGCCTTGCCTCCGGGACACTCCCGAACGGACGACTGAGCGGAACGTACTCGAATGCTCTCGATCTCTCGAATGCGGAGAACGCTTTCACAGGAAGGTCCCTGGCGATCGACGACAGCGTTCTTACCACCGACAAGATCAACCGACGCGTCGGTGTTGGAACAGCCAACCCGGTTTCCACGCTTGATGTCCAGGGGTCGTTCGGTTTGAAAACTCAGAAGGTCGATGGACCAATCACCTTTGACGCGAGCGATGAAGGGGTGTTTATCATCAATTCCATGGGTGGAGAGGTGACGATTCGTATTCCTCATCCGGCGAATGCCAAGGGGCGTGTCTATTACTTCAAGGTGGCAGCATGGGAATACGCCCGATCAATCGAAGCCAACGGCGGCAACATCGAAGGGAGTTTGTCTTTCAGTTTTGTTTACAATGAAACACCGGTCAACAGAGTCATGCTCGTCAGTGACGGCGAAGAATGGCATATTCTTTTCTACAACGAATAGTGAGGACAACGACCATGAAACCATTGTTGATTGTCCTTTTTATCGCCGGCACAGCCAAAGCGCAGAATGCCGTTCTTTCCTGGTCCTCGTTTTCATCGGCGGGCCGAGTTGTCTCTTCGGGCAATACCATGGTGGCCGGTTCCGGCGGAGAGACATTCACAGGAGTCTCCTCAAACGGAAATGTCATGCTTGCCTCCGGTTTCATTGCCGGCCTTGCAGGGCAGTCGTTCGTTACTTCGGTGCAGGAAGGGACAACACTACCGGCGGCTTTTGAGCTTTATCAGAACTATCCCAATCCGTTCAATCCGAGCACGACCATCCGGTATGATGTTGCATTGCACAGCCGTGTGACGATCGCGATCTACAATTTGCTTGGGCAGCGTATTTCTCTTCTGGTGAATGAGGAGAAGTCGCCCGGGCGTTACACGGCGATCTGGAATGGGAAAAGCGATGAGGGAGGACATGTCGCGACGGGTGTCTACTTCTATCGCATTCATACTGAATCGCTCGCCGGAAAGAATCAGGATTTTGTACGGACGAAGAAGTTGCTCTTGGTGAAGTAACGCAGATTTCGCAATGCAGATTGACGCAGATTTCGCGGATTGTAGTCTTAGAATGATTATCTTGGGACTCTAGAAACGATCTACTAAACGGTTCGCATGCTGTCCAAATCCCCCTTACCCCCCCTTTTACAAAGGGGGAGCCGAATCAAAAAAGCTGTCCCAGCAAAATTTTCTATCTTCCCCTCTACTAAGGGGGTGCGGGGGATTTGTATGAACCATTGCAATGTCAAAGTTCTGAGATTCAGATCTCAAGTATCCATTCTTGTGTTGGGTTCCATTCTCCTCTCTTTTGGCAGCTTAGCACTACTCGGCGCCTATTCACAGGATCGTCCACCGACGATCGAATCTCTGGGCTGGCTTGCAGGGTGCTGGGAAGGAACATATGCCAACGGACGGACGGTCTCGGAGCAATGGATGAAGCCGCTGGGCGGGGTCATGATGGGAATGTCACGGACGGTCAGGGATGGAAAGACGATCGCGTTTGAAAATGTGCGACTGGAACAATCGGAAACCGGGTTGATTCATTATGTGGCAAACCCTTCCGGTCAGAAGGAAGCGACGTTCGCTCTCGTCAAGCTCGAAGGGACGAAAGCCATTTTCGAAAACCCCGCGCACGATTATCCCCAACGGATCATTTATCATCTTCTCTCCCCTGACTCTCTTGTTGCCCGCATTGAAGGCACGGCCAATGGCAAGGAACGAGGATCGGATTTCCCTTATCGGCGAGTGAGATGCGAATAAGAACAGGTTGTGTTTCAGGTTTCAGGTCCCGCCCCCGTAGAACACACAGGGCAGGCAAACGGCGGCGGGATCCTCAATTTTGCCTCCACTCACTGCAAAGCGTTCGTGGGCAAAATTGGGATTGCAGGTTTCCTTTTGACTTCTGACATCTGACTTCTGGCTTCCTACTTCACTTCCTCATATGTCCTGCAAATCCATAATCTTTGGCGCTACGGGAATGGTGGGAGAAGGTGTCCTTCACGTCTGTCTTCACCACCCGGATGTTGAATCGGTACTCGTCATCAGCCGCAAGCCGTGCGGCTTGAAGGATGACAAGCTGAAGGAAATCATCCACAACGACTTCTACGACTACTCCACTCTTGCCAACGCACTCTCCGGTTACGATGCATGCTTCTTCTGCCTGGGCGCGACGTCAATCGGAAAGACAGAGGATGAATACAAACGCATCACCTACGACCTCACGATAGCAGCTGCGCGGACACTGGCAAACCTAAATCCCGATATGACATTCTGCTATGTATCGGGCGCGGGAACGGACAGCTCGGAAAGAGGCCGAAGCATGTGGGCACGGGTGAAGGGAAAGACCGAGAACGATCTGGCGAAGCTCTCGTTCAAGGCGGCGTATGCGTTCAGGCCAGGATTCATCAAGCCGATCAAAGGATTGAAGAAAGGATACAGACTCTCGCGTGCGCTGGGGACGCTTTATCCGGCCTTGAAGCTGATTGCTGGGAATTATGTATGTACGTTAGAAGAGGTGGGCCGCTCGATGGTTCATGTGGCGACAAAGGGTTATGAGAAGAAGGTTCTGGAGTGTGTTGATATTCAGATGCTGGGGTAAGAGGCTTCTTTCTTCGTAAACTGTTTTTTGATCGTCAGCGACGTTCCCCCCCAAGGTCATCCAACGAATCAACGTTATTTCAGTGCATCCTGCCAGGCACCAGGCGTGCTTCCCTGCATGTCCTTCAGAAGAGCCATTCCGACTGCATTCTTTAATTGAACGATAGCCAGTGCGATTCCCACTCCTCTGCCGTCTGGGGCGAAGGCAATTTCTTGACGGAGCCGGGAAGTGTCCGGAGCGCCGCCGTACGCGCCGAGGAATTCAAGCAACGGGGCTCCCCCGCCGACGGGATATGTTTCGATAGCGCTTCTGGCAATTGGGAGTTTCAGCTCAAGAGACGGAAGAATGTGAAAGATCGCCACAGCCCGAGGAAGACTGAGTTCTCCTTTTTTCGGAAATGAAAGATCTGTCACAAGCCGTTGCGTAATCGAACCGGGATTGGCCTGAATCGCTCGAACATACGCACTGTCCTCGGAAGTCGGCATTTTCGCAAAGCTCCCGGAAACTATCAGTGAATCGTACGGCGAAATTGGGCGCGCCTGGTCTTTGGATGACGAGCAGCCAGCCAGGGGCAACTGAGTGACAGCAAATTCGATGACGATGAGAAGTACAAAGGGAGTTTTCATGTTCTTATCTCAGCAGATTGTTTCCCTGGCCCGCCGCCCGGGGTGTCGTTTGAGCTCTGTTGTTCGTTGCGGATGTGATTCGCCTTTTTGAGGTCCATCTGGTTCCTTCTCCGGCAAAAGCTCCGTCCATAGGAAAATGGATATAGACCGGTGTATGAGGGTCATTTTGATTGGTGAGGTGGTGCATGATTTCATGTGCCGGCACGAACGGGACGTTTCTCGTGGATGTGTTGAGTCCTATGTGCGCCTGATTAATCCGGTTCATGGGACGTCCATGAAGTGCGGTAAGGCGGGGGATTACGGCGGAAGCAAAGGCGCCCCCCGCCGGAGTCAATGGTGCCACAAAATAGAGGTCGATAATGTCATTTCCGTCATCAGCAATGGTGTCGACCGCACTTCTGAAATGCGTCTGGATGATACTTTCATCTCTGGACAGGGTCGCATTCGTTGCATCATCCGGATAGTCGTCGAAGAAACCCGTGACGTTCCGGAAGAGCGTGCCGACAGGATTCACAATCAGCCTCGGAAGTTCAATGATGCGGACACGCGAGACGGACAGGTACGACCTCGCAAAGACCATTGTTCTGTCAATTTGTTCAGTTGTCCATATTGGACCGTATGCGCCAACCGTATTGAACGCCGCCGCCCCTGTACTGATGTCGATGAATGGCTCGCAGCGTTCTCCTGCAGTGTGCCGGCCATTGCCGTCGGAGTCAGTATAGTTGAACCGGTTGTCGCCTGCTCCGACATTTGGTGTGGCAGGGTTTCCATCATGATCATACCCGACATCCCGCCAGGGCTCGTTGAAGACGTAGATCTGGACAGTGAGGTTATGTCTTGATTCGGGTGCCCGATTGAACACCGGAACCTTTCGGGAAGGCGACGGAAGCCTCCGAAAAGGAGCATACCACACACGGACCGAATCATCAACCGAGGCGCGATGGGTCCTGTCGTTTCTGCGATCGTCTGGAATCGGCCCTCTCATTCCGTCATGCACCTGGAAATGATCATCGGGATTGTCCGTGCTGTACGCGCCGTTACCGTCGCGATCGACAAATGCCTCACCCGCGGTGTAAGCGCCGTTGCCGTCAGTATCCGTGTAGGTCTCGAATGAAAGATCAGGCGCAACAAGCAACTGCGATGCTGACGCAAAGATCCCGGTGTTCACGCCGGTTTCGAGGAGCTGGATTTCTGTGGGATCATCATCCACGTTCCCCGAGGAGTCGCGCGTTTCAATGACAGCCAGAACAGTATCGATGATTCCTGCGTCGGCGTTCCCCCGGGAGTCGCGGACCCGAACGTAGAATCTGTTTGGGTCCCTGTCGGCATAATTATTCCACGCATTTGCGGCCGTTCCGGGATCGTTCCTGACCGCTCCGCCATTGTAGCCCGTCAGGCCCATGGCGCCATCGTCTTCCCCCCACAAACCAATCTCAAGAAAAACCGCCGCTGGATCAGCCATTTCGATTGTTCTATTCGCCGGCCTGTCCAAGACAATATCAAGAACCGCGTTTCCGAATTCCGATGTGTTCCCATCCGGCGTTGTGACCGTCGCTGTGACATTCAGGCCGTCATTGGCAAAAGGCCCGGGGAACTGGAATGTGCTGTCGGTCGCCAGCGCCATGTTCCCTTTGTAGGTCTCACCCTCGCCGTCCGGATCTTCATAAACCTCGACCGAGCTCCCGACCGCGGCCGGAACCCATCCCCTCACACGCCCCCTCGAGACCTCGGTGAGAATGGGGGCCTCAACCATGGTGTTTCCTCCACTCCAGAGATGAATCCCCAGGAGACGGTTTGCCGTGATGATGTTCTTCGCAATCCTGTTGCGTCTCCCGTTTCTCCCCACCGAAATGCCGTTCCCCGCGTTGTTCCCGATTCTGTTCCCGGAACCGATAAAATTCTCATTCGATCCCACAACGGAAATCCCGTCACCGCTGTCCGGAGCCGGGTTGTTGGACGGATCCCACCCGATGCGATTCTGAGTTATCGTGTGTTTTCCTCCGTCGGCAAGATAAATGCCGGTTCCGCGGTTCCCGTAGATGTGGTTGCCGGTGACAAAGATCGAGTCACTGTTGGAAAAGAGGAGGCCTCCGCCCAAACGCATTGCGGCGTTGGTGCCAAGGCTGTCGGTGGAATCGGCGGAATTCCAGCGGAAGTAGTTTGCGTTTGTTCCCGCTTCGCCGATGTTGAACGTGCACCGTCTGACCTCCAGCGCATAGAACCCGCCTCCCATGCCCTTCACCCGATTGCTGTCCACGGTGTTCGCCATGAAACGGATCGTCACATTGCGGGTATTGTGGATCGCGACCCCGCCTCCCCTGCCTGTCTGGGGATTGGACGAGGTCGCCCTGTTGCGGGAAATGTCGTTGTGCTCGATGCGGATATCGCCCGACGCATTCGACACTGCGATGCCTCCGCCGATGCCGTTCTTCGTTTCGTTCTCCACAATGGTGTTGCTGTCCCCGGGGGCCGCCGATCCTATGGTCGCGGCGGCTTCGAAGATCGAGATCCCCCCTCCTATCCCGTTGGCCTCGTTTCCCCTGATTTCGTTACCCATGATCTGGGGTTTCGAATTCTGCCAGACGAGGATGCCTCCCCCCTGGGACGTCGTGCGGTTGTTCAGAATTCTGTTGTTCCGTATCGCGAGGCGGCCGGGGCAATTGCGAATGTAGATGCCCCCCGCATTTCGTTTGATCGTGGATCTCTCGATCAGGCCGGTGGCGTTTGTCACGAGCTCGACTCCCTGGTTGCCGCTCGTGTCGACAATGCAACTGTCCTTCATGCTGAGGTCGCCGCCGATGAGATACACTCCGATTCCCCGGCTCAGGAATACTTCCGAGCGGGTCATTGTGACTCTCGACCTGTGTGCCGAGATGCCGTAGACGCCGCTCCGCGAAACTTTGGTACGCTGGACGTCCACCCAGCTCGAATCCACCGCACGAATGCCGGTCGAGTCGCTCGAATCGACGAGGCAGTTCTCAAACGTGATGGGCGTCGAGCGCTCAGCATAGAAGCCGTACCCTTTTGTGTTCCTGATCGTGTCCTGAATGAAATGCGCGCCCGCTTTTTTCAACCAAACGGCTTGCTGGAGATTTCCCGTAAAGATATTAGAGGTGAGGCGGGCGATGTTCTGGCCGGTGCTGTCGATCGTGACGCCGCCCCGTTGGTTGTTGGTGAATTCACAATACCGGATCGCGACGTGCTGTGTTCGCCTCATCCCGAGCCCGCGATACCCGCTGCTGTCGATGATGGTGTTTTCGAGCGTGAGTCCCATCCCCGTGAGGCGAATGCCGTCGTACTGGCTCCTTCTGATTTCCGTGTCGGTGATGGAACATAGTCCCCGCCCGTCGACGTACACACCGTACGCCCCGTGATCTTCGATGCGGACTTTCCGGTTGTTTCTCTTCATGATCGTAAGATCCACGCGCCCGTTGATACTCACACCGCTTTGAGTATTGTGATGGATGAAGAGATCGACCAGCGTCAGGCTCCTCGAAGTTGTCATCCCTGTTGTCGGATACACGGAGATGCCGTCGCCGCTGCCTCCGGTGATCTCAAATCCCTCGAGGCTCACGCCTAGCGAGCTGACTGTGACAACATTGGTCCCGCCGCGTATCACCGGTGTTGTGGAAGGTCCCGCGACAATCTCAACGGGATTCCGGACGTCAATGTTTGAACTAACGCCCGGAGGCACGGCCGGATCATACCCAAGGATCGGCCCGTTCGTCGCCACGACGATTTTTCGATCGGAAAGGAATCCCTGCTGGAGCGCGTAGAGAGCGGACTGGAGTTTTTTGAATTGCTTGTAGGTCGGCCTTGCCGGGTTGACACAGTCGTCGGGTGGATCGTAGACCGTGACGCCGCTGACAACCATGTTGACTCCGGTGTTCTGAATTCCGGGTCTGCGGTTGTTGTCGTCAGGCCCCTGGCCATTCACAACGATCCAGGCGGCCGGCTGAGCTGAAAGAATGTGAGTGAACAAAAGTATGAAAAGGAGAGCGGCGGCGTAACGAAGTAGAGTCATGGGAGGATGACTTTCGGCGTTTTTGAGGTCTGACAGGATAGTAATTCCAGGAATCAATGTCAAGATGAGAAGGAGAGCAGGAGGACGGAAATCAGAGGTCAGAAATCAGGCGGCGGGGAAGCTACGACATAGACGTGGAAAACGTGTCACAGGAAGTGTGACGGTAAGGCTTGTACAGTCGACAGCCATAAGCGGTCAGCTGTCAGCGGTCAGCTGTCAGCGGTCAGCGGTCAGTGTTGTCACGTTTTTTGTACAAATGTGTATCCTGTCCCCGGTGTCCCCGCCCCCTTCATCTCGTTGCCCGCCCGCCGTAGTCGGGCTGAGCTTGTCGAAGCCCCAGACGTAGGCGGGGTTCGTTCGCTCGTTGTCTCGTTGCCTGCCCGCCGAAGTCCGCCAAGGGCGGACGCAGGCGGGTCTCGTTGTTTCGTCGAAACGTTCCCCACCCCCTTGCTTCCCAACATCATCTCCCCTACATTCATCCATCCCACGTTATAGAAACACCCACATGCCTGGCTAAGGGAGGGAACCATGCATCACGGAACCATCTCACCTCAGATCGCAAAAGGACTGAAGGTTCTTCAGTCGCGCATCGGAAAAGCGAAAATCCCATCTTCAAAGATCGATGAAACGCTGAACATCGCCACGTGGAATATCCGCGAGTTCGGCAAAACATCCCGTAAAGAAGCCTCGATCCATTACATCGCAGAAATTCTCGGACAATTCGACCTCGTTGCCGTTGCGGAACTCAGGGACAATCTGGCGGACCTCTCGAAGGTCCTCACGATTCTCGGTCCGTACTGGCACGCGGTGTATTCCGACTACATGACCGACTCGGGGGGAAATCGGGAACGCATGGCGTACATCTTCGACAAACGCGCCGTGGCGTTCACCGGCCTTGCATCGGAAGTGGATGCGCTCCGAAAAAAGAATCCAGCGACCGGCGAATATGAGACGCTCTTCTCCTGGTGGCGCGCGCCGTACATTGCATCGTTCCGTTCGGGCGATTTCGATTTTATTGTCGCGACGGTGCACGTTCGGTGGGGAAAGAAAGAAGATGATCGGATCAATGAGCTGAAGCTTCTGGCGGACTGGGTGGACCAGAAGGTAAAAGAGAAAACGTGGGACGACAAGGATATTATCCTCGTCGGTGATTTCAATATTCCGGCGATCGGGGACAAGCTCTATCAGGCAGTGACCTCGAAAGGATTGAAAGCGCCTGATTCCCTTCTCGGCATGCACGGTTCGAATCTCGAAAAGGACAAGCGATATGATCAGATCCTCCATCTCCCCCGCTTCACCAAATGTTTCACCAATTTCGGAGGAGTTGTGGATTTTTATGCGAATGAACATCAGTCGCTCTTTCCCGGCGACACGATGACGAAACAGGAGTTTACGTATCAAATGTCGGATCATCTTCCTCTGTGGGCGCAGATCGATACGGATATTGATGGGGAGGTGATTGATCAGATTATTAAGGGGGGTTGATCCAAGGGCAAGAAGCTGAGGTGCGGAAGCCAAAAGCTGATGAGGTTGAGACTCAAGAGTTTGTGAATACTGCGACCTTAGGTCAGCATCCATTGATTTCTCAACGTGGTTCAACTTTTCTTTGGAAAAGAAAAGTTGCAAAAGAAACTTTCGCCGGAATTAAACACGCAATCGATTCGCCAACGCGCATGCAAGTCTTGTTAGGAGAGCTGCCGAAATTGCACGACGCAACGAGGGGTAGATTCTCGATCAATCAATGTCGTGCAATTAAACGCACAGGCGAGTCATCCAACGCACACGCGCCTTAAATTCCGGCGGCCGGGTTTTTGAAAACCTGCGTGTTTAGTGTCTCCCAAGAAAAAGGGACAGCTGATACTGATATCCGAGAATCAACCTCTTAAGTAGGTTCGACTTTCCCCCTTTGTAAAAAGGGGGACTAAGGAGGATTTGAAAACCATGACGACCAAACAGACAACAGTCCTCTTCAAGGTCATTCGTGAAGAGGAGCACCGCGCGCTGAAGGAGATCTGGAAAACGGGGACGGCGGCGGATCAACGGCATCCGTTGAAAACGGACGCCTTTAAAGAATTCAAGGAGGACCATAATCCCGCAAAGCGGGATTGCGATTCTCCGCGGGAGTGGAGCTGTCCCCCGCCACACAGAGAGGCGGGCAGGGATTCTTCGGATGGCGGAATTGGGAAACAACCAATGACGACCAAACAGACATCAGTACCATTCCAGGTCATTCAAACTCAACCCCCTACGCAGGAGCAATGTCTTTGAATTCGGTTCTTCTTGAAATCGAACCGTAATCCCCCAAGCCCCCTTTTTCAAGGGGGGAGGCGATGTTAAGGGCGGCAGAAACTATGAAAACACAAAAGACCACAGTCTCCTTTCAGAATATTCGCGAAGAAGAACACCACGCGCTCAAAGAGATATGGAAAACGGGGACGGCGGCGGATCAACGGCATCCGTTGAAAACGGACGCCTTTAAAGAATTCAAGGAGGACCATAATCCCGCAAGGCGGGATTGCGATTCTCCGCGGGAGTGGAGCCGTCCGATTCCATCGGATGGCAGAATGGGGAAACTCACATGACGACCAAACAGACATCAGTACCATTCCAGGTCATTCAAACTCAACCCCCCCGCCAAAAAACTCGGCGGGCAAGCCGACCCCCTTCTCTTACAAGAGAAGGGGGAGAGTCGAATGGGGGATGAGTTCGGAAAAACTATGAAAACACAAAAGACAACAGTCCCCTTCAAGGTCATTCACGAAGAAGAGCAACGCGCGCTCAAGGAGATCTGGAAAACCCGGAAGAGCCAGGGGAAACCGGGGAATGAGAAGAAGCGATTCAGTCTGGCACTTTCGGGCGGCGGAATCCGGAGTGCGAGCTTCAACCTTGGCGTTCTTCAGGCGCTTGCGGAAAAGGGACTTCTGAGCTCCGTCAACTACCTCTCCTCCGTCTCGGGCGGCGGATACATCAACGCCTGGCTGACGGCGTGGAACCGCTGGCGGCCGTTTTCCGAAGTGGCGGAGAACGCGGCCATTGTGGGCGGCCCCGACGAGCCGAAGCAGATCGGGCATCTGCGGCAATACAGCAATTATCTCACCCCGAAAACCGGCATCCTGAGCGCCGACACATGGACGATGGTGGCGACGTACATGAGGAACCTCGTCCTGAACCTTCTGATCATCACGCTTGCTCTTTGCGGCCTCCTCCTGATCCCCCGAGCGCTGCTCTCCGTACTCGATTCTCCGTCAACGGTCGATTCGTACTGGCTTCTTTCCGCCTCGCTCGCCCTGATGGTACTCGCGGTCGCAGTGATCGCGTATAATCTGCTCTACATCGACACATTCAACATCCGATTCAAAGAACATAAGTTCTTAAAAGAGCAGAAATGGGTACAGATTCTGGTAGTCGGTCCCGTGTTCGCGTCATCCGTTCTGCTTGCCATCTGGGTCAGGACCACTAGCGCCGATCCTCTTCCATCCCTCTTGAGTGCAGCAATCCAGGGAATTGTGGTCTATCTGGGAGCGTGGTTATTCGGATGGGGATTTTACAAGGTTATGCTCAAACCGGGCGCGCCCGAGCAGAAACGAGAGTCTCTCAAGGCGATCGGCGGATCGTTGGTCATTCTCGCGATCGTCGGAGTTCTTGGGGGTATTCTCTTCTATTATGGGGCCGTTTGGTTTCTGCGATTCTTCATTGCCGACAGTCCCCTTTTCTACCTGTTAGCGCCGTTCGTTGTGGTCATGTTGTTCTCGGCGGTCATTGTTCTGCACATAGGACTGGCGGGAACCGACTTCACAGACGAGATGCGTGAATGGTGGAGCCGGCTTGGGAGTTGGTTTTGGATTTACTGTATAGGGTGGATGGCCCTCTGGGCCAGTGCTTTTCAGCTGCCGGGCCTCCTGCGGCTGATCAGGGAGAGCGGATGGAGTGAATGGATCGAGGGGGGAACGATACTTGGCTGGCTTGCCGCGACAGTTGGAGGCGTGCTGGCAGGAAAGGCCCCCGAAACCGAAGGGAAGGATTCCGGTTCCACAAAAGAGATATTTGTGAGAGTCGCACCATGGATTTTCGCCGTGGGATTTGTTGCGTTCATCTCATTGCATGTTGGTCGTTTTATGATCCCCGCGACGGAAAGCAACACCTGGGACTCCCCCGTCATGTTCGGTGATGGAAGCATTCCGTTGCTCTACTATTATATGGGGATTTCCATAGTACTCCTCCTGAGCTCGTTTGTACTCGCATGGAGAGTCGACGTCAATGAGTTTTCCATGCATGCGATGTATCGGAACCGGTTGGTGAGGTGCTTTTTAGGCGCCAGCAATCCGAACCGGAAGCCGCACCCGTTCACCGGACTTGATCGGAACGACGACATACCAATTGCCGATGGCTTCGGCAGTAGCTATGGTGGACCGTTTCCGATCATCAACACAACGCTCAACATCAGCGCCACGGAGCGTTTGGATTGGCAAACGCGGAAAGCGATCCCGTTCAGTTTCACTCCGCTCAGCTTCGGACATGGAGAGGAAAACATACGGCTCGTTGACTGGCGGAAGGGGGGCGATCTCAAGATTGGGAGCTGCATGGCGATGTCGGGAGCGGCGTTGTCGCCGAACATGGGTTTCCACACCAACTCCGCCGTGTCGTTTTTGCTCACAGTTTTCAATGTGCGGTTAGGGCAATGGTTTTTCAATCCGAAGCGGCTCGCTCCGAACGACGATTTTCCCCGTTTGACGCTTTTTCATTTGCTTTTCGAGTTGTTCGGATTAACGAGCGACAAGAGGCGGTATGTGTATTTATCCGACGGCGGTCATTTTGAGAATTTAGGATTGTATGAGCTGGTGCGCAGGGAATGTGATATGATAGTAGTAAGTGACGCCGGAGCAGACGGGAATTATACGTTCGCCGACTTAGGAAACGCCATCGAAAAATGCAGAGTCGATTTGGGAGTAGGGATTGAAGATCTCGACGTAGAGGGGCTTAAACCCGGCGATTCCGGTGTTTCGAAGAAGCGGTTCATTGAAGGGAAGATTCGGTACAAGAAGAAGACCGGAAAACTGATTTATATGAAAGCATCATTAAGCGGCGATGAGCCGACGGATGTGCTGGCGTACAAAGCCAAGAATCCCACGTTTCCGCATCAGTCGACGGCGGATCAATGGTTTGATGAGGCTCAATTCGAGGCTTACAGAGCATTGGGGTATCACATCGCAATGGGACTTCAGATGAATCGATGAGCCGATCATCCTCAGTAGATGAGGAGAAGAGCGAAACAAATGATCTCACGACTTTTCCGCGTAGGTTGGATTTGTGCCTGTTGCCTCATTGCCGTTCCCGGCTGTCAGAACAAGAAACAGCAGTCGCAGGAGGTTGACTCGCTGGCCGTCAAAGGGGAAGTGGTTCCCGCGTCTCAATCGGGCGCAGCGGCGCATGATCCTCAGAATACCCTTTGGAAGGCCCTCAACGGCCCTTTTGCAGACGACGTTCTCTCCGTGCTCACTCTCTCCAATGGCCGCATTCTTGCGGGAACGACACGCGGCCTATTCGTCTCCACCGACCGGGGAACCGGCTGGGTCGAATCGTATCATCCGGACCTCTCGGTGAAATCGCTCAGGCGTGACAAGGCAGGCACTATCGTCGGCGTGGTTGGAAGCGGCCTCTATCGTGCGGTTGCATCATCCGATGAGGGAACAACATGGCGGACCCTTCAGGTGAGGAGCGACTCCGTCTGGTCGCGGATATTCGTTTCAGAGTCCGGCTCGCTCCTCTTCAAGGACAAGTCGGACTCGATGTATCACACGAGTGACCTTGGCACAACATGGTCCAACGTAAAAGTTCCCGGGGGCGCCGGAAAGATATATGCGATCGGCTTTGAGCGGGACGGACAGGCGATTACGGTCACCGACAAGAAGAAGATCCTCATTTCAAAGGACGACGGCCGTTCGTGGACCGCGATCGGAACCGAATATCCCTACGTCATTCAGACGATCCATATTCTCGACAATGGAGAGTTCTTTGTCATTATGGGGAGCGGCTGGACCTACAAGTCGGCTGATAGAGGCAAAAGCTGGACAGAGAAGCGCGATACGGACTTCGGTGAGCTGTTTGTGAATCTGAGTGGAGGGCACCTGCTTGCGATGAGCAAGTCGAAAGGCCTCATGGAATCACGCGATCATGGAAATTCCTGGTCGTCGTTGGGGCCGCCTTTTGCAAGCATAACATCGGTTGCGTTCGACGTAGACAGCAGCCTGATCGTAAGCACCTACAGTCGCGGCATCTTTCGACTGGAGAGAACGGACGGACAGTGGGTTCAAATGACCTCCGGTTGGTCACCTGCGAATGTGGAATGCGTGGCGTTTGGTTCTCGAGGGACTCTGTACGCAGGTGCGAATGGTGTTTATCGATCGGACGACGATGGAAACTCATGGAAAAACATCACCTTGTCGTTCTCCGACCTGCACATCACCTCCATTGTGGTGGATACCCATGATCGGATGTACACCACCAGTTGGACAGGATTCATCATGACTTCCTCGAACAGAGGTGAAACCTGGGATTGTCTCAATCCGGGAGGGATGGGATACGGACGAATCCGTGCGATGTGTCTTGCATTGGACTCTTCGGGTAGCGCGTACGTGGGTTGCATGGATGAAGGAGTGATGCGCCTGTCGTTGGCGGAAAAGAGGCTCCTTCCGATTTCACAATCCTATGAGCGCGTGGAGCAACTGTACTATGATGCTCACACAAATTCGTTTCTTTGTGTAATGGTGGATTTTGTCTCCGCAGGCGAAGATTTGCACTCCGGTCATGACCGGGTGGGTACTCTTCACCGCTCCGTTGACTCTTGCCGGACGTGGAAGCCTCTTCTTGAGGATGAAAATGGCGTTGAATGCGTCGCCATTGATCCGTTGGGGTCTCTTATTGTAGGAACGGACAGCTCCGGCGTCATCAGGTCAACCGATCACGGGGAGACCTGGCGAAGTATTGGTCTCAACCACGTCGAAATTATTTCGGTGGCGGCTTACGGCACATCCTCGATTCTTGCCGCCACCTACGACACTGTTTACGCCACGACAGACGGGGGGAAGAGCTGGAAAC
>DATECW010000062.1:0-11561 GCA_035286705.1 Bacteroidota bacterium
CCGCCGCAAGGGATTCCAGACCCTTCATCACGCCGGATTTCGGCCACAGTTCAAGCGGAATTCTCATCTCAGCCTCGTTGGCCGTTTCGCCTTCGCGGAATTCAATCTTGATCGGCTGATCGATGCGGATCTGTTTCCCAAATCCGAGGAGGAGCGTACTGTCTCCCTCTGCAAAATCCCTTTTCCATTCCACCGCAAACTTCTGCTCTCCCTGGATAACTGCAATCTTTGGGAGTTCATCTTCGATAAAATCCTCATCGAGCTCCCAATCACCGACCGGGGAAGCGAGGAAATAGTAATATTGTCCGGCATTGACGTTCTCATCGGTCAAGGGAAGCTGATTCGTTTCATTGCTCAATCTCAGGCCGATAGAAATGGGTCCGCTCATGCCGAGGAATCCCGACTTTTCCTTGTATGTGACCTGCGCCGAGGGAACCTGCGCTGAAAGAGTGGAGACAAACACTGCGAGGGAGCAAAGGAGGGTAAGGCACTTCATGAGGGACTCCTGTGTGGTCGAATTGAGTATGAGAAAAATATAGAAAAACGGTGATGCAGATGCAATAAAAGGTGTAAACATGCTTCTCATCGGGGAAGTCAGGATCGCTTCCCAATAATGGTGTTCATTGCTTCAAGGGATTGCATGGCAGTGGACGGATAACTGCGGGCGAGGAATGATACGATTTATGTGCTGCAATCGGCAGCTTGACATTCAACCGGAAAAATGCAACATTTTTCAAGCGTACCGCAGGTTTTATTCACCGCCCACATGATTCCATTGACAGAGGACACACTCCGTCAAGCCGCAACGTGATATTTTATAGTGTCTTCTGGAGGTTTCTATGAATCGTCTATTTGTTGCATTGATCTCGTTGTGCCTGGCGACGTCGTCATCGATCTTCGCACAGCAGGAAATCTATGTACAGAGAATCCGCACAACGGAAGTCTTCAACAATGCCATCATTCGGGGAGGAATGACCGGATCCCTCCTGGCAGTCACTTCGGCCGAAAAAGGTCTGAAGATTCTGGACCTGAAGACAATGGCCGAACGGTTTTCCTATCCCGTCCTTCCGAATGTTCTCTCTTCACTTCGCTGGAACCGGGATGGATTGTTGGTAACATCCCGCATTGATGGTCAAATCAACTATTGGATGCCCGGCAGCCCGTCGATGGTATCGTCTTTCACCGGCCACACTGCAGGAATACTCGATTTTGCGATCAACTCGGAAGGCCAGCTGGTATTGTCGTGTTCGGACAACCTCTTGAAAATCGTTGACGGAACAACCGGAGAGGGAATTCTCTCGGTTTCGCTCGGAGAGGAACGAATCACGAGTTTTGCGTGGTATCAGAATGGAAAAAAGGGTGTCGTTTCACTCAATTCGGGAAAACTGCTTGTTTTTGATTCTGCCCTTGTTCAGGCAAATGTCACCGTGATGCTCCGCGAGCCGGCGTCGGTGCTGGAGTTCAGCTCTGACGGAAAGACTCTTGCGGCCGGTGGGGTCAACGGGTCTCTCAGTCTTTGGGCGACGGACACGTGGGCATTGAAACAGAACTCTTCACCTCATCGAGGCCGCATCAGCAGTCTCTCATTTGATATGGGGATGCGGTGGATTTCCTCGACATCGGCGGACAGTACTCTCGTGGTTTCTGATCTGAGTTCTCTCGCCTTGGTAAAGAACATCCGTGAATCGGATGCCGCATTGACCTTTACGGCGTTTACGTCCCAGGATGCCATGGTGACGACCGATTCAAAAGGACGTGTCTCGACGTGGCGTGTGTTGGAGCGTCCGCCGGATACCACCGCTCCGGCTCTGACCATTCTTCACCCCACGCGGTATTCAGAAGACGCGCCTTCGAGGGTGTACGCAACTCAGTATGAGGTTCTGGGCCTCGTGTACGACGAAAGCGACATCAAGGAGGTCATTGTCGGAGGCCAAAAAGCCGTGGTGACCGATCCAAAAGTCCAGAATACGACTGCCGCAGGAGCCGGCCTGAGAGGAAAGGAATTCAGTGCGACGGTCAATCTGGCCGCGGTAGGGATGAACAGAGTGGAAGTGAAAGCAATTGATGCCAGTAACAACGCCGCGCTTCAACCCCTTTATATCCAGCGACTGTCGAGTGCTCAAGCCCTCGAAATTCTGGCACCCGCTGAGAATGTCGAAACGGAAGGTGTAGCGATTGATATTCAATTCAAACCGTGGTTTGACGTTGCATCATACACGGTTTCCGCGAACACGATCGACCTGGTTCAAAGCAGGGGGCCTCTGAAGGTCAGACCGGGAGACGTGGTGAAAGAAGAGGTGCCTCTTATCGTCGGATACAATCAGATTGCCGTGAACGTGGTCAGTAAGAAGGGCGAACGGTTCACAAAGCTTGTCGGTGTCAACCGAAAGTTCTCCGCCGCAGTGGCCGAAGCTCCCAGGCCTGCGTCGGGTGCGCGTAAGGAGTCGACCGGGCCGCAGCGCTGGGCCGTCATCGTCGGCGTTTCGGAATATGCCAACAAGGGTATCCCGGCACTCACCTATGCCGACAAGGATGCCGAAGCACTCGCTGCTTTCTTGCAGACTCCGGAGGGCGGAAGCTTTGACAGGGACCATATGAAGATCCTTGTCAACCGCGATGCGACATTGTCGAACCTGCGCGACGCGATGATCGATTTTCTCCAGCAGGCCATTGATAAGGATCTTGTCGTGATCTATTTTGCAGGACACGGCGCCCCGGATCCCACTCGGCCGCAGAACCTGTATTTGCTCACGTACGATGCCGATCCTACGCGCCTCGGGACCACGGCGTTTCCGATGTGGGATATTCAAACTGTGATCACACGGCAGATCGCGGCGAAGAAAGTGGTGGTCCTCTCGGATGCGTGTCACAGCGGAGGGATCAGTACCGATGTTGCAACCCGCGGCCTCGACGTGACAAGTTCGAATCCCATCAATCAGTATCTGGCCGAACTCGCACGGGCAAAGGAGGGCATGGTGGTCTTTACCGCAAGTGCAGCGGGGGAAGTTTCTCAGGAGTTTCCGGAACTCGGCCATGGAGTGTTTACCTACTACCTGCTTGATGGCCTCAAAGGATCAGCAGATACGAACAACGATTATGTCGTCACGGTGAACGAAATGATGGGATACGTGGAGGAACAGGTAAAACGGAAAACGCGCGGTGCGCAGAATCCCACGCGAAGCCAGACAACGTACGACAAAGAATTACCGATGTCAGTCATCAACAAATGAATCGAAGGAGATGGTTATGAAATCAATCGGCGGAATCCTTGCTCTCGTGTTCCTCCTGACGGGATTCGGCTCCCCGGGGAAAACCTCAATCGCGCCTCCTCAGCAGGGTGTTGAGGAGAACGTAGCCTTTTCGTGGGGATTCGGAGCGTTGGTGGGGAAGGAAAAGAAATTTGTTCCGATCACGCGTGATACGGCTCTGAAAACCGGGGATGAGATTAAAATGGTTGTCGAATTGAAAAAAGAATGCTATGTCTACCTGATACACAACAGCTCAAAGGGAGAGATAGCGCTTCTGTTTCCTGAGGACGTGCGTCAGTTTTCGGGAGACTACAAAGTAGGGAAGAACTACTACGTTCCGAAAGGCCGTGGGTGGTTTGAGCTCGACAAGAACGCCGGAAAAGAGACATTCTATTTGCTGGCTTCATCCGAGCGTTTGCTGGAACTGGAGGCGCTGATCGGGAATTACAACTCGGCAAAGAAAGACGACAAAGCCTCGGTGGCAGATCAGGTTCTTACCGAGATCCGGAGCGTCAAGCGCAAGTTCAGAACGTTTACGACTCTTGCCGAACGACCGGTCACCATCGGGGGCAATATTCGCGGCGTCGACAAGGCCGAACAAGCCAAGCGGCCCGATGTAACGACAATAGCCACGGAAATCAAAGCCAACAACTTCTACAGCAAGACGTTCACCATTGATCACCAGTAACACCCGCATGAAATGGGCCACGGCGCAACTTGCTGTGGCCTCTTTTCTATTTGTTCATCTTCTCTTCTGGATTTTCCCTGCGGTCTTTCAGCCCTGGAATGCCCAGATCATCGATCGGCTGTTTGTGTTTCGATCGGAGTCGGACCTCTTTCGCCCCATGTACGACTCCACGGTCGTGCATGTTGATCTGAGCGACAGAACCATCGAAAATCTCCAGAACTTCTACCTCTCCCGAAGTCACTATGCCCAGGTCGTTCGGAATCTTGGTGACATGGGTGTGGCTGCACAGGTCTGGGATTATATCTTTCCGAAACGAGTCAGCGAAGATCCTACGGAAGACCAGTCGCTTGTTGATGCAACGAGGGGAGCGCGCAATGCATACTTCGGCCTGAAATTCAACCTGGGAGAAGAGAAACCGATCGAAACAGGTTCCGTCCGCCCTCTTGATTTGCAGTACCTCGAGACGACATCATGGGACGTGGTCATGGAGGGAAGCCCCGATGACATGTTCTGGGCAAGCAAACCGACGGCCACGATGGCCGAAGTTGCAGAAGTTTCACGCGGCCTGGGGTATTTGAGTCTTCGATTCGACCGGGACGGAGTTTTTCGCAGAGCGCCGTTGCTGGTGCGGTACGGTGATTCCTACTATCCGAGCTTTGCTTTTCGAGTGGCGTGCGATTACCTCGGAGTTACCCCTGACCGAATTCATGTCAATCCCGGAAAAGAGATCATCCTGAAAGATGCAGTCCACCCGGGAGGTCAGCCCCACGATGTTCACATCCCGGTCGACATTCAGTGCAGCGTGGTGATCAGCTGGGCGGGGCCGTGGCAGCGTATGCTGCATTACGATTTTGGGGAAATCCTGAGGGTTTCCGACGACAGGGACGAGCTTGAACTCCTTGGAGAAGAGCTGCAAGGGAAGATTGCCGTTGTTTCGGAGGTTGCGACCGGTTCGGCCGACGTGGGGCCGGTTCCCACCGACAACAATTTTCCGCTCAGCGGCCTTCATGCAAACGTCATCTACAGCATCATCTCCGAGCAATTTCTGAATGAAATCACTGGATTGCCGATGCTGGGAATCGAGTTGCTGGTTCTTGTCGTGCTCTATTTCGTGGCTCTTCAGGTTTCTTCCCGTTCTCTTGTTCTGATCACCGTCGGACTCCTCCTGGGTTATCTTGCCATTGCCTTCGGATTATTTCTTACCTCGGGTATTATCATCAACATTCTTCGATCGGTCTTCATTATTGTCTTCGGTATGTTTTCGATTGTTGCCTATCATTATTTCACAGAGGAGAAGAACAAGGAAGCATTGCGCCGATCGTTTGAAGCCTATTTTCCTCCTTCCGTCGTGAAGCGAATCATGGCGAATCCTGACATGATCACGGCCGGTGGGCAGAAGAAGGAACTGACGATCATGTTCAGCGACATCAAGAGTTTCACAACTCATTCGTCGACTCTCTCGCCCGATGAAATTCAAAAACTCCTGAATGAATACTTCGGGGCGATGGTGGAGATCGTCTTCAAGTACCAGGGGACGGTGGACAAGTTCATCGGCGACGGGCTCATGGTGTTTTTCGGCGATCCCGAGCCGCAGGCCGACCACGCACTTCGCTGTGTTCAGGCAGGGATCGAAATGCAGCAGAAGACGCGCGAATTGAAGGCAAAGTGGGAGGCGGAGGGGAAATTTCCGCTGAAAATCCGAATCGGGATCAACACAGGAGCCGTTGTCGTGGGAAATATGGGATCGGCGCGCAGGCTGTCGTACACCGTTCTCGGAGCGGATGTCAACCTTACCCAGCGACTGGAATCGAATGCTCCAGTTGAGGGTATCATGATTTCGCAGGCAACGTACGAGCTGGTAAAGGATCACGTTCCCACCCGTCAACTGGAGCCGATCATCGTGAAGGGATTGGCGCAACCGATTTCAGTGTGGGAGGTGGTGATTGAGGGAGCAGTGAAAGATTAGAGGTCAAAGGTGAGACGTCACATGTCAAACGGACTGAGTTGAATCATGAACCTTGAACCTCCACACTCGCGACCCAAACTCTAACCTACCCTCCCGTTTTTCCTTTTCTCATCATTTCCCCCAACTGTCTGTAGTTGATCTTCCCTCCGTTTTCCTTCAAATGTCTCACGATAACGACTGCCCGCTCGATACGCTGGTCTGAGTTCTTTCCTCTTCCGACAATGTAGAGGAGTGTTCGGAGTTTGCCGGGGGTGAGAGCGTGTATCAATCGGTGGGCCTCTTTGTCCTGCCGCAACAATTCCGTGAACTCTGCCGGCATCGGGAGGCCGTACTTGGTTTCATCCTTTCTGAGAGCGACCTCGACTTTCATCCCGTATTGAAGTTTGAGTTTCTTGCAGAGGGCTCTGTTCACAGAGATGACGAAGGATCCTTCCCCGACAGGCAAGAGGGCGCATTGCCATTCGGGTGATCCGCTGATCGAGCACCAGACCCGCCTCGACGACGAATCAGCCAGCGCCCGCACACAATGTGCAGGTACGCCGACCTGGCTGGCCCAAAGCTTGCTCTTTGATTTTTCGAGGATGGAGGAAAAACGGAGGAGGCTGTTCCTGGGCTTCATTACTCAATATCGCGAACTTCATGAGAAAATTCCGAACGGAGTCCGTTCTTTTTCCATGGAGACCTGCGGGACGCCGCACTGGACAATAGCGCCGACATGTTTCCGACGCTGAAGTCCCGCACAAAGCCCAATCGGAACTCATTCCACAAATCAAATCCTTATAGGGGATTTCATGCCGTCAAGCAGGGATGCATCCTTCAGAATTTCCCAAACTTGAATGTCAACTGGGCCGTTGGCCCGCTCAAGTCCCTGTTGGTGGATACGCCCGATGTCGCTCCGCGCACGAAGCGGTAGCTCGCCCCAGCACTCAGGCGGAACCACCGGATAACATTCAGGTCGAGGTTCATGCCCGGTTCTGCGACAAAGACCGCATCGTATGTTTGGTGCGAATCATTCTCCCACATGTCATCTTCCCATGCGCTGCGGTACCGGACACCCCCTCCGCCGATCAATGCATGGAGGGAAAGATGGATGAGGCGATCGGAGTCGAAAACATATTCCAGATCAAGGCCTCCGTAGCCAAATTCGACGAAACGCTCTCCGAATGGTCCGACGATGTGTGACGGAATATTGTTCACCAGCCCGTATCCGCCAAAGCCAAGGACGAATGCGTGATTGATGATCCAACCACCCCTGCCGCCGACGAGGATGGCAAACTGGTTGTTGATGGAAGTGAACTTCACCACGACGCCTCCATACCCTCCATGTTCGGCATCTTCCATCCCGAGAAGGGTCTCTTCCTGCGCGATGAGGGTTGTCGCTGGGATCATGAACAGACAAAACACTGCAATGAATGATTTCATAGGAAAGTCCTCGATGAACCTGTGTGGTGACAATGTCTCCGGGTATAGTCAGGGTTATGGTACCGCATTCACTCTCTCAGAGCGAGCCATGACGACAGGTCCTGCAACGATCGCAATCAGAACGAGCGTCCAGAGTCGTCCTTCGAAAACATTGTAATCATGAAGGAGCTTGCTCCATGGATGACCCATGACGTAATGGCCGAATCCGAATTCAAACGCGATCGTCATTCCCAGCCACATCGCCCCGATTTGCAGGGCCAAGCGGGTCGACTCAATTCTCCATTTTCTTCCAATTGCCCATAGATATCCAAAAAGAAGGAGAATGAATGTGCCGGTCGACAGCCAATGGGCCGGCAGTTCGCCTACATATGGCTTGTAGCCGAATTCTCTCAAGCTCCCATTTCCGATCGCCAGAATTACCATGGGAAACCATGCCAGAAAATATTTCCAAAGCATGCCGCTCTCCTCCGTCGTTTCTTGGGTGTGAGTTCGATGTCCTTCATTGTGACCTCATTGGGGCCTCAATCCAGGCCACAACCAATTCACTCATTGAGCAAGTCCGACGGCTCGATATGGATAAGAACTTCTGCGATGGATGGATTCGATTGCCGCAGTGCTTCCCTGACCTGTCGTGCAATATCATGGCCTTTCCGAACGGAGATAGATCCGTCCACGGTGACATGCAGATCGATGTAGTAGGAAAATCCCATTTTGCGGATAAAACATTTCTCGAGGGCGATGACTCCAGGAACATCCTGAGCGACTTTTCGTATCGCGTTTTCCACCGATGAGGGCGGAGCTGCATCCATGACTTCATTGACAGCCGGTCGGAGAATGCGATAGGCATTGAAGAGAATGATGACCGAAGCAAAGAGGGCCGCCCAATCGTCGGCGCTTTCGTACCCGACGCCGCCGATGAGGGAAACGGAGATTCCGATGAAAGCCGCAAGGGATGTGATAGCGTCACTTCGATGATGCCACGCATCGCTCTTGACAGCCGTGCTGTTGACGGTCTTGCTAATCCTGAACACAAAACGAAACAGAGTTTCTTTGGTGACGACAACGAGCACAAGGACGGCGAGGGTAAATGGTGCCGGTGCATGATGAGGAGTGATGATTTCGCGGACACTTTGGACAGCAATCCCGATAGCAGCGGCGATGAGAGTGAGGGCAACAATTGTCGCCGCCAGTGGTTCCGCTTTTCCGTGGCCGTAAGGATGGTCGGCATCGGGGGGAAGAGCGGAGATCTTCAGGCCTCCCCAGACAATAAGAGAACTCGCGATGTCGGTGGTTGACTCGATTGCATCAGCGATGAGGGCATAGGAATTCCCCAGCACTCCCGCGACGCCTTTTATCGCTGCAAGCAGTGCATTGGCCACGATGCCAATCAGGGTGGAACGCATGCCTTTTTTTACAGGATCAATCAAAACAGGTAATTCCTCCTGTGTCCGGAAATTTCTGCATGATTCCTCTCAGCGTTTTGAGTGCTTCTTGATTTCACGCCCTTTGACAATGACAAAAGCTATCAGCGCAAAAAGGAAGAAGATGAGCAGCATCCATGCATTACTCTGCAAGGTCCCAATAACCGTTCCATAGATTTCAAGTATCCATCGATCCGACGTGAGTTCCAGGATCGCCCCGTCTTTTCCAGGCGTAATATATTTCTCCAAATCCCAAATTCTCACTCCGCCCGAAATCCCAACAACGTAAATCGCAAATATCATGTACTTGGTCCAGGTACCATAGATATCCTCTCCCACAAGTCTCTGCAGGATCTTGTCGAGCGGTGTGCGAAAGATCCTGACCACAATAGCGCAAACCAGGAATGCCAAAATAAGATTAGCGGCAAGCAGCAGGATGAACATTGTTGTCTCCAGTTCTTAGTTGTGAGATAATGTGTTTCTGGAAAATGCGGCAGCGGCTATGCCGACGTCGTCGCCAAATTGCCGTCCCTTCCCGAACTCCCTGAGCTCAGCCAACAATTCTTCGACAAATGACCGGGCATCGAAACTGCCGTGTGTTTGAATGAATCGCCGGAGTCGTTCTTCGCCGAATTGGTCTCCCTCGGGATTCGATTGTTCAAGAAGGCCGTCGGTGTAGGCGACAATGATGCTCCCAGGGGAAAACTCCAAATCGATCGCGCTGAGCTGAGGTAGGGAAGAATTAAGACCGAGGGCTATTGTTCGTTGTGAGAGTGAGCGAATCGTTCCTCCCGCGCAGATCATCGGAGGCGGATGGCCGGCATTGACATAGCACAGGGTCTTGTGAGCAACATCTATCACAGCGACAAAAAACGTAACATAATCTTTTCTCGTCGTGCTCTCATGGAGAAGCGTATTCAATCTCTGCGTAAGGGCTTCCAAATCAATACTTGTCGAAGCGAGAAGTTGAATCGATGCGCGTACCTCAGCCATGATTAATGCAGCCGGAACTCCCTTTCCGGAAACGTCCGCTGTGACCATCAGAATTCTGTGATCATCCAACTTGAGGAAATCACAATAATCACCGCCGACGTACCTGCCCTGTTGAACCGTCGCAAAGCAGTCAAGCCCCTCGATCTGAGGGAAAGTGCGGGGGATCAACGTTGATTGGACTTCGGACGCGACGTTCAACTCCCACTCTGTCAATTCTTTCTGATGACGGAGGTTTGATTCTTCCCTGACAAGCTTGACGAGCACACGTCGGGAATACTGTGCAAGGAAAGAAAGGAGGAGCACATATCCGCCCAAAATGAGGACTTTTGTCAATTGTCCCACATACGTCACGCCGGTGCTGAATAACTCTTCCTCGTACCCGCCGGATGTAAACTTGACCCGATCGGACACAAAGAGATAGAGAATCAGGACGAGGTACAGCACGAACGCCAGACCGCCGGCGGTGAGGGTAAGCTTTCGGTCGTAGCGGAATACTGTAAGAGCGATGAGCGGGAAGACGACGTAGAAGACATAATTTTTGAGTGCAACCGCCGGAATCTCGATTCTCGTATACAGGAACAGCAGGAGAAACACCAGAAGAATGTCAAGACAAGAGGTGTGGTACTTCATGAGGGGATGATACCCGCGTCGACGAATCCGGAAAAAGACGACAAATCCATACACATAGCCGATGAAGAGGGCGGATGCATTCATCAGGGTTGCCTCGACCGACAGAGACCCGACGTTCAGAAGCAAGACAACAGTGAGAATAACGAGGACGACAAGGCGGGCGTAGTTGGCAAATCGCTCGGCCCGAGCCTCTTCACCTGCTAATGCCCGATTGATGCGATCAGTTGTCTCTTCCATGTTCTCCTTTGTATCAATGATCCCAGGAAGGATTCTTCAATCGGCGGTGACCAATTGCTGTTCTTGTATTGTGGAATTCCCTGTGGCGTGGCGCATCGGAAGGTCGTTTGTCCGAATATCCCCACGAATAATCGGACAATGAAATGGTACGGAGGGAAGGGGTGGATGTCAAGAGGTGGGCAGGGGAGCGAGGGGGCAGAGGAGCGGGGAGCAAGGAGCAAGGGGGAGACACCAATACCGGTATTCTCAGTTTCTCGCATACTCCCTGCCTACGCTGTACAACAGCTTCGGCAGGCAAGCACTACTTAGCTACTCCAAGCTCCTTCAAAACTCCCTTGAGAATCTCCACCCTCGCCTCGCGCATGGGAAAATCGGGATCGGGGCTCCCGAGATTGAGGGCATACACGTACGTTTCGTCCTTGCGCTCGACGAACCCGACGAACCATCCTATCTGGTTTCCGTCCTGTTCAGTCCAACCGGTCTTACCGCGCAGTGTGTGATGATCCTTCTTTTCGAGAAGCATCATGCTGCAAACAATGTCTTGTGCGCGCCCTGAAAAGCCGAGTGTGCGATGATGCAGCTTTGTAAGACAATCGATCTGTTCATTCGCTGAAATCCGCAGCCCACCTGTAAGCCAGAACATGTCAACGCCCCCGGAATCGTTGGCGTTGCCGTACTGCTCACGCTTCATCATGTCGCGCAGTCGCTTTTCACCCGTCCGTCGTGCGAGTTCCTGGTAGAACCAAACCGTTGAGTTCCGAAACGCGGTCCGCATGTCCTGATCCTGGTTCCAGGCACTCACACTGCGTTTCACCCTGTCCCATTTCAAAACGGTGGAGTCATCCGGAATCGAACCTGCGTCCAATGCAGCCATGGTATTGAAGATCTTGTACGTCGAAGCGGGGAGGAAACGGACTTTTGCGCGGTCGGGATTGTATCGGATGCAACTGTCGGCA
>DATECW010000063.1:0-20338 GCA_035286705.1 Bacteroidota bacterium
ATACGAAGGCCCGGGAGGAGAACCGCTGAAAGAAGAAGTATGATTGTGTGATGAGACTTCATACTTTCGAGGCTCTTGAGTTGTTCAATGATTCATCGACTCTTTGCTTCTTCCTGCGGATTGTACTATTCGACACGCGAAATGATGTCTCACAATGAGCAAACGAAATCACGATGAGGCATCACTTCGTGACCGAAAAAGATGACTTCGATTTTGAGAAATCGACTTCGTTCGAGAGAGGATTCAGCGGAGTACAGTCAGGACGCCCGGAAGAATCCTTCTCCATCACTTCCGGAAACAGCAAACGATAGAACCTGCAGCACTGGGAGGAAAGCTGGAAAGACGGCGTGGAGGAAGGTAGAGAAAACAACTGGCCAAATCAATGCAATTCTCTGGTCATCAAGGTGGGATCAAGTCAAAGATACCGGACTCCTTGCGAAGAGGTTCATAGCTGACCCAGAGGATCCGAAGGCCGACAGAAGTGAGGGTAACCCCGTATGTGATGTTGATGTACGCTTCGTTGGGAATAGACCAGATTTGATAGGACTTTGTGAGAAGCGCCATCGTCCCTTCATCCAGCATCACCCTGTCCCCCGACTTGCCGCCGGCGCTCCAACTCTGGGTCATCGTGTAATCCTGCGAGCGTCGAAACCGCATCTCGGTGTGAACAAAGACTTCGTATGGCTTTGTCGCGGCACGTTTCCCCGCAATCACTGAATCAGCAGCCGGAGTGACCGCAAAATGGATCGTCCCAATGACATCAACACTGCGAAACACCTGAGCCCCCACGATGAGGTCGACAGTTTCGGTAAACACCGCGCTATCCGATTGTGATTCCTGCACGGGGGGTGCGCCAGAAAACACAGGCGGCATCTCCTCATCCTGACACCCAAGAGCCCACACACTCAGTGCGGTTAAGAGCCATCTCAAGGAGTATCGCATGCCTCTCCTTTCAACCCATGAACCATCAAACCTCATGAACCAAAGTAGAAAACCAGCCGAGGAAAATCAACCCGCATTCATTGGATAAAGGCGACTTTCCAGCGATATTCTTCTCCGTTCAGCCGAGCGACGACGAAATGAATGCCTGATTGCAGGCGAGTTCTCAGGTCGGAAGCGGGAACGGAAACGGAATACACCCCAAATGATTCAACGACGCGATAATCCCTGGCGAGAACAAGGTCAAAGGAAGCCGTCAATATGAACACCGCGGCGACTTCCTGAGTGGTGGGATGAAGAGGAAGAGTCAGCGGCCGGTCGGAACTGAGTTTCAGGGGATTTGGATATGCCGGTTGACTCGTTGCCACCGGAGTCTGAGAACCGTCGGGAATTCGAATGATCGGACTGGCAACGGTCGTGCCATTGATCGTGACCCGCACTCCAACCCGATATGTCTGATAAGGGCAAAGCTGGCAGCATCCGGGCTCGTTCTTCACCTTGTTTCCATCCGGATGAATCGCCGAGAGGCCCATCCCAACAGCCCACCCGTATCCAAAGCCGAACCCCCGGCAGAAATCGCTCCCCCATTCATACAGATAGCTGCTCGAGGGGGGAACGAGGATGCCATTCGCGTCGTAGATGTCCGCGAACAGCTCCAGACTCCATTCAGTGGGATGGTCGCAGCTCGGATAACAGGTTGTGTCGATAACTCCAAATCGCACTTGCACGGTGAACGGGCCGGTCTGAGAAAACGAAACCGACGCGGCGACCGTGAGCAAAAGAAGCCCGGCAATTCGTACAATCCGTTGAGCATCCATTTCAGTTAGAAACGAAAAAGAAAATCCCCGTTCGCCTTACAGTACCGAGACGAACGGAGATTTTACTCTTTGTCTACCCGATTATCTTCGTCCCCGTCCGGCCCCCGGAGGTGTCGCAAAGAGGTCTTCCGGGTAGGGTTTCTCCAGCAAATACTTGTAATAGAAACGCATCCCTTCACTTCTTGAATGAACGGCCTTTCCCCCGCCCCAGCCATGCCGCCCGCCGGGGTAGACCATAAGCTCAAAGTGCTTGCCCAACTCTTCCAGCTTGTCGACCAGCTGAATGCTGTTCTGCATATGCACGTTATCATCCATGGTCCCATGAACGATCCGCAACATCCCCTTATACTTATCGACATACGTCATCACCGATCCTGCTTTGTATCCGTCAGGATTCTCTGCAGGTGTATCCATGAAGCGTTCCGTGTAGTGCGTGTCGTACAGCTGCCAATCGGTCACCGAAGAGGAAGCAATGCCGTGCGTAAAGTAGTCCGCCCCGAATGTCAATGCCATGGCGGTCGTGTATCCGCCGTAGCTGCCGCCGGTAATGCATATTTTCGTCGCATCGACAAACTGTTTTGTCCGCAGCCACTTCACCGCCTCGATGTAATCATTCATCTCCCACTTCCCGAGATTCCGATGCATCAAAGCGACACCCTCTTTCCCAAAATGTCCCGATGCGCGGTGGTCCACCGACATCTGAATCATTCCCTCCTGTGCAAGCCATTGGCCGCCGGTCCCCCTCCACGTGTCGTACACTGTTCCGGCGCTCGGTCCTCCATAGATGCTGATAAGAACCGGGTACTTCTTGTTGGAGTCGAAATTCACGGGCAGCGTCCAGACCGCGGGCAGGTCATATCCGTCCGGAGTGCGGATCGTAAACAGTTCCACTTTCGCGATGTCGTAGTTGTCGAACTCCTTCCCCTTGCTGTTCCCCAGCTCCCGCACGAGTTTCCCTTTGTTGTTGTAGAGCCCCATCATCGAGGGTGTTGCAACATTTGAATAGGTTGTGACAAAGTAGCTTCCCTTTGTCGAGAGCCGGGCTGAGTGTGAAGAAGGACCAAACGTAAGTCTCGTCATGCCTTTGCCGTTCAGACCGACTTTGTACAAATCCGTTCGTGTGGAAGTTTCCTTGCGTGCGGTGAAATAAACCAGATCGTCATCTTCATCCACATACGAAATACCGGAGACTCCCCACTTTCCTTTTGTCACCTGAGTCTTCAGGTTCCCCTTCATATCGTAGTAATAGATATGCATCCACCCGTCCTTGTCGGATTTGATGACATATCCATTATTGCCTTTCAAAAAATTGATTTCCTCCAGCCAATCAACCCACGACGGCTGGCTTTCAGAATAGACCTGAGTCTTTTTCCCGGTTTGCAGATCCACCGCATAGATCCGAAGATTGTCCTGTCCCCTGTTCATCCACTGGACCCAGAGCTGTTTGCTGTCGGGAGTCCAGAAGGGGGTTCCAAAATACTGATCATCTTTTTCATTGAAATCGGCCCATGTTGTCTTGCCGTCATCGATGGCAACGACTCCCACCCGCACCTCGGGATTCGTATCTCCCGACTTCGGGTAGCGTTGGTTTTCGAGGAATCCGTGCTGTCCTTCGGAGCTGTAGATTGGAAACACCGGCACCTTGTTTTCGTCGAAACGGTAGAAGGCAATCTTCCTGCTGTCCGGGGACCACCAAAACGCCCGATATCGTGAGGCCCGGCCGAGAATTTCCTCGAAGTACACCCACGCGGCCCAACCGCTGTATACTGCATCGGCTCCGTCGGAAGTATATCGGAACTCTTTTCCCGCCGCAGCGTCAATGGCATACAGATCGTTGTTGCGCGTGAATGCCACGAACTTTCCGTCCGGCGAAAGAGTCGGATTCTTTTCCTCATCCTTCGATTCGGTCAGTCGTTTAAACTGCTTTGCTTCCGTGTCAAGGTAGTACAGATCGTTGTCTTTAACGTAGACGGCTCGCGTGTTTGCATCGTTGGTCGAAGCGGGGCTTGCGAGATTCCACCCTTCACCGGCAATACTCTCATACTGTCCAAAACCCTTGTATTCGGCCTCTTTTCCGGTTTTGACGTCGACGGACACCATACTCGGCCTCGGTTGTCCTTCCACCCGCTTCATTACCAGATAGTGCGTGTCATCCAGCCAGCGTACGACTGATGGCAGGCTCTCGAGAACGCGCGGTTCCGCATTTCGGAAAACCTGATCCGCAGTCATCTGTTTCTTCTGCTGGGCATTGGCGGCAAGCGCTCCGGCAAGTACGAATGAAACTAAAAGGAAGATTCTCGTTGACAAATTCTGTCTCATGGTGTTCCCTTCAGTGAGAGATTTTTTGATCGGCCGTGGTACGTCAACAAACCCTTGGAATCTGCCTGATACACCCAAGGGAATCATGGGTAATATCTCAATATGATTGTTGTTCTAAGATTCATCTTGTTCATTGTCTCGTGGTGGTTTGCAGTCCGCGGGCTATGAGAATCACGAGGACTCCGATGCCAAGGATCATGCCGGCAAGGAAGACGAGAAGGCGAATATAGGGTACCACCATCACGAGTTGGACGATCACCACTCCGACCGCAATCGGCCAGAAGAGTTTCCAGCCTCGCGCGTCATCCTCTCCTCCGATGAGCTCCCAGAACAACACCGGAAAACTCAATTGGGAGAGGAAGATAAACCACGCATACAGGAGAAGGACAAGGATCCCCAGCGGAAGTCCGATGACCGTCACCATAGCCAGCACGGATGCAACGGGAACGACGATGAGTCCGACGATGCCCCAGAGAATCGTCCGGCCAGTGCTGCGGAACATCATGGTACCGGCAGAGCGCACGTGTCCGGGGAACAGGAGGACAATCACGAGGGCTGTTGCGATCAACATGAGGGAATAGAATATCCTGCCGACGATTCGAAAAGGTCCGACCTTCGGAATCCCCTCATCAACGATGTGGGTTGTGACAGAACCCTTGACAGTTCCCGGGGCAATGTCGGTCTTGCTCGAATCCTTCACAAACAGATGAAGATCCTTTTTCACTTCCGCCCCTTCATAGACCGAAATTTCATCGCCGTAGAAGCGAAGGTCCTCTCCTATAGTCCCACCGACGGTCATTTCACCCGCTGACACAAGGGCCTGGTGAGCAACGAGACCCGAAATGCGGACGCTGCCCCCCGCGGCAAGAAGATTGGCCCCTACACTTCCGGACCTGGCGAGGGTGACAGTGCCGGCTGCGGCGGTACAGTTACCTTGCACCGCGCCTTCAATCCTTATGACGGCGCCGGTGACGCGGGCATCTTCAGTCACAATGCCGTTGATCACCACCTGGCCTCCTGCAGCAAGAACGTCTCCTTTCACAGTTCCGTTGATCTCGACTATTCCTCCGGCAGCATAAAGATCGCCGTTGACGGTACCATCGATCACCACTTCGCTCCCCGCTGCGAAGAACCATCCCTCGTGGATTTCGTTGGCTGGAAGAACAACCCTCCGCTCCGATTTGTACTGCGCCGAGAATCCAGTGATGACACCAAAGAGGAGTACGCCGAGGAGAATACGTTTCAGATAGGTTTTCATATGACCTCCCTTGCAGCATTGGAGGGGGAAAAAGAGAATACTCTTATTGAGCCCCGATCCCTTTTTCCTTCATTCTTGCTGAGATATCCGGGTAGTGCTTTTCAAGACAATCGGGACAGATTCCATGGGTAAATTCTGCCTGAGAATGATCCGAGATATATCGTTCCATGACCGTCCAATGACCTTCATCGCTCTTGATCTTTTTACAGTGACTGCAGATCGGAAGGAGTCCTTCGAGTTTCTTTACTTCCCGCTGCAGTTCGCGAGTCTGCGATGCAACCCGATCGGCCAGGAAGGCAACGAGTATGAAAACCGAGATTCGGATTACCGCATTGGTCATTGATACAACAAGACTTTCGGGGAAGCTCCAGACTGTCGAGAAATAGAGCCGGGAGAGGGGAAGCGTGACGGCAAAGACGAATCCCCACGATCTTCCCCCGTACCAGGCCGCGAACATGACGGGGAAGAGGAACAGCACGGGGAATTGAATATAAGAAGCAACGACGTAGTCGACACCGATGATGATCCCTGCTCCAACAAGGGAAACAATAGGAACTGCCCAGGGATATCGGTCGAAGTCCATGATCACTAAAGTAACAAAGAATGTGAGAGAAAAACCATGACCGCAGATTATTTTTCTTTGGAACGAACCATGCGCAGACTTGTGAACCGGAATGGTACAGTTACCGCGTTTTCTTCATCCGTTGTGCCAGTTGAGCGATTCGGCGGCCAAGGAGTTCCCCTTTTTCAATAAATTCAGACCTCAGTGTCGCGTTTTGAGAATCAAAAGGGGACTCATCGGTGATAGCAGAAGCGCCAAACGGCATTCTCCAGTCGGGTCCGCCGGCAACGATCATTTCAAAAATCAACATCGAATGGAGGATGTTCATCTGGACCAATTCTTCTCCGGCAGAAATTCCTCCGCCGGTCGCAAATGCCGCACCGATCTTATCCTTCAGGGGAGCATCCTTGAACGGCCAGGAATTGATGAACTGTTGAACGGCAGGTGCGACCGCGGCATTGAAAACGGGGCTCCCAACGATGATGGCATCCGCCGAAAGGACATCAGCCGTTGTTGCTTCCGTTACAGATTTCAGAACGACTGTGACACCAGACTCGGATCTGGCGCCAACGGCGACGGCTTCGGCCAGTGCTTTCGTGTGCCCCTGTTCGCTGTAGTACGCAACAAGGACAATGGTTTGCGTCTGACTGAATAGCGCAGAACAAAGAAGGAAGGAAAGGAGGATGACAAGGTTGTTCTTCATGGAAACTGCCCTCTGGATCGGTCTCGGACAAGATAGGAATCGATTCGTCTCTGGTCAATTGGCTTGATTCCAGCGAACGTTCTTAGTAGAATTGTAAACGGATTTCTTTTCGGAGCCCCATGGCAGCAGCAGTACAATCGAAAGATGAGAACCCCTCACTCGCGGGCGACTTGTGGGGCGGGCTCGCGGCGATGCTCGTTGCACTCCCCTCTTCCATTGCCTTTGGTGTCCTCACGTACACTGTGCTGGGGGCCGAGTACGCCGGAGCGGGAGCCCTGGCTGGAATGCTTGGTGCGGCAGCCCTCGGAATCGTTGCACCGCTCGTCGGCCGCACGCGCGGCCTCATCTCGGCACCCTGTGCACCCTCGGCCGCGGTCCTTTCAGCCATGGCCGCCGGGTTGCTCGCAGGTACGGTCGGCGGAGGGCTCCCACCCTCGGCCATTCTTCCTCTTCTGGCCTTGACGGGTCTCTTCTCTGCCGGACTCCAGGTTCTGTACGGGACCCTCGGCGGCGGACGGCTTATTAAGTTCATCCCTTTCCCCGTTGTGAGCGGATATCTCTCTGGCGTCGCGGTGCTCATCGCCCTCGGACAACTCCCGAAACTCTTCGGTCTCCCTCAAGAGGTCTCGCTCTGGCATGGCCTTGGGACTCCGGCTCTTTGGCAATGGCAAGGCGTTGTTGTCGGAATTGTCACAATTCTCCTCATGGGCTTTGCACCAAGGATCACCAAGAAAGTCCCCCCTGCCATCATTGGGCTTTCAGGCGGGATAGCGTCCTACTTCGCCCTTTCTGCGTTCTCACCGGGCCTTCTGACGGTGAGTAATAATCCGCTCGTTATCGGCCCCATTCACGCGACCGGTTCTTTCATCGAAGCAATCGGGGAACAGGCGAGCTCTCTTTTTGTCATCAATGTCACCTCTCTCCGGCTAATCATCATTCCGGCGCTCACCCTTTCTGTATTGCTTTCGATCGACACCCTCAAGACATGTGTTGCGCTTGACGCCCTTACGCGCCGCCGTCACAATTCAGATCGTGAGTTGGTCGGCCAGGGAATAGGAAACCTTGCATCATTTTTCGTCGGTGGAATGCCCGGGGCAGGAACGATGGGCCCAACGCTCGTCAACGTGACAAGCGGTGGAAAGACCCCCCGGGCCGGGATCATCGAGGGGGGGGTCGTGATTCTCGCTTTCCTGCTTCTCGGAAGGCTCATCGCATGGGTGCCAATCGCCGCCCTGGCCGGCATTCTGCTCGTCATTGCGTGGAGAATGTTCGATCGCAGCATGTTTCGGCTTCTTCGGTCGCCGGAGGGGCGTCTTGATTTTGCGGTCATTGCAGGAGTGGTGCTGGTCTCAATCACTGTCGATCTCATCGCTGCATCGGGCGTCGGAGTTGCTCTGGCGATTCTGCTGTTCATCAGAGATCAGATCCGCGGATCGGTGATCCGGAGCAAGCACTATCTCAATGAGGTTTCATCCAAGACGAGGCGAAGAACCCACGAGCGGGAGATTCTTCAGAAGTTCGGGGACCAGGGAGTGTTTTGTGAGCTGCAGGGAAACCTGTTCTTCGGTACGACCGATCAGCTCTTTTCACTCCTCGAGCCCGATCTTCGTACCAAACGGTTCATTTTGTTGGATTTGCGGCGCGTACAATCCATGGATTACACTGCGGCCCACTTGTTTGAGCAGATGCATGACAGACTCAAGGAAAGAAACGGACAGCTCCTCTTCAGTGGCATGCCCTCAGGCCTTCTCGATCAGAGGAATTTCGAGCACTATCTGCTCCGGCTCGGGGTGGTCAAAGAAGGCGCCGGTGTGATGATTTCTGAAACGCTCGATGGGGCGCTCGAATGGATTGAAGAACGGATACTCGAATCGGCCGGAACCGGCAGGAAGGAGGAGCACCTCTTCGACGTGATGGAGTTTGAGCTCTTTCGTGGACTTGACGAAAAGACAGTACAGACACTGAAGGGATTCCTCGGAGAACGCTCGTTTGGTCCGGAAGAGTTCGTTTTCAAACAGGGGGACGAAGGTGACGAGATTTTTCTTGTCCGACGCGGTGCGGTTCGCATCATGCTTCCGCTTGAGCGGGGAAAATTCCATCACCTTGCGACGATCGGCCGGGGAGATTTTTTTGGAGAGCTGGCGTTTCTGGACAGGGGTCAGCGATCGGCCAATGCCATCAGCAAGGGACGTACCGATCTCTACGTTCTTTCCCGTTCCCGGCTTAACGAATTGTCGCATTCGAGTGCCGAGTTTGGGGTGCAGATTTTTGCGCGGCTCGCTCACGCAATCGCATTAAGGCTGCGCCAGGCAGATGCGGAGCTGCGGATGCTGCAGGAAAGGTAGGACAAGACGGTGGCTGTTTCAGGTTCTGCCGAAGGCATCCCTTTGGGACATGTTTCAGGTTTCAAGTTCTTTGGTTTGGTGGAGACTGCGGCGGTGGATGAAACTCAACCATCTTCAACGTAGTTCTTCTTCCTTTTTAGAAAAGAAAAAAGCAAAGTCCCGCCTTACGGGATCCCGCTCTTTCATAAATATTATTGTTGCGGGAAAAATCCTACGCCGGAATTTAAGCCCCACAACGTACGCCTTCCAACGCACGACCCGTATTTCACTCTTGCAACCGGACTGCGATCTTGGCGATATCGTGACGCCGTCGTGAAATAAACACACAGGATGGCACCACCCCACATCCCCGAAATTCCGGCGGCGCAGTTATTTCGAACCTGGGTTCCATTGTTTTCGAGGCGACTCCCTTCTCTTTCCAAGAGAAGGGAAGGGGATGAGTTAGGCTAGTCGGAATAACATCCCGACCTACAAACCGCTGGCCGAAATCGGCATAGTTGCTTTTCTCTCCCTCATTCCCCATTCCACACTCCGCATTCCCCACACCCCCTTCACACCAAATGCTTTCTCAGTTCCCTCTTCAGCTCATGGATCTTTCGCAGAACCGGTTTGAGTTCATCTTTACTCTTCTTCGCAAGAATCTCATCCCGATATGCTTTCAACTGGCGAATTTGTTGCTTGATCGCCGCTTTGTTGATTCCTGCGACATGGTGATGCGCGTGGGCTTCAATCCCAAGGGCTGTACAGATTGCCGGCAGAAGCTTCTCTTTATGCATCGTGCTGAAACCCTTCACCGCCTCGTGCTCGATCCCCTTGGCGATTTCACGCAGCCGCGTGACGGTCATGACGCTGAGTTCTTCATAGGAGTGTGCCATAGGTCCTCCATTGGTCGTTGGACATGAGTTGATATCAAAGAACTGCTTCCGATGTGATGAATGTAAGAAGTTGGTTTTCCCCTTTCAACCCAATGAATTTGCCAGAACAGAACGGAAAAGGCGTTTCTCCGCGATTTTCGACCTTCCACTCGAGATCGCGCCACCTTCTTTTTTTCAGAGATTTTATTAGGAAGTGATTCGGGGAATTGCTATATTATACACGTCAAATAACAGTACACCGTCTGCACATCTTCAAAGTCCCGCTGCTGAACCGCACGCACACCTTCCAAGGTACAAACGTCGTCAGGCAAAGGATGATCGCTCTGAAGAGAATTCAGAGCACGAAGTGATGTTTGTCTGTTCGGCGTACACCTTGCCTGGCGGTAGAGTCCAGGCGTTATCAATACTCGAAAGGACTGATTCCATGGAAAAAGGAACAGTCAAATGGTTCAACGGAGCAAAAGGCTTCGGATTTATTTCACGTCAAGGCGGCGAAGATGTGTTCGTCCACTTCAGAGAAATTGTTGGCGAAGGCTACAAGACTCTGAATGAAGGCGACCAGGTGCAGTTCGAAGTCACGCAAGGCCCCAAAGGCCCCGCGGCCAAGAACGTCTCTGTTGTCTAACACGAGATCGAACCATAAACAGAAAACCCTGCTCACAAGGCAGGGTTTTTTGTTTGTCAGAAGGCCAACGTCCGACATCTGCAAGAAGGTATCCCATGCGGATGTCGGACTTTTTACGTAGGAGAAGTCGGACTTCTATCACGCCAGCACCAACATTGCCCGGTCCAGGTCTTTCACATCAATGATCACCGATGCACTCTTCTCCCCCTTTGCTACCGTCGCATAACAGTAATCAATGTTGATTCCGGCAGCACCAAGTTTTGAGGCCACGAGAGCAAACGCTCCGGGTTTGTGGTCCAGATCGATCCTGAGGACTTTCCGGCGTTCAATTTGATATTTGTGTTTCGTAAGAATCTTGAACGCCCGATCCGTATCCGAAACAGAAAGCTTCGCAATATCCTGAAAAAGTCCGATCGCCTCGATATTGATTTTTTCCTTGGTGAGATGGCCCAGCAACTCCCCCAATGCACCAGGCCGGTCTTCAACCACAACGAACAATTCGGTTATTCGTTCCATAGAACCTCCTTCGCGTGGATGGCGTGATCTCGGGACATCTGCTTCTACTGTTTGCCGTTCACTGCTTACTGCATACTGCTTACTGCTTTCTTGATCCTCTCCTCCGTCATCGGCAAACGGAACATCCTCACACCAGTTGCATCATAGATCGCATTCGCTATCACTGCCCCCATCACCACGATCGCCGGCTCACCCCCACCCTGGGGATCGGATTCCTGATTGTCGATAATATGCGTCTCGATGATGGGCAACCATGAGAATCGAGGCAACTGATACGTGTCGAAGTTGACATCGAGGATTTCTCCACCCCTGAACCGCAATCCTTCGGTCAGTGCGTACCCAAGCCCCATCATGATGCATCCTTCCATTTGTAATGTGGCACCCTCGGGATTGACAACGAGCCCCATATCCTGGGCACAGACGACACGCTTCACTTTCACTTTTCCAGATTTCTTGTCGGCTTCCACCTCCGCACATGCTGCAACCCATGTTCCCGCGTCGATGCCGCACGCTACTCCCCATCCTCTTCCGCTCGGCCCTTTGCCGGGCTTCCATCCAAATTTCTCCGCCGCGGTCATCAAGACTCTCCGCATTTTTTCGTCTTTCAGATGTTTGAGACGAAATTCAACCGGATCAACGCCTGCCTTTGCAGCCATGATGTCGATTTGAGATTCCCGCGCGAACGTGTTGGTGTTGTTCGAGGGGGCCCGCCATGGGCCGGTGGCAAACGGATGTGTCCCTGCACTACCTGTCCACCCGCGGCCGTGTGCAACTGTCTGATGGTTCGGAATGTCGTAGAAATGCTCCGAGCCCCGCTGCCCCGCGAAATAAACATGATAGTCCCAAAGACTTATCATCCCCTTTTGCGTAATTCCCGATTTGATCTTCACCACCGCGGCCGGACGGAACGTATCATAGAAGAATTCCTCCCGTCTCGTCCATGCAACCTGGACCGGCTGCCCGCTCAATTTTGCCAACCTTGCTGCCTCGACGACCTGGCGGTTTGCTGACTTTCCGCCAAACCCGCCTCCCACATAGGGAGTAATGACATGGACATTTTCCGCTTTAATCCCAAGTTCGCCCGCAACCTCATCTTTCGCCCTGAAGGGCGTCTGTGTCGAGGCCCAGACAGTCGCTTTGTCGCCGTCGATCTTGACGACCGCCGTGTGAGGTTCCATCGGTGCATGTGCAACGTAATCGTTCAGGTAGGTTTCTTCGAAGACTGTTGCGGAATCGCTTGCACCCTGTTCGAGGTTTCCGCCGCTTTGTGACGCCTGGCCCGGGACCGCGACTTTCAGAAGATGTTCGAAGATTGTTTCTTCATTCAGATCCGATTTCGGTGAGTCGAAAACGGCTTTTACTTTTGAGAGAGCCGATTCGGCCACATCGGGATATTTGTGCAGAATTGCGATGAAATCGCCGTCGCGTATCACTCTGACACCTTCGACCTTCTCCGCTTCCGAGACATCGACGCTTACGAGTTTTGCACCGTGAGCCGGGGGACGAAGAATCTTGCCATACAGCATTCCCGGAGGTTGAATGTCTCCGGTGAAGCGTGCCTTCCCCGTCACCTTTTCAGCCGAGTCTCGTCGCTTGAACGATTTCCCCATGATCTTGAATTCGGACGGTTTCTTGACAGGCGCCTTGCCGCTCGCGTGGCGCTCGATCTTCTTCCCTTTCGCCAACTCCGCGTAAGAAATATTGTTTCGTTTATTCGATGGATCGTAGACGACACCATTGTCAGTCACAAGATTCACGGCCGGAACCTTGAGCCGTTCCGAAGCGAGTTCTTTCAGCACCATCCGTGCTTCTGATCCGGCCGCTCGCAACGATGGCCCAAAGGCCCTGGTCGACAGCGATCCGAATGTTCCCATGTCCCACGGACAGATGTCAGTATCTCCCATGACCATGTCGACCGACTCCAGTGAGACGTCGAGTTCATCCGCCAGCATCATGCCGAGAGATGTGACGACCCCCTGTCCCATTTCGATCTTGCCGGTAAGGCACGACACGCGGCCATCTTCGCCGATCTTCAGAAATGCATTGAAGTCAGTCGGCAGCCGGCCCTGGCGTTCCTGGAATTCCCACTCCAGATCGCCGATTGTAAAGAGAATAAAGATCCCTCCACCTGCGCGTTTGAGAAACTCGCGCCGGTCAAGCCCGGACTCGGCAGAGTTGAGAAGGTCGAAATCAAAGGGTTGTTCGGTCTTCATAGTATTCTCCGTTCAAGGACGCGTCATTGCCCGCCTGCGTTGGGAGGCACTACGGCGGGTAAACGAGCGAATGTCGTGAGCTTGTCGAACGATCAATGAGCGCCTGCCCCGCATTGTTGTTATGCGGGGAAGCAATCCGACCATCACAACGCAGGTTCCCGGTGGAAAGGACGCGGACTCTCGCTGCAGCATACGGTCATCCGCCTGCAGCGCCGACCGCTTCTTCCATTGCTTCCACGATCCTCTTATGCGCCGCACACCGGCAGAGATTGTCATCCAATACCCGGATAATTTCATCGCGCGATGCTTTCGGCTTCTTCCCCAGAAACGCAGCCGCCGTCATGATCATACCCGGTGTGCAATAGCCGCATTGGAGAGCGTCGTGATTCACAAATGCCTGTTGAATGGGGTGCAGGGTCCCGTTTCGGGCAAGGCCTTCGATTGTTGTTACTTCCTTCCCCCGGATTTCATTGACGGAAACCTGGCACGATCGGACTGCCTCTCCATCGAGGAGGACGGTGCAGGCGCCGCAGTAGTTTTCCCCGCAGCCGTACTTCGTGCCTGTCAAACCAAGGTCGGTTCTGAGGACCCAGAGGAGCTTGCGATCTGTGTCGACAGTCAGAGACGTTTTCTTCCCGTTGAGTGTGAACGAAATGCTCTGGTTCATAGTTGAATCTCCGCGTTCAGCAATGGTGGATGGAGGCGTCTGACGAATGTAACAAAGCTGCGGGGAAAAGTAAAATGCGGGTCCGCGTCATTCTGGCCGCATGAGGAGCGGGAGGCCCGTTTCCTTCGCCAGCGATTCGGCCAATCCTGCTCCCTCCCGGCTGAAGGCCCAGTAAAACAGCGACGAGATGGGATGATCCTTCGTGATCGATCGAATCGCCCCGGAAGCAATGCGTTTTGCCAGCCCTTTCCCCCGGTATTCCGGAAGGACAAGAGCCGAGCACAGATAGATCGACTCGTACGGCCCAACGAGGGGGGTCAAATCAAGCAGTTTCTTTTCGCTGATTTCATTGGCGATGAATCGTTCCATGAGGGGCATCGTCGTAGGGATAAGGAGGATCCACACCACCGGCCCGTTCCCGTCATCAAACTCAGAAAGCGTGGCAGGATGAAGTTTGTGAAGATGATCCATCACTTGTTCAGTGACTGAGATCTGCGCCGGATCGTTCTTGGTTTCAAAGAACTCTTCTGCGAGCCGGATCATTCGTTCAAAATTCGTTGGCATGACATGATTTCTGATTGCGGATGGCGGAATGCGGATTGGATGCACGGATACTCAACCAACGATCCTCACTTTCGAATAGTTCCTCGCACTTTCGCACTTCATGTATCGTCCTTCACCCCAAAAAAGAAAAGGCGCAGCTTCTTCAGCCGCGCCTTTCCTGGTCGTGCAAAGAGCTGCTACTTCATCAATAGCATTTTCTTCACGTACTGCTTTCCGCCCGCTTCGAGTTTCGCATAATACATTCCGCTTGCCAGATTCGCCGCCTGGAATGTGAATTGATAGGTTCTTCCTTCCGTTGCCTCGCCGCGGAACAGCTCAGCCACTTCTTTCCCGAGCATGTCGTACACCTTCAGCACAGCCGAGCCGGAATGCTCGATGGTGAACTGAATGTTCGTGGAGGGATTGAAGGGATTGGGATAATTCTGCACGAGGTCGGTGGCTTGAGGCAGAGTTGACGTTGCAAGAGTCGGAAGCGTTCTCTTCACGCTCCCCGAAGGAAGAACATTCGGGTCTGTCTGCCCTGAGCCCGAGGCCATCGAGCGCTCGTAGCTTTCGGTATCGATGTAATAATAGATGCAATCGCCCTGATCTTCCGACCACGAAAAGTCATCTGATACCGTTTCAAAGAGAGTCATGTCCACACGTGCTGACCCGCCGGCAAGTTGGCCGTCATCCGCGAAGAGGACCCTTACTTCAAGAAAGTCCACCAAATCTCCCTGTTGACTTTGCTCCTGCTCGTAGACAGAGGTCGTGTCCCCATCAATAACCTGAACATACAAGTAATTGTTCGCGACTTTGAAGAAGTTCAGTTGAGATTGACCGGAGGTTTTAAATGCATAGAGAGTCACATACAAATAACTTCCATCATCATCCGGTAAGTACGCGGTGTAGATGTCAATGGTGGCGTTCGATGTGGATGCTTCGAACTCACTGATAAATCCACGAGTAAGGCTTCCATTCCCCGAGACCGCCTCCCACCGGATACTGTCGATTGGAGACGTGGTCACAAAGGGAAAGTACGCATCCATGGTCCAGTTAGTGAAACTGCCCGTCGTGGACGTTATGTCGCTGTCATCGCAGTACGAATAGCCGAATGACCTGACATAGTTCTTCGAATAATCGTAGGACAAAGTGTAATCGACCGGTTGGATCGCATTCGTCACCAGGACCGAAAATGCAAACTCGTTGTTGTTCACGTCGTATTCCGCAGGCACGGCGTCGGCAATCTTGATTGCCAAATCGTGTGTACCGGCATCTGCAAGAGTGACGGCCTCAAAAAGAACTGCTACCTGATCGCCCGCCGGTACATACACACCGGAAGCCGTTGTCAGCAGCGTGGTGCCATCCCAAAGGCTCACGTTTGCCGTCACATCGCTCTGCATCTTCATCTCCCGAATGACCGCCAGGATGTTGAAGGGGGTATTCGGCGCCACTTCGGCCGGTGACTGAACATCGTTCACGATCAAATCCGGACGAAACAAAACGGTTGTCGACGCCCGGAGAACCCTCTCCTTGTGGCGAACCTTGATGTTTGCCTGAACGACGATCTTCATCTGCGGAAAGAGGCCTGCCATGCTTACAACAGCTTCCCCGTCCGTGATCGGCACGTGTCGAAAGTTCTTGACAGCCACAACACGCCCCTTGTTGTTCAGAACCTTGATCTGCAGCTTCTCGAACTCCTCGGGAAGAGGGTATTTCACCGGGTCATCCGACTCGATACTCACATACACGTCGGTGGCAGAAGCTCCTCTCAGGGCAGAAGCAGAGATTTCATAAACATCCCCGTGTTTTTTCTTCTTGTGGTCTTTCCAGGACCCAATAATATGCGGTCCCTTATGGCCTTTGTACTTCATCCACTGAGGATCGATTTTCCTGGGGGATTTCCCCTTGTTATGAGCTGCCAATGATCCGGCCATGACAGCAAGCGCAAGAGCGACAATCAGTATTGAACGGAATTTCATCATACCTCCCGTAGTAATAATTTCATCAGATAGATCAAGATACGCAAAGCCCCAATCGCTGTCAATCCAGTGCTGTGACGGCTCTCATACCTGCATATTTTTTCGAGATCTGGGTTTTCGCGGCCTTCCCCCTTTTACCTTTCCACTTCTTCCATCATTAACGAAAAAGGGGTGTAGAAGAGGTCTATTGTACCATTATGAAACATGCGAAATCAACGGGACAATTCAAGACGGAAACTTTTGAGGCTCAAGAAGTGTCTTCCTTATAGAGATCATTTACAATAGAGAAGAGGTCGCCATGGTCAAGAAATCGCCATCTGCCGACTTGCGGGCCGGCTCCAGGAAGGTATTTGAGATAGGACTGATCGTCTCCCTGGCCCTTGCGATTGCCGCATTCAAGTTCTTTCCCGAGACACGAGCCACCAAAGCGCTTGAGGTCGTCGAGGCTCCTCCCCCTATCATTCTCACAACACCACCCACCACGCAGCCGGAGACTCCGCCTCCGCCGGCAAGGCCCCGGGTGATCATCGAAGCACCGCCCGATGAGGTCCTTGGAGATATCACCCTCGATACCGATCTGAATCCGGATTCACGCGTTCCTCCGCCACCTTCGCCGGCTGATGATGACGACGGATGGTTCGAGGCCGTCGAGGCGCCGCCGAAGCCCGCAGAAGGTTACGCTGCCCTTCAGGCGCTCGTGGTGTACCCTGAGATGGCGAGGAGAATCGGAATCGAGGGAACAGTGGTGATTCTCGCCTACGTCGAAAAGGACGGAACGATATCAAAGACGGAAGTGCTGAAAGGAATTGGATTCGGGTGCGATGAAGCCGCGGCCAAAGCGGTTGAGAAGACAAGATTCATTCCAGGATTGCAGCGTGAAAAGCCGGTGAGAGTGAAAATCGCGGTCCAAGTGAAGTTTCGGCTGGGGAGATGAGAGATTCCGTTACCGAGCTTTGCGACGTTTCCTCGGATCAAGCCACCAGTTTAAAGGATTGTTGCGGATATATACCCTCACGCGCTCGAGATCTTCACCATCGCGAATGATATGATCATGGAATCTGCCTTGCCAACCGAATCCAGGATCACAACGGTCGTGTATCTCCTTTGTTGCTTTCGCCTTGAAATGACGAAGAATTTTTCCCAGGACCATCTTCGGATTCTTCATCAACGGCCAATTGAGTTGACTTCCAAATCCGTTTGGATCAATGCCCGTAGGAATCTCGCTGTCATCCGTCTCAGTCTGATCTTCCGTTGTCGTGTCTTCTTTTGTCGTGATTTGATTAATCAAATCACGACGAGGACGATCCTTCCACAAAACGACAATTCCATGAAAATGATCGGGCATGATCTGAAATTCATCAAGACCGAGATTCGGAAACGCGTCCGGAAGAGCTAGCCAGCAACGGCGCACAATCTCGCCGGCCTCAGATAAGACAACAGCGTCTTCTTTGACGACCCCAAGCGCGCATTCTCGGTTACGAGTGACTCCAGTAACAAAATACGAACCTTCAGAAGAATAGTCGTATCCCGGAAGCCGAATCGACGTCCGATGATGTTTCTTTGGATCATATCGCATGGGTCCCCCCAGAGGTGTGATGCGGCAAAGATAGCGGAAGGCGGCACTAATCGCAAGCACAGATTGAAATCGGACTTCTGTCACAATCTACGCGGCCGAATCAACAATCAAAGCCAGAGGCATTCCAAGGCTGGCGTTGTTCACATGGTTTGGCTCCGGGAAGAAATGCGAGAGCGAAAGATACGAACTGGAAGAGGAAGACAAAAGCGGAGAAAATTGGGATTCTATGACAAGAAAGAAGGCCAGCTTCACATGTCGGTTATTCTGCTAATCCACACTCCCCTTGACCCTTGTTGCTTTCCAGCTTATCCCAAACGCTCATGCGCTGCCCACCACCACCAAATGCAACCAATACACAACGGTATTCACCAACGTCACCGGCAGGCCGATTCTGACAAACTCAACGAACGAAATCACCACCTTCTCACGACGCTCGGCTGCCTGAATGACAATCACATTGCTGGCAGCACCCAGGATCGTCAAGTTCCCGGCAATCGTACTCCCTGCAGCAAGTGCCATAAGCCCGGGAGTGAGAACTCCGGCGGTAATCAGAATGGGTTGATACAATGCAACGAGGGGAACATTCGATATGAACTGACTCAGAAGGACGCTTACTCCAAGAATAGCATGATACGATGTCAGGGGGGTGTTTATTCTGGACAACAGCGACTGAAAGAATCCGCTGTTCCACACGCTCTCCATCAAAACAAACATCGATGCGAAGAATACCAGGGTTGCCCAGTCGATATTCTTCACCAGCAAGAAACGGCGCGAGCTTCCCACCAGTAGCGGCAGGGAGGCGGCTACAGCGATGTGAGTGAGCCTCAACTCCGCATCGATCCTCAAAATCCCCATGACAATCTTCACGAACACAAGCAAGACCAGAAACTGGAGCGAAAGCTTCGACAGCACAGCCATCTCATGATCCCGAATCGGTTCCTGCGAGTGTTTCAACTCGGCATCGTGGAAATCGCTCCTGTAGCGCGATTTGAGAAACCAATACAGGAATGCGAGATTCACCGCCGTGGGAATGAAAAGCCAGGCCAGGAACGTAACAAACGGACTCTGCACGTTTCCGTCGATGGCAATCAGAAGGTTTTGCGGATTGCCGATCGGACTCATCACGCTCCCAATGGTCACCGAGAACATCAGGGCAATCAGGAGCGCTTTTGCGGGCATCAGGTGTTTGCGGGCAAGCAAGAGCATGACCGGGGTACCGATGACGGCCAGGGTGTCATTCATCAACAAAGCCGAGGTTAGAGCACTCCCCCCGATGACCATCATCAGAAGGGCATTCAGCGTCCGCGCCCGTTTGAAATACTGATACGAGAGGTGAGAAAGATAGCCGCTCTCCTCGAGAGCGTGCCCGACCACAAACATCGCGAACAGAAAGACCATCACATCCATATCCACGGCTTTGGCGGCATCCGAGGGAGAGATCTCGCCCGTCACAAGCACCATCAGTGCACCGGCCGTCATGATGTGCCAGATCTGAAGCCGCAAGCCGCCGATCTGCCTGACGGCAATAAGGACGAAGACGAGAAGGAGTATGGCGATGGAAAGGTGCATGGCGCTTTGAGGAGTCGGATTCGGATTGACGGGTGACTGCCTGCGGTCTCAGCGTACCGGACCCTTCGCTTCGCATGTGAAACGCTTGCTCAGGGTGACAGTACCGCTGCTACCTCCAGCTCCCGAGCGATTGTCATTCTGAGCGAGCGCTTCTCAGCGAGCGAAGAATCTGATTCACATGAGGAAGCACTCTTGGGCGAGCGAAGAATCTGATTCACTGCGGCGGCATTTCCCCCGGGCGAAAACACTGAAAGCTGCCTCAGTACCAATCCTCGCTGAGGTCTTTCCATTCAGAATTCATTGACTCAATGAGTGCAATCTTTTTCGAGCGGAGCCAACCTTTGAGTTGCTTCTCCCGTGCAATCGCCGCGCCCACATCGTTTGTCTCCTCATAATAAACAAGTTTCATGCACTTATAGCGGCTCGTGAATCCTCTTGGAAAGACCCTCTCTTTGTGCTCATACACTCTCCGCTCCAAGTCATTGGTCATTCCGATGTAGAGGACACCATTCTTCTTGTTTGTCATGATGTAGACGTAGTATTGACGCATGTTCCCCCCAGGGTTTCAGCGGCCCCCTCGGCGTACCAGACCCTTCGCTTCGCAGATAAATCGCTCGCTCAGGGTGACAGTACCTCTGCTGCCGATTGTCTTCTGAGCGAGCGCTTCTCAGCGAGCGAAGAATGCAGCCCTTTCTTGCGGGTCGCCCCTACTTTGTCAGGAGAATCCTTCGTGCAATCTGCTCGCCGGCATACTCCAAGCGTACAATGTACATGCCGGAGGCAAGTTTCGCTCCGTTGAACTCCACCGTGTAGCGCTGCCCGGCCTTT
>DATECW010000064.1:0-10037 GCA_035286705.1 Bacteroidota bacterium
GTTCGCCACGCAAGTTCTCCTCCCACCGAATGCCCCTCCCGTTTAACTGCATTCCGGTTGTCCCGTGAGGGACCGACCGCTGGCGCGTTGGTTTTATATGTGGAATGAATGTAGGGGGGAGAAGACTGGGAGTCAAGAGGAGGCCGAAAATAGGTTCGAGGTTCAAGGTTTAAGGTTCGAGGTTTAAGGTTCAGGGTTTGGTTTTCATGCCTGGGAGCGGAGGAGAAGGGAGCTACGGGGCAAGGGAGAGGGAGAGCGAAGAGGGCTTGCCCGGGAAGTCCGCAAGAGCCCTTGGATTCTGACCTCTGATCTCTGACGTCTGACCTCTGATCTCTGACCTCCGACCTCTGATCCCTTGCTATTCCCGCGGAAATCTCCTAACATTCCTCGCGGTCCTCATTTCCATCCTTCGGGGGGTTCCATGATTCGAAGGTCTTCCTCAGCACTTCTTATCTCCATTGGAGTATTGTTTTTGCCCTGCGGCATTCAGGCGCAGAAGAAGGGGATTCATATCAAAGAACGTATCGCTATCTCCCCTCTTGCGCCCCGTCAGGCCCAAAGTGCGGCGGCAGAAACGACCGCTCACACAATCCGGGCGGTCCTGAGCGCTTCTCCGCCATCGGCACTGCGCCTGGTGGTGACGCGGGAATTCTGCCCGGGCGATGCGGAAGAAATCAGTTTGAAGAACTACGACGGAACCGGGTCGGTCACATTCGAAATGACCGACACGAAGCCCCGGGTGTACCAGTTCTTCGGACAACTCTTTGGCGGAGGCACAGCGACATTCTCGCTCTACACGGACGACTCGCTGGCATATGAATTCCAGGAAACCAATCCTTCAAATCCCTGGTATCCGGCCCCCTTCGATGACTTCCTCCATGGCACCGGAGAATTCCTCCCCTTTGCCACCGACTTCGAATTTCGTTTTCTGCAAACATGCCTCGAAGTTGGTGCGACGACGACCTTGGCCATTCCGGCGGTATACAGTTGCTCGACTCCTATCAGGTGGAGCCCCGAACGGGATCTGATCCACTTTCGCGTGCTGGAAGGGGAAGGGCTCGGTGAGTTCCGGACGCGGGAAGGAACTCCGCTCGGGACGGAGTTTCAGCTTACAAGAGGTGAAGCGGAGAATATGAGGTTCACGGCGAACGCGGGATTGGAGCAGGGAGGGATTGTGATTCTGGAGGCCCGCGTGAGAGAGTTTGTCAAGACTGCCGTCGTCAATGTTTATACTCCCAACGATCTTTCGTTTGCATTCGGAGGGATCCAGGATGTGAAGTTCGGGCAGGAATACGAGTTCTTCGTGGAGACGCGCGCCTGCGCCGGTGCGCAGAAGCCTCCGCCCCCCGATGTGACGTACACTGTTCAGATCGTTGAGGGAAACGAGTGGGGAACGCTTTACAGTTTTGATACGGACCAAACGAGCGACACTCTGACCGGCCTGCCGCATTTTAATGGAAGAGCCTATGTCATCTTTTCCGCCTGGGAGGAGGCGCCATCGGAATCGGCGAGGGTCGTTGTGCGCGTGACGGCAAGCGACGGGTCCATTGAGCCTGCCACAACGGAGTTCCGAGTCCTGCCGGTCGGGTGTCTCTCCTATGAGATCACGCCGGCGATCATCGCTCCCGGCGACACCGCAGCCATCTTCTTCCGGGAGGAACTGCCGGACGGGACGGTGAATGACTATCCTCCCGATCAGCTCTTCGACGTCAGTATCAGTGGTGGAGCGGAAAACGGGACGCTGCTCTTCGAAGGGGACACGGCGGGCATCTGGACAGCTATTCCGCAGGGAATACGGTTCATTGCGGACAGTTCTGTCACAGGGGATTCAGCCGTCGCGCTGATAGAGGCAAGGCTTTCGGAGGGTGGAGTCATCTCTGCCGCGGCTCCTGTTGGTGCAGCGGAGATGCTGCAGGGAGATTCGGCGATGGCGGTACGGAGGGAAGCTTCCCGGGCACAAATGATTACCATGAAGATGGAGTCGGCGATTGCAGAGCGGATCGTGGCCCTGGAGCAGGTGTGTCAGGCGTTTGGGGTGGTGGTGGTGAAGAGAGAAGAGGAATTGGATCATTTCCTCGTCATCATAGAGCCTGATACCCTGTACCAGACGGACACGGCCACGGTCTACGTTCAGGCAAAAAGTGCCGACAACAGCAATATCGAGATTCCCGATGAGACAGCGCTTGATTTTTCACTTACCGAAGGATCGGAGGTTTCTTATCTTTGGACATCCGACGGCGTGTTGACAAGCATTCCCTATGGGACAGTGAAAGTGGGGAGTTTGAGCAGGGTGAAGCTCATTGCGACAGCCGGAGCGCCCCTCCCGGCCATTGCGGTTGGCGCGGGTGTCTCGGGAAGAACTGCCGCCGGGCCGACCGGAGCCGTTCAGGCATCGGATTCATTGCAGCGGGTGGTTGTTCGGGTGCTCAAGAGCCTGGGGGCCGCAAAGATGGGAGAAGGACTGGCGATCGTCAAAAGGAAGCTTCTGCTTTCTATTACGGATCATTCCCCCTGGACGATTTGGCCGGATCTGGAGAACCCGACGTCGAAGGGAGGGGTCACGAACTACAATCACAAGCGTTCACTTGTCATTCAGGTGCGCGATGGCCTGGGAAACAGGGTTGTCGGTGAAAGGGTTCAGGTTCAAACCACGTATGAAAAAGGAACAGGAGGGCATGGACATGTCAATGGAGAACAGGAGATGTCACAGGACGATCAGGGGACTTTTTACGGTCAGAACAAGAAGGGGAATCCGTTGAAGGAGTTGACGACAAGTGACATTGGGGAGGTGACCATTGATTCTCTGGTAGCATCGCAGTTCAGCGGGAAGTACTTGGTCACGGCATTACTGATGAACAATCCAGAAACCAAGGACACAGTCAACCTGGTGATAAAAGTCCCCAATCTGGTTCAGTTTCCGACATCGACGAGTTACGACCTCACGGGAACAGACAGTGATGATGGCAAGAATCATCTGAACAATCATTATTTTTACAGTCAGGCGGCTATAGACTCTTTGACGAAAGCGGCCAACCTTTTTACTCAAGAAGAATGGAACACCACTGGAAAGATGAGACTTAATGACATGAGCTTGGAGTGGGGAGGTAAGTTTGATATCAAGGGCAAGTGGGACAGTCCACATGAATTGCATCGAGTGGGCCGGAGCGTTGATATTGAGAATTACGTGAAGGTGGAGATAGACACAGTCAGTATCTACACAGGCAAGGACACCACGTTCACCGTGCCAAAAGCGAAATGGGTCAAGCAATTTGAGGACTTCATGGAAACAACAATGAGGAATTGGGAATTCGAGGATGAACACCAACTGGAAGCAGATGTATTCAAACGAAAAAGAAAATATCCTCACTTCGATTGGAAAGGAAACTAAGCCATGAAGATACCGACGCTACTTTTTTGCGTATTGGTGTTTGGATCCCCCTCAATCCATTCCCAAAAACGAATTGTTCGCGACGACCTTTCGGTTCACGTACTCGTCCGAGTTGCACACTTGAGCGAGGATTACCTGCGATTTGAGTATTCATTTGCGAACTCCACAGGCAGTCGGCAAGTCATGGAGAGAGCAATTGTTGAACTCAACGACGACTGGGTCAAATATGGTGGCTCATTAAGAAACGTAGAGCCGCCCAAGGAAAAGGATTGGGGCGAGTTTCCTAGCGTCAAGGAGAAAATGAGGTGGGTCACTTATTACGATACGACGGGACTAGACATCATGGAGCGTCCTCCTAGAAGCGCTGTTCGCCCTGGCGAGGAGTTGAGTTTTTCTTTTGAAGCGAGGGGGCTACCTGGTATTGGTCATTTTTGGGCAGCGGGTTGGGTGAAATGGCCTCTCACGATGGAAGAGAAGGACAGTCTGATTCGGGAAGGGTATGATTGGGAAAAGAGTCGGGCGCTCGATGAGAACTTCTTCGAGGGTCTGACCGTTGTCCGCCGTTCTCCCCCCAATCCCTTTGTTCATCTCGCGTTCCTTGACACTCTTCTTTCCTACACCCGTCAATCCGCTGAACTCGGCTGGCTTGCCCCGTTAACGGGGCTGGGGAAAGACCCCAAAGGGGCAGCTCGAGACAATGACTGCGACGGCGATGAGCGTCCTGAGAATGGCATTGTCCGGAATATCGAACTCCGTCTGCAAAAAACAAGACGCGAACTGGAACGGGGAGATTCGGTCAAGGCACGGGGAGAGCTGCAAAAGCTTGTCGCCAAGGTCGAACGGATCTGGAAACGGAGTGAGAAAGAAGAAGAACGCAAACACGGGAAGGATAGAAAGAATTGGTGGAGAAGGGACAAGGATGAGAAAGTGATCATGACGAGCGAGGCTTACGCCCTTCTGAAATACAATACCGAATACGTTATTGATCGTCTGCCGGAAAGGCGCCGAAAGCCGCACAGGGAGCGCGACTAGACATTTTCTTCCTCCTCGAAAAAGGCCTCCTGATGAGGCCTTTGTTTTTCCCCACCCCTTCTCTTTCCAAAGAGAAGGCTTGCCCGCCGCGTTTTGTGGCGGGGGCAGGGGGATGAGTTCAGATTCACAGAGGGGACAGGGCAGGTGTGGGTGCAGTGTGCAATGGATACGCTCACGCCGTACAAGCAGGGGGATTCGAGCTGGAGGGACATGCGCTATGATTACTACGTCAAGCGAATCGATACAACACGAAGCGGAAGAACAATAATCAGGATTGACACAACGTTTTGGACAGTGAAGGAGAAAGGATGTGCGATTTCAGTCCTGGCCATGATGCTCAAGTATTGGGGAAAGAATGAAACACCGGGAACTCTGGTTCAGAAGATGACGCCTAAATACATAAATCGGAAGGGGGAAACTAACTGGTTGTTTGTCGATACGTATGGTGGGCTAAACTTTGCCCGTGCTGATGGGGATTTTCCACCCGCGATCGAAGATTCGACTGGTAACATAATCAAAACACCCGATGGAAAAGACTCTCTTGATTTTTCAGAAGGGAAAGCTCTTTCATTAGACACGCTAAAGCACTTCACTTCGAGATGTATCCCTGTTGGAGTATACGTTGTGAATCCTGATAGAAATACAAACCACTTTGTCATGGTCACTGGTCAAATAGAAGGCGATTATACGATCTTAGATCCGGGTAGAAACAGGTCGCTTCTGAGTCGGTATCGTAATTCCAATGGAACGATTTATGGTCTTCGCTACATTCATAAAAAGTGAGGTTCTCATGAGTAAGCGAACGAGGGGTCTCGTGGCCCTCTTCTTTATTCCCATGCAAATCTGCATGTCCCAGTTTCTTACAATCTCAGTGACAGAGAATGTTCATTCTCTTGTTTCTGACAATCTGGGAAGGAAGACAGGGTTTGATTCTGCCACCGAGGGAACGGTTAGGAACATTCCGAATTCTGGCTACTCTCTGGAGGGTCTAGGTTATATAGGCGAGGAAGAGAATGTCAAGTCTGAGAATGTCTACGAATTTTGGCTGGCAGATCGTGACAACATTGGCCCCTTTCTCATTACAGTATTTGGCCGTTATGGTGGGAAATACAGCCTGATGATAGCGCGCGGAATAGAAAACAGATTCGTACTGGATCAGGAACGTTACGTGGGTCGCGGGATGTCGGAGGAATTCACTCTTTCATTCAGTCCGTCGAACGAAGGTGTTCTGACAAAGCACATCCGTTTAAACTCCCTGAAGGAAGAACTTCAGGCGATCTATGCGGCAGGCGATCTGGGGGATGAGCGTTTCTATAACGAACTGCTCCATGATGTCGAGCGATTCGAGGGGGATCTGGGGGAGAAAGACACACTCAAAGCAGTCAAAGACCTGGAGAAGTTCCAGGAGAAAATAACGAAGGAGCACGCAAAAGGGATCCATCAGAGTCCGAAACGCTACATCAGACCTGCCGCCTGGAAGGTCCTCTATGATGACGCTCAATCCCTGATCGGACAACTGATCCAGCTTCCTCCCAGGTCCAGCGGAACGTTGCTCGAACAACTCGATAGCCTGAAGACGGAGATCAAACATCAACGGGTGGAGACGAACCTCGGCGGCGTGCTTCTGGTCAGAGGTCTGGAGTTGCTGGTCAATCAGGCCAACCGCAGTCTCCAGAGAAAGGACAGTGTCAGGGCTTCGCGTGATCTGGCTCTGTTCCTGGCATTGGTCCGGGAAGTCAATGAGCTCACACGTGGAGGTTGGAAGAAGAACAAGCACCACCCAAGCCTGTATCTCACCGACAAGGCCTATGTTGAGCTTTATTACAGGGCACAATACGTTATTGATGCACTTCCGGCACATGGCGAAGAAGATCATAAGCAACATCGGGAGATGATGGACAGGGAGCCGGAGCTTGTGCCGCTGGGGAAGGAGCTGGACTCGCTGAAGCTGAAGATCGAACAGAAATGATCGTTCATCCCGCAGAGCGGGATTATGATGTTGCACAGAAGGTCTAGCCGTCCGTTTTGAACGGATGGCGCAAGAGAGCCCCGTCGCGGGTAGAACCGGGCCGGGGCTTCTTCTTGAGGTTTAATGAAGTAGCGATTCCGTGGTCGCCCTGATCGAAGCCACACTCTCTGAGGGGGGAGTTATTTCGGCCAAGGCTCCGGTAGGCGAGTTGCAGATGATGGAAGGAGACTCGGCGCGTCCTGGGAAGGCATCCGCTGCGAAGGCTCAGATGCTCGCAAAGAAGGGGGAGACAACAATTGCAGAGCGGATCGTAGCCCTGGAGCAGGCGTGTCAGGCGTTTGGGGTGGTGGTGATAACCGTGAATGAGGCGCAGTTAATCATTGTAGAGCCTCCCACCGAAGAACTTCAAATCAGCGCGGCACCGGAGATGCCCCTTTCGGGAGTCATTTCGCAACTAAAGTACTTTTCAAGTGGTGCGGTGAACTTCTATTGGGATCTCACTGTCCGGTGGAAAGGCCCTAATGATAGACAGACCGAAGGTGTGTACACAGGACAAGAAAGTGGGTTGAATTCAGATCCCGTGACACTTCCGTTCGACTGGCAGGGAATCATTCGAGGGGGAGACAATGTAATACTGCACGTGCTTGCAATTGCTGGAACCAGAACTTATGAAGCAAACATTGAAAACCCCTTCAAGATCGTTGGAGCCAACCCCTCCAAGCAGAGCATAAAGGCAGAGCTGACGCTGGAAGAACAGGTGCTGGCGTACTTGGAAAGCAGGTTCAGACAGTTTAATAGTCAACAGTTTCCCTTGTGGGGATACCCGGATGGTTGGGGGGTCATGCAAGTCGATCCGCCATCGAATGACGAGCAATTGTGGGACTGGAAGAAGAATGTGGCGGAAGGGAAAAGGAGATTCCAAAGGGAAAAAGTTCGCCTGGCGCGAACCTACTCCGACCGTGTAAGAAGCGGGACAACTTGGCGACCCATCAAGAAAAATGGCAAATGGAAAAAAGAAGTGATTGATCCTGTTGATCCTAATTGGTATCAACATCCGTACAACAAAGCTGAAGATCTCTCTGAGGATGAATTGATTTATGAAATGTTTCAACGATACAACGGCGGGGTTTATTTCAGATGGGATCCGGATCGTCCGGGAGACCCAGAAAGCGGCGGGACCTGGATCATGCTGTACGGTCTGACTGACCCAATCCATTATGGAAGCACGGCCCATGCCGTTTATACTGTTGTTCGAAAAGTCCAAAGCGGCGAGCTTCCTCCGAATCGCCTACCGCCAGGGTGGAACTGATTCAGATAAAAGGAATATTGATATGACAAAATTAGAGCTTATTCATGCTATCGTTGGGCTTTTTCTGATTGCTTTCACCCATACTGCGTTTGGGCAACCATACCTTTATAAGTATCGGCCGCTGGAGGATCCCAGGTATGCTGTCGTGTGTCGAACAAATCTCGCCACGGGGCTGGAGGAAATCTTTTTGCCTGATACCATGCGCATCATGGATGTTGAGTCAGATCCCAGTCAAAAGTGGATCTATATATCTGAGAGAGGAGGATTTAAACTCGTAGATGCAGACAATCGAAAGAATGTTTATGAGCCACTTAAGCCCAGACGTATTGATGGAATAGACGGGGTTCTTTATCTACAAAGGATGAACAGATTCTATGTCACCTGGCTTGCTGAAGCGAAAGGAGAATACTCTGCCAGCACACACATTCTCGATGCCAGCACATTCTCCACGATTGACAGTACACCGGTCAGCATTGGTTATGGAGCGATTGTCTCAGACGATGAAGGGACGGTTTATCAATACGGCGTCGATTCTTCCGGATATCGATTCATCTATTCTTACTCCACCGCCACGAATTCTCTAGGTGATGAAATCCCTTTCAGCGATATCGGCCCCCCGACAGAAAGAAAGATAACTCACGGGGGAGCAAGGGGGAGGATTCTCATTAGCTTTAGCCTTCCATCTGATGAACAGAAGTACTCCACCCACTACCAGGTCTTCGACTTGGAGGCAAAGAGACCCTTCCCCGACATCTTTGTTCCGTGGAAATCCGAAGCATATCTCACCGGCGACGCCAAGACCATTGTTGTAGAAGAAGTGTCGCTCGCTCTGAGTCCCCTTGGTAACCGCCGTTATCGTCCGGGAAATATCTGTATCTTTGAAGCTGCAACAGGGAAACTCAAGCGAAAACTTTCCCTGCCTCCCGATGGCGTGGTGATGTTGTTTGACACCTACCCCGATAGGTTTTTTTATTACAACGAACTCACCCGCCAATCCATTTCTGGTGATGTCACAAGCGTGACCTCCGTCGTCGCTTCACTCGATTCTCTTGTCGCCCTCCTGCATCAGGCGGAGACAGATCGTTGGATTGGTGACGGTCGCTTCGTGCAGACACTCAATCATGTTCTTCAAGATGCCATACGACAGTTTGGTGCGGGCGATACTATTGGCTGTGCACGACAACTCGAATCATTTCAAGAGCGGATATGGGAAGAATACCATGACAAACCTCGATCGCATGACAAACGATTTGTCACCGAGGATGGCTACATTTCACTTTACTTCAATGCAGGTTATGTAACCGGAAGATTGATCAACCTTCCACTAAGGTCATATGCCGCTTTGGCAGAGCAACTCGACAGTCTGAAGGCAGAGATCAAACAGCAACGGGCTGAGAAGAACCTTGGCGGCGTGCTCCTGGTCAGGGGTCTGGAATTGCTGGTCGACCAGGCCAAACGCAATCTCCAGAGAAAGGACAGTGTCAGGGCCTCGCGTGATTTGGCTCTGTTCCAGGCATTGGTCTGGGAAGTCAATGAGCTCACACGTGCAGGTTGGAAGAAGAACAAGCACCACCCAAGCCTGTATCTCACCGACAAGGCCTATGTCGAGCTTTATTACAGGGCACAATACATTATCGAGGCACTCCCGGCACATGGTGAAGAAGATCATAAGCAACAACGGGTAAGGATGGACAGGGAGCCGGAGCTTGCCCCGCTGGGGAAGGAACTGGACTCGCTGAAGTTGAAGCTGGAACAGAAGTGATCGTTCATCCCGCAGAGCGGGATTATGATGTTGCGCAGAAGGTCTAGCCGTCCGTTTTGAACGGATGGCGCAAGAGAGCCCCGTCGCGAGTAGAACCGGCCGGGGCTTCTTCTTGAGGTTTGACGAGGTAGCGATTCCGTGGTCGCCCTGATTTCCGCAAGAGATTGCCATTTCAGCTCAACCATCCGGCTTGTCGCGGCCGGAGTCTTCCCCGATTCCCATTAAGTGATGGTCCCGGTACGTGCCGGAAACAACCGAGGCGGTCAGTTAACTCCTTCTACACAGCGCCATTACCGCAACAGCTCTGGTAATGCCAGGACACTCTTGAGGAGCCCAATTTGCCAGCCCCCCAGATAGAGGTAAGACTGCGGGCTCAGGCTGACGAAATTCACCATTGCGGATCTTTCAGGTGCCGACCTTGCAACTGAGTAGACCAGTTTCCAGCTCTTCCCCCCGTCTGTCGTGGCGTAAACAGTGTCGTAGGTGGCGGCAAGAATCGAGGATGTGCCGTAAGCCGCCACCGAAATAATTTCGACGTGGTTGAGACCAATACTTCGCCAGGTCTCCCCGTGATCGG
>DATECW010000065.1:0-6831 GCA_035286705.1 Bacteroidota bacterium
TGTTTTTGGATTCGTAATAACGTATTCGTTATGCGTCTTGTCAAAGTAACCGTATGTATTCTTGAAGAGTTTCAATTCAGAGTGATCTTTGGACAACGGTGGAAGAAAGAAGGGAAACTGAGGACCTGCGCCAGCAAACGCGACAGTCGGGGATGACGTGTTTGGTGAAGGACCTTCGCGAATCTTTGACCTACACGCTGCGATTCAGAATCCTACTCCAACGGTGAACCGATGTGTATCGTTCAACCGCCCATGTTCTGCCCATGCATAGTCAACATGAAGTAGTGAGCCAAAAACCTCATACTCCAACCCGGCGCCCGTTGTTAGTCCAACCTCAGCATCCTTCTGGTAAAGATTCTGATACCCCCCCCGAAGAGAAAATATTCCCATGAAGTTCCACTCAGCACCCAAGCTGACACTTTCTGTGTTGTCGTTGGGATGGAACGCATCGATCGCAAATCGAAATCGGTTGTTCTCATCGATGAGCAGCGGTACAGCAAGACCAACGCGGAAGATGACGGGCAACGAGAATTCTTCCGTGTAGACTTCACCCGGAAGATTGCTGTTATCACCGTATTTATCCGGGTCCAGATCGTAGCGAATGCGAAGGTCTCGTCCATTGTAACGCCCCCGGGTTCCAAAATTGGAAATGCTGGCGCCGATGTTTATGCCGTCCGCCGACAGTTGATACAGAGTCCCGAAATTCAGAGCGAATGCGCCAAGCGAACTGTGCCAGATGGTTTCCTGCATGTACGAGACCTGAAGCCCGGCGGAGAATCTGTCGGTGATGCGCCGGCCATACCCTATGCCAAAAGCGACATTGGAGACCGTGTATCGTTCTCCGGTTCCCAACGGCCTTTCAACGGTCCGGACGTCGATCTCACCGGAATTGAGGGAAGTCATGCTGAGATACAGCATTTGGGTTTCAGCCAACTTTATACCGACCCCTGCATAATCGTAAGCAATATCGGCGATCCAGAGACTGTGCGTGAACTGTGCCTGGCTGGAAGCCACATGACCCAGTGCTCCGGGGTTATAGTAGGCGGCAATGACTTCATCGTACGACGCCACTCCCGCATTTCCCATGGCACCCATCCGCGCACTCGGTTCGATCATCAAAAACTGGCCAATGGTCGTGCCGGTCTTGCTTTGCGCCCGAAGAAATCCACTGACGCACAGTTGGACGATAAGAAAGGCGGCGATCCGTCGAAAGTGTGCTTGCGCTCTCATGCTATTTGATGACCGCGAACTTTCCTATGGAAGATCCGAATTCATTACTATCCACATGGTAAATGTAGAGTCCCGGAGCGATCTCAAGATTATCTTTCGTCCTGAGATTCCACGCTACAAATCCATCGATCGAACCATCGTGGTGCAGCGTTTGGACGAGTTCTCCTCTGACTGTGTAAATGCGAATGATCGCATTTGCGGGTAATCCGCGGAATTCGATCCGGCGCTCACCACGTCCAGCCACTGCAAACCGTTCAGGCTCAAAACTGGCTGACCCGACGTAAGGATTCGGAACAACATACGGTCTGAATGTGAACTCTTGCTTCGCCTTTTCAACATTGACGGAATAGCCTGTGGTGATAAAGGTAAAATTATCGCCCGCTCCAAAAGGCTTATCAATGATGGCTTCAAACACATCACCTTGCGTCGGTGGGACGATGGCGCCACGCACATACTGGTCGGTGGTGTCAAGTTCTACGCGCCACGTTGCGCGCGGTGTAGAGGGCGCGCTCGGGAGATACGTTACAATGTCAAAGAATTCGTCGGGCCGACTGAGCGTGCTGTCATTGTCAAGGTCGCGGAACTGAGTTTTCAGCCGGTATGCGCCGCTGTCTGTATTGGCGACGACTCTAAATCTCACCGGCTTTGCCGGCCGGCCGACAGCAGGAAGGGATGTGTCGAGTGGAACGCTACTGAATGTGATCGTTAGATTATCGGGGAAGCCCGGCCGGAATTGATTAATGGGAAGAACTTCCTGATACGTGAGCTTCAAGCGGGTGTTCGATTGACTTTGGGAACTGAACCCACTCAGCGCGTTGTTGAAAAGAACAGTCTGCGGGGTGTTGATAACAGGGAGTATCCCACCTCCCACCTGACCTGTTTCTTTTCCGTCGAGTATTGTTCCCTTGCTGATCAAGATTTTTCCGGTTGTGCTGTCGATGAGCTCATAGAAATCCGCCCGGATATTCACCGATGCGTCGGTTTTGAACACGAGATTGAATGTATGATTGTCCGGAACAAGGTCAGAATTGACAACTTTCGTTTCTATCGTCCCTGTTCCGATCCCGGAGAGGTGAAAAAGAGAACTCGTCGTTGCCCCTGCATATCCGAGCACCTTCGGATTTGGCCGGACTTCAACTGCATTTTGCGGCAAGATGACTCCACCGCGGGCCGTCCGCGAAATTGTGATCGCATTCTCTGAAGGATAGAATTCCAACGAGTCTGAGCCATGGTCGTAGGACGTGATCGCATAATTATAGAGCTGTCCATTTGTCACGTTGCTGTCAACCCACGTATGAGTGATTCCTACGTCGTCCCCAAGATAATAGCCGACTCCTTCAACCATCTGCTGGGAGAATTCCTTGATGCCGTTCTTCAGGTCAAATTGAGCAATCGGGCGACCGTGGCCGATCGGGCCAGTGCCGCGGGCATTAGAAACGACTTTTGGGTCGAGAAAGAACGGTTCGGTCGATCGGTAGATCCGATACCCTTCGAAATCGTTCTTCAGCGTAACCGGATCAACACCCCGCTCGGCTACATCATCCCATGACAACCGCACATACCCATCACCAGCTTCAGCGTGAACCGTGGGCATTGGCGGTGGAACGGCAAACTGGTAGTTCGCATTGTAGATCTGCTGCACGGTGCGCACGGATCTCCGAAGTTCGTCCAGATCCCCTCCATATCCCAATGCCAGGCTAAATCGCTCTGTCTTGCCGGCTGCCAGCTTGAAGGGACCGGAAGCAAACAGAAAACCGAGATTATAATTCGCCACCAAGGCCGAATCAAATCGAGCGCCCGGGTCTACATTCGTGAAATGTTCCCACAGACGTCGTGGCCAAGCTCTCCCGTCATCAAAGAACACGATGTAATCTTGTTCCGTGGACGGATTTCCCTGCCCCGGTCTGATCCGATTCATCTTGAATCCGGTCAATCCTATTTGATCGGACTCGTGAAGATCGGTGCGATCGAAGTTTGTCTCTCCATCGGTCGGAATTCCATCTCCTTCTCCGGTATCGTTCGTTCCCCAGATTCCATCCACACCGGTGTCATGAAGATCGGCCACCCAATCCATATCTTCATCACCCGTCCACCATCGTCCTGCCTTGACTGCGGGAAGCTGATCAATCGGTCCGTACGCCTGCTCGAAATTAACGAGGTTGTATTGGGTCTGCACGTACGCTAGAATTGTCGCAGTTCCGACGATCAGTTGCCCCGGGCCCGAGTCTCGCCCTTCTTCAGTGATCCCGTCGACATCGTTGTCAATACCATCGGTGCCGTTGCCGGGCGTTTCGAGATACGCGTATCCAAGATAGCCGGTCGTTGCACAGTTAGTCCTGAGCCCCACGCCATGCCCCTGCTTGTCCCACGTGTACACGAGATTGAGTCCAAACGATTTATCAAAGAATGCATTGTCGTCATCCGATTCGAATACTCCGTCGCAGGACATAGCGGAGCCCCCGACGCCGGAATCCATGTACAGTCCAAAGATGATGTTGTCGTCGTAATCTGTTGTGCTTTCATTGGTAATATCATAGTGCCAGAAGACGACGTTTGCCGCCTGAGGATTCGCCCATTGGAACCCTCTTACGACTATACGCAGTCCAAGTCCCCGACGTGTCGTGTCGCGCGAATCCGGGTAGTAGTCCCAGGCGTCATAGAAATCATCATCCATCAGACTGAAGCTCTCAAGATCTGCCGCGGGGCGTTTTCCAAAATAGCCGTTCCAGGATCCAGACCATCCGGGATCATCGGGATCGTTCGTCTTGTCGATCCACGCATCCGGCCATGTTCGCGGGTCGTTGCTGAGTGCTACGGAACGCCCCCGGTTGATGGCGGGATCAGCTTGAAAAAAACCAGGCCGCGGTTCGAAGCGCATCACCCGATTCCTGTTTGGACTGAATCCCTGATTCTCTCTGTAGCCCGTTTCCATGATGTATGCCTCAACACCATTCCGCTGCCGGATTCTCGCAAGAACAAAAGGCGTGATGCCGTCGCTGTAGTTGATGCCACTTCCCTTTGGAACTTCCACGGAGTGGAAAACGCTGAGATCAACATTTCCCGGATCCGGTGGAAAATCGCCGACCATTCCGTAGTTGTAAAAGACGGATCTGATGCTATTGGCATCATGAATGCCGCTTCGCTCCGCATCCACACGACCCCGCTGATCCAGTGGTACGACAGGTTGAAGCTGTGCCAACGCCGGCACGAGTACGAGCAAGGAGAGGTGAGAAAGAGAAAAGAAAATCGCAAAAGAATGCCGTCGCATGAGGGGAGTGTTCATTGTTGCACGATGCCCCTGAAAGACATCCCGATTTCAATTCTTCGCGGTGCATAGTATCGGCTCGGGTCGGAAAGTGTCACTTGATCACCGACGGGATTGAGCGAATAATCTGGATTCCCGGTATCGGCGAACACAAAGCCGTTGAAGAAGCGCGAGTCGAACAGATTGAACACTCGAGCAAAGACACTCAGATCGAGACCGCCAAATGCGAAGTGTTTTTCACCCCGGACATCCACAAGTACGGAAGAAGGTTTTCGACCCGAATTGGCCTCCAGCGAAGCACCAAATCCGGTTCCGATGGAGGGTGTATACGGTTGGCCGCTCGCGAATTTAATGATCGACGTGACGCTAAAATCACCCGGCTCTTGCAGCACAAAAACCGCATTCAACGTGTGACGTTGGTCCCACAACAGGGGTACCTGTCGCGGGCGCGGATCTTCCCCAGCTTCAGCGCGCGTGGCCGTCTCTCGTGGATCACTCGAGTTTCCTTGAGCAAATTGGTATGTATAGTCCACGTTGACGTTGAGCATCCCGAAACTACGGTGGTCGAGCGCAATGGTGAATCCGCTGACGGTTCCAAAATCGACATTCGTGAGGTGGGCATATTCCGCCGCAGCATATGTGGAAATGAACTCAACTCCCAAAAGGTCCCGGATATCTTTCGAGAACAAACTTACATCCATACCAAAATACTCTGTGAATTCCGCCTTGAAGCCAAACTCATACTGCGCGGTGAACTCCGGCTTCAAATCGGGATTACCGAGTACACCATACGAGACACCTCCAGCTTGAAGCTCTTTCAGAACGGAGTAATCCGAGTTTGAAAAGAGTTGTCCCAATCCCGGCATTTGATAGAAATGCCCGTAGGAGAAAAAGATCGAGCCTCGTTCGAGTATGGGATACGATACGCCCAATCGAGGAGCCACTACGATCTTGTCTGTGGTCTTAATGGGAATGTAAAGAGGAGCACCGGAGATGGTGTTCGCAGGGTTTTGCAGATCGCTCGGTACGCGGGTGTTTGCGGAAAAGTACTCCATGCGCAAACCGGCCCGAACCGTAATGTCGTTCCACTCCATACGATCTTGCGCAAACACCGCATACGATACAGGTTTGTACGTCCTCACTCCGGGATAATCCGGATGATCGATGCGGGGAAGAAGAACTTGCACCCCTCCCACTGTCGTCGGCACCAGCACACCCGGTGAACCGAACGAAAGCAAGGAGAGTTGGCCTTCACCACCAAGCTTCATGAGGTGAGACCTCGTCGCTTGATACGTTGCCGACGCTTTTACGACGAACGAATTCGTCTTTTGTCTGAAGCGGTTCAGGTCAACGCCCTGCACCGCCGCCCCTAAACTGTACGTCGCATCCGATTTTGGATCTCCTGCCTCCAGATAACGCGGGTCAAAGACATCTTCATACATCAGGTCGGAATACTCGAAGAAATTTTGGCGAACGTTTACAGTGTAGAACATGATGTCTGAAAGCGTATGTGTCCAATCGAACCCGTGAGCCAGCGATACGCTTCTCTGCGTTTTTTCACCATCGGGGTTCAACCTGAAAAAATGGTTGTATCTCTTTTCGGTAATGTTATTGCCAATGGCCTGGTAGCCAACCTGGATGTTGTCCAGCGATCGATTGGAGAGTTTGAGCTGACCACCCCATTCGCCAAAAGGAGTCATGGGAACAACAGATCCATCTCCCGTGGGATAGAAGGTCTTGCTCTCGAGGTCAGATCTGTCCGTCGGCGAGAATCTCCTTTCACCAAAGAGATACCCATCACTTGTATAGCGGCGAAGGCCCACGAGGAAAGTTGTTGCAGGAAGAAACGTCGGGCCACTCAGGCTAAATTGATAATTCTGGATAGCCCATGGACGCAAGGCTCTGGTAAACGTGAATCCACGGTTGCTTGAGGACGTGTGCACATCGCCTATGTATGTTTCCCCGCTCCACTCGAAAGCGTTCTCAGAACCACTTTTCAGAATGGCATTGACTACACCGCTCATCGCCTGTCCATACTCTGCATCAAACGTCCCACTGATAACTTGCACTTCTTGAAGCACCGACCGATCGAGACGAACGCTGGAAGAATTATCGAACGGATTATTGACCGACACCCCATCGAGCTGGTATTGTACTTCCCCCTTGCGACCCCCACGAAAATGGCCGTCGACAACACCTGCCTGAAGGTTGATAATATCGCTGAGGTCCTGGACGGGGAGAACGGCGATGTCTTCTTTTGCAAGGATAGAAACCGAACTTGTTTGACGGACATCCACAAGCGGTCGGTCTGCCGTGATGATGACTTCCTGTGACTC
>DATECW010000066.1:0-10940 GCA_035286705.1 Bacteroidota bacterium
CGTGTGCCGCTCCATTGTCGATGGCATTCAGAACTTCCTGGTATGTTGCGGCTGAGTGACCGATTGAGAGGACGACATCCTTTGAAGCCGCGGTTCTCATGATTTCATCAACTCCCGGAAGTTCCGGTGCGATCGTCATCAGCCGAATAAGTCCCTGGCTGGCCTCGTACAGCCGTTTCCATCCGGCCATGTCCGGCTCCCACAAGGAATCAGCCTTCATGGCACCATGGAGACGGCGGTTGATAAATGGTCCTTCAAGGTGAATACCCCATACATTGGAATGCTGGGACTTGGTGATGAAGTCAACGATTCGCTTCACGTCGACAATCATCTCCTTCTCCGTTTTGCTGTACAATCCTGCGAGCATCCCGGTGGTTCCATGCTTGAAGAAAAACGACGATATGTTCTCCAAAGCCTCGTTGTTTGTGTCGGCAAAACCGTGTCCGCCTCCCCCATGGACCAGTACATCGATGAATCCCGGAGTCAGCATCATACCTTCAAAGTCAAACACCTGAATTCCGGAGGGAATTTCGACTTCATCCATTTTCCCGACAGCTGCTATGCGCTTTCCATGGACGACAAGAGAACCGCGGTCGATAACACGAAACGGCGTGATAATGTCAACGTGGGTGAAGGCAAATGTGGAGGATTTCACGTGAGGATTATTTCTTTCCCGAGTTCCGAAGAATCCGAACAGCTTCTTTGACATCGGGTGCCCGGAAAACCGATGTGCCCGCTACGAGGACGTTTGCTCCGGCCGCAATTGCATCGGGAGCGGTTTCTGAATCGATACCGCCGTCAACTTCAAGATACACAGATCGTCCTGATTTCTGAATCATGCTGTTTGCCTGCCGCAACTTGTCCCCCGTTCCCTGCAAGTATCGTTGCCCCCCGAATCCGGGATTGACGGACATAATCAGAATAAGATCAACATCCGCGATAATATCCTGCAGAACGTTTGTCGGAGTAGCCGGGCTGATTGCCACTCCAGCTTTCGCTCCCAGCTCCTTGATTCGTTTGAGCGTTTTCCGCAGGTCGACGCACGCCTCCTGGTGCACGGTGATGAAGTCAGAACCCGAAGCCCTAAACGCATCCAAATATTGGTCGGGATTCTCGATCATGAGGTGTGTGTCAAGCGGCAGCTTTGTTCGTTTCCTGATCGACGCCACCACGGGGGGGCCGAAACTGATATTCGGTACAAAGTGACCGTCCATGATGTCAAGGTGAAGCCAGTCGGCGCCGGCCTCCGTCACGAGGTCGATTTGATCATGAAGGTGAGAGAAATCGGAAGCAAGAATCGAGGGGGCAATGGTTACCGCGTTCATCCTAATGCCGCTTCCAACTGATTGTATTGAGTTTTGGATAACTGCAAAAGCCGTGGAGAGGAAGTTGCACTAGTTTTCAAGATTCGTTTTTTGATCCGCCTTTTGCGAGACAAAAAGCTCTATTCCTTGGCCAATCGCGGCGAATCCTCCGGCACGCGGATATTGGTCGATCACCGTGTTCGGCAGCAAGGAGTTATTGACCTGAAAGGTGATGTTTCCAGGCTTCAGACCGGCCTGCAGGAGAATCCGCTCTGCTTCGGCAAGCGGCTTGCGAACAAGATTCGGGACAGGCACTCGATTTGCACTGGGGCCTTGGCTGGCTATAACGGAAATCAATGTACCGGGCCGCAAGTTCGTGCCATCAACAACCGATTGTTCGATTACCGTGTTTTCCGGATACTCGGTCGAAACCTGATAGGTAATAATGCCCATCTTAAGCCCGAATCGTTCCAGGGTCAACGTTGCATCACGCACCGATTTTCCGCGCAGTCCTGGAACCGCCGTGAGTCTCTCCCCCCCGCTCACTGTCAAGTAGACCCCGCGACCAAACTTCACTTCAGAATCCGGCAGAGGGGTCTGAACCGCCACAGTCCCCTCGGGGAATTGCTTGTCCGGGCGGACTTCTGCTTCTTTGCCGGTTAGTCCCGCGTCGGCGAGAACCTGCATTGCCTGATCGACATTTAATCCGACAACGTTGGGAACCTTTGTCGTTTCCCCTTGTTGAACATACCGTGGCATGACGATATCATCAACAATGAAGAAAAGAACTATCAGAATTCCGAATGCGATTGCAATCCGCTTCAATGCTGGAATGAACTCCCGAAGCTTCTTCATGCTGAAAATATAGACAAATATCGTCAGACTTACAAGGTGCGCTCATCCGATCCCGGTCATTGTCTTGCAGTTAAATCTTTTGTATCCTCCGCGACACTACTATTCAGTCCGGCAATGCCGCGCTCGACACGATGATCCCTCACACTACTGACGCATTGACAAAACTCCAGGAGGACATTCTCCGCACCATCCTCTATTTTGATGTCTTTCACCACCCCCTTACGGCTGATGAAGTGTATCGTTTCCTGCCCTCGAATTCCACTACGCCCGGCGAAATCCTCACCGCGTGTCAACGTCCTCCGTTGTCGACCTTCATTCAAAGCGACGGGACGTTCTATTCGCCCGCGTCGAACGGGGAACTCTTGCGTCTTGCACAAGAGCGGCTCAGGAAGGAACAGCGGGCACGTCGCTACCTCTCCATTGCGCGCTTCATGGCACGTCTCATCCGGCGATTCCCTTTTGTACGAGGTGTCTGTATTTCCGGGGAACTCTCGAAAGGAGTCGCTTCTGCAAAAGGAGATATCGATTACCTTATCATCACGGCAAACGACAGACTCTGGATCGCCCGCACCCTCCTCATCCTCTTCAAGAAGATATTTCTTCTCAACAGAAAGAAATTCTTCTGTTTGAACCACTTTGTCTCCGAGCGTTCTTTCGAATACGGTAACCATTCTCTTTATGCGGCCCTGGAAGTCGCGACGCTTATTCCTCTCACAGATTACGACCGCTATCTTGAGTATGAATCCGCGAATTCATGGATTCGCGAGGTATTGCCGAACTTCGTGGTCAACTCCGGCGATGGGTTGATCGAGTTCAAACGCGGGAGTCTGGTCCAACGAATACTGGAGTTTCCCTTGCGGGGTGCATTCGGGGGCCAACTGGATGGGATGCTGATGGGCTATTGGAAGCGAGTCTGGAAAAGGCGCTATCCGGAATATACCGAAGAACAGCGTGCATCCCTCTTCCAATGCAAGAATGATGTCTCCACGTCGTACGTTGGAGACTTTCTTCCGAAAGTTATGACGCAGTACCGAATGCGGCTCGAGGCATTTCACCTTAAGGCAACTTCCGAAGGCGTCTGATGACCGAGATTCTCCTCACTCATTCCTACTTTCTCCGATTCGATCCAAAGGAATACCGGGCGATGATGCCGTACCCTCCCCTGGGGACGATCACCGCCGCAAGCATGCTGCGGTCTGCCGGCTTCGGCGTTGCCCTCCACGATGTGATGCTCGCAGATTCCGAGGACGAGATCCTCGGAGCACTTGAGAAACACCAACCCCGGCTCCTCATCATCTATGATGATTCATTCAATTACCTGACAAAAATGTGCCTCAGCAGAATGCGCGAGGCCGCATTTCGCATGGCGGCCCATGCCAGGCACATGGGATGCACCGTGGCTGTCTTCAGCTCTGATGCAGCGGATCATCTCACCGAGTACTTCAATCACAATGTTGATTTCGTCGTATGCGGAGAGGCCGAAGTGACGCTTGTCGAACTGGCTCACTCCCTTTTGCGCGATGGAACTCCGGCAGCGCGCAACATTTCAGGACTTGCTTTCTCTGATCACGGTTCTGTCACAAAGACGCAGAAACGTCCCATCCTGAAGAATCTTGATTCCCTCCCCATCGCGGCCTGGGATCTGGTGGATCTTGATCTGTATCGAAGGGTCTGGCACCGCGGTCACGGCTATTTCTCGCTTAATATTTCAACAACGCGCGGATGTCCCTTTCACTGCAATTGGTGTGCAAAGCCTTTGTATGGTCAGGTCTACAACAGCCGCAGCCCGCGATCTGTGGTTGATGAGATGAAATTTCTTCGCGAAATTGCCGGACCTGATCATCTGTGGATTACCGACGATATTTTTGGCCTCAAACCGGGCTGGATTGCAGAATTTGCCAGACTTGTCCGCGCTGAAAACGCGGTCATCCCGTTCAAATGTCTGTCCAGGGCGGATTTGCTGCTCAATGACGACACTGTTCGCAACCTTGCATTAGCCGGATGCAAATCGGTTTGGATAGGGGCCGAGTCAGGGTCTCAGAAAGTTCTTGATGCGATGGAAAAAGGAACCACGATTGGGGAGATTCGGACGGCAACGGAGCTTCTTCATGACTCGGGTATCAGCGTTGGCTTCTTCCTTCAATTCGGTTATCCCGGTGAAGGATGGGATGAGATCCGCCAGACATTCGAGTTGGTCAGAACATGCGGGCCGGATGAAATCGGTGTCTCTGTTTCCTACCCTCTTCCCGGAACGTCATTTTACGAACGTGTCAAGGCAGAGCTTGGAGTCAAACAGAACTGGGTTGACAGTCAGGATCTCGACGTGCTCTTTTCGGGCAGATACTCGCGAACATTCTACCGAACACTTCACAAGCTTCTTCACAAGCGTTTTAGTATCTGGAAAAACATGCGGCAGCTGCGCCGCACGCTTCGCCATCCCAAGAAAGTACGTTTTTCCACCCTTCGTTCCCTTGCGGCCGTTTTGTTCCACGCCATTACCCTCCCGCTCTTTGAGCGAAGACTCGATCATGAACGAGATCAAACCGAAGCATCCCCTCTTGAGCCGTCACCGTCCCGTGCTTGATGCCTTCAATGCTGTGGCGGATCGCTTCGATGAGTCGTACGAGAACGCGATCACGAGGGCCATCCGGGATCGATTGTACGATGAGATTTCTCATCTTATCACAGCGGGTTCGCGAGTGCTCGACATCAATTGCGGGACTGGAATTGACGCACTCCATCTTGCACGGCGCGGATACAAAGTCACCGGATGCGATCTCTCACCCAACATGATCCTCCGGGCACGGGAAAAAGCTGCTGCCGCAGGACTCCCTGATGTGAAATTCCATGTCGTGTCATTCGAAGAACTCGATAGAGTCCTCAGCACGCCGTTTGACCTTGTTCTTTCGAATTTCGGTGGACTGAATTGCGTCGCCGATTTGCGTCCTGCCGTCAGGCAAGTTGCTTCTCTCCTGAAGCCGTGCGGAGCTTTTCTTGCCGTCGTGATGCCGCCCCTCAGCCCCTGGGATGTCATTGCCTCATTCAGTCGCGGACGATTCCGTCCGGCATTCTTTCGCTTGGGCGACAATGTACAGGCGACAGGATTCCCGGGTAAGCCATTCACAGTCTATTACCATTCCTTGAAGACACTGCGCCGTTCTTGTCACGAATATTTCTTCTTCAGCCATGCACGCGGGCTCAACATTATTACTCCACCACCGCACGCGACATCCTTCTCGGGAAGATTTCCTCGCCTTCGAAGTGTTCTTGAGTCGATCGAGCGTCCACTCGCATCCTTGCCCATCATACGATCTTTCGGCGACCATTACGTTGCAGCTTTCCGCAGGCGCGAATCTCTCATCTTCCATGGTCCAAGCTCATGATCGGGATCCCTCCGGATTGAGACTACACTGGATGGATGCTGACTGGTGGAACAAGACAATGAATCATTCCAAAGCGGAAAGGATGTCCCACAAACCATGGAACTCGACTGAAGCTCCAGCAAAGATACTCGCAATTCGTTTTCACGCAATTGGTGACGTGGCAATCACGCTACCGTGCAGTGCATCATTGCGAAGGAAGTTTCCCGGCGCCCGGTTCGGCTTTCTCACGGGCACCGATTCAATGGGTCTTCCGGAGGCATCGGGCCTGTTTGATGAGGTCATGACGGTCCCCGTTTCTTCACCTCGTCATCGAAAACTGCAGTCAGCTTTTCAGGTCGGACTAAAGATGCGGCAGGAGCGGTTTGATGTTATTTTGGACCTGCAAAGAAACTGGATGAGCCGTATCATCAGAATGACAGCGGCACCCCGCGCGTGGGCCGAGTTTGACCGGTTCTCCAGCCAGCCGGCCGGCGTGAGGACTCAGGCCGTTTTTCACTCGGCCGGCTTCACCGACCTCGAGCCGATCTATTCCCTTCCTGTCAGTACATCAGCACAGTCGAGGGCGAAGACTCTCCTTCTGGAAAACGGATGGGACGGGAAGCGACCTCTGGTGGTTCTCAATCCCGCGGGATTGTGGGAATCGCGCAACTGGCCTTTGTCGTCGTACTGTGCCTTCGCCCGATTGTGGCTAAAACATGAAGAGGTTCAATTCATTCTCGTCGGTACGAATCGAATCAGGACGAAGGCTATGTTCCTCCAAGAAGAGTTGGGTACATCGGTCATTAATCTCGTAGAACGCACGTCTCTCTCGACGGCCCTTGCGGCTCTGCAGTATGCGATGATCGTTCTCTCGGAAGACTCGGGCCTTCTCCACATGAGCTGGGTTTCGGGAATTCCCACGGTTGCTCTCTTCGGATCCAGCAGGGCAGATTGGCCGCGGCCGTTGGGAGGTCACTCCCTTTGTTTTTCTTCACACGACCTTGATTGCGGCGAGTGCATGAAACAGGTCTGCCGATTCGGAGACGTTCACTGCCTCACACGATTCTCGCCGGACATGATCTTTGAAGCAGCCCGAACATTGCTCAGGAAGCGTTCCGTGGACTCACTATCATGAAACGTATTGCCTGGATCGTTCCAAGCGGGGTGGCCGGCGAAGACTCCCCTCTGCATATCCCCGCGCTCAGCAATCTTGCGCTTGAACTTGCCGAAAAGGTCGAGCTTACAGTGTTTTCATTTTCTTCAGAGCGAACTCTTCGTTCACCCAACCTTGGCAATGCAACCGTTCACTACCTCCCCAGCGCATGGAATGCCCCCATGTGGAAGCGCGCATACTCTCTCGTCCCGCTCTTCCTCAAAGAGCATCATCACAAACCCTTCGATCTCGTGCATGGGTTCTGGGCTCTTCCCTGCGGATTCCTGGCCGTGGCTCTTGGGCGGTGGCTGGGCATACGATCAACATGCTCCTTTCTGGGAGGCGAGACGGCAGCCATTTCCGATATTCGCTATGGGAACATGAGGACTTGGCACGCGCGCGCCGCGACACTTTGGGTTTCGCGCAGGTCTGCCCTTCTCCATCTTCTCACGCAATTTCAACGATCAGGCCTCGCCGCCTATCAAGCCGATTTGCCGCATCACGTCGTGTTTCCCTTTGGGGTCGATACATCCCTGTTTTCCCCAGAGACAAAACGGCTTTCACGACCAATCCGGATTCTCCAGGTAGCCAATCTCACCGAGGTCAAAGACCAGGAAACCTTGCTGCGCTCCTTCTCGCATATTGTTGAGAACATCCCGGCCCGCCTTCGCATTGTGGGCCCGGATTTCATGGGTGGCTCGCTCCAACGCCTGGCTTGTGAACTGGGTCTTGAAGATACTGTGGAATTTCTTGGGCCTCTCGCGCACCGCAGTATTCACAGACATTACCGATGGGCACATCTCTATTTGCAGACTTCGCTCCACGAGGGGCAGGGAATATCAGTTCTGGAGGCGATGGCCTCAGGAGTTGTTGTCGGCGGGACGAGGGTGGGCATGTTGGCCGATCTACCCTCCTCCTGCTGCGTCGTGACGCCTCCAAAGCAACCGAAGTTGCTGGCGGATGCAATACTCGAAATCGTGAATAATACGAAACGCTATGAGCACATTCGGAAAAACGCATTGCAGTGGGCAAGATCCCATGATTTGAGTTTCACTGTCGGAAAGCTCACAGCATTGTATGAAGGAAAGTCGGTGTTGCGATGAAAGAGAGCGATCAAGCAGCAACACCAGGCAACTGACCACCTTCATTTGAAGATATCAGGACGAACAAGATATGAATGTTGTTTCTGACGAACGTACTCGACCCCGCATCAGTGCGGTCATTCCGACGCACAATCGACCTGACTCCCTTATCAGGCTGCTGCAATCTCTCGAACATCAGACGATTGTTCCTGACGAAGTCATCATTGTTGATTCAAGTGATGACCCTCTTCGTTGGGATGTCGTGAGGAATGCGGTACCTCGATTGACTATCCGGGGATTTCGAGAATCGATTCCGTCAGTCTGTGCCCAACGGAATCGCGGGGTGAGAGAAGCGACGGGAGATTACATTTTCCTTTGTGACGACGACATGGAGGCAGGTCCGGACTATGCTGCAAATCTCTCAGAGTTTCTTCACCACAACGACAACACGGTGATTGTTTCCGGGATGATTTTCGAGCCCGGAATTTCAGAATCGGAAGCTCATCCCATGCCCCCTCTTTCTTTTCGCGGCCTGCTTTGGAAGACGCTGTTTCTCCAGTCTGTTTGGGCAGATCTTGAAAGGATTTCTGTTTCCCTCCGGCTTCGATGGGCAAAGGATCTATTGATGCGCTACTACCGACAACGCAAGAATACATTCACCGCCGCAGGATGGCCGCTCGTCACCAATCTTGCGACCCCATCATTTGAGACTGCTGTGTATGGCCTTGGCGCATCAATGATGAGTCGTAAGTTTATCCTCGCTCATCCATTTTCAACCGCGTTACAGGCACATGGTATCGGGGATCACTACGGACTTGCCGTTCGACTTCTTGCATTGGGAAAAGGGATTGTCGTCCTGAGAAATACCACAATCCGCCACAACAAGAGTCCGATTGACCGGATCCCCGCTGCAGAAGCCTACTATTGGCGGGTCATGGCATTGGATTTCTTCCTCGACGAACTTCCCGGATGGCACATCCGGAGAAGAGTTCTTCTGCTCTGGTCTCTTCTGGGCAATTTCATCTCTTTTGCAGCAGGCGGAGAATTTCAAGCTCTCCAGTTTTCGTGGAGGGCTTTCGTGAAGATCTTTTGTCGAAGAAATCCTTATCGCAGAGCAAGCCGGATGCAAGAGAAACCGGACCTCTCAGAAGGCGGCCTGAACCTTGAGTCAAACAAAGCGGAGATTCGGTCATGAATGGTGCTACTTGTCTGAATACACTTTCAAATCGCATGCGCACCCTTCCAATCGTCATCCTGTATGTCACTGCCGGATGCAATCTGCGGTGCATGACCTGTTCTTTTCGCGATCCGCTCCCCCAGGAACTGTCGCTCGAAGAATACAGGAAGCTTGCAGCCACACTCAGGGAACTTGGTTTGCGGCATGCGGTATTCTCAGGAGGAGAACCGCTCCTTCGAAGAGATTTTCCCGACGTCGTTCGAATGTTCGACGACCAGGGAATTAGAAAAACCCTGCTAACAAACGGACTCTTGCTGGAAAAGAGAATTGCAGAAATCCGCGGTCAATTCAATGAAATTATTGTGTCTATCGACGGTTCGAAGGCCTCCACGCACGACACGATACGGGGAGTCCGATCTTTTGACCGTATCGTCTCAGGAATTGGAAGACTCGTGGAGGACAAACCGAGGCCTCTTGTTTCCGTCCGAACGGTGGTTCAAAGGAACAACTTCCGCGAAATTCCTGACATGGTCAGACTTGCCAAATCCCTGGGCGTGGACCGCGTATCATTCCTTGCAGCCGACGTACTTTCGGCGTCGTTCAACAGAGATCGTATCGGACCGGTGGCACCGCCGGAGGACATCAAACTTACGGCCCAGGAATGCTTCATGATGAAGGGAATCATCGGTTCAGTGATTGAGGAGTTTCAGTTAGAGATTTCGACGGGATTCCTCAGTGAGGGACATGCAAAACTGCATCATCTCCTTCAATACTTTGAGGCGCTCAATGGGATGGCTGAATTTCCCAGGAACGTCTGTAACGCTCCACGTGTCTCAGCGGTCATCAATTCGATGGGCGAGGTTCTTCCCTGTTATTTTCTTCCTGCCTATGGGAATATCCGTTCCGATGCACTGGCCGACCGGATCAACTCCGATCGCGCCGTCCTCACACGCAGACAGGTGCAGGCGTACTCGTTGAAGCAGTGTCAGACCTGCGTTTGCACCTTGCACGTATCACCTTTGTCTGCCATTCTTGATGTCTGGTGAACGGGAGTGGTTCACCTTTGACCGAGAATATTGGACTATCGATAAGCTCCTTCGTTGCATTTGACCGCATTGTTGTCTATATTTTCCCCCATTTCATGACCGACCAATGAAATCCCGCAAGGAAGAACTCATCGTCGTTGCCAACGCCTCAAGACGTCGCGCATATGCTCCCTACTCCCGTTTTCGCGTCGGGGCCGCCATTGAGGCCACCTCCGGGAGAGTCTACACGGGCTGTAATATCGAGAACAGTAGCTACGGCCTCACAATCTGTGCAGAAAGAACCGCCATCTTTAAGGCAATCTCTGAAGGTGAACGGAATTTTCGGGCCATCGCCGTCGTGGCAGACGATTCGGATTTCACTCCCCCTTGCGGGGCATGCAGGCAGGTTCTGTTCGATCTAGCAGGCAACATCGACATCATTATGACAAACGCGAAAGGCAGAATTCGCGTGACAAAGCTTAAGAACCTCCTGCCGATGGCATTTGACAGCAAGCACTTAAGGCCAGGGAAGAGAACCAAGACCTGATGGATACATCGGACCAACATATCGTTCCGCGCAACACAGGATGGATCGAAGTCATCTGCGGATGCATGTTCAGCGGCAAGACCGAGGAGCTCATTCGTCGGCTTCGGCGGGCACAAATTGCAAAGCAGCAGGTGGCCATTTTCAAGCCCAAGATTGACACCCGCTACGATGCGGAGCACATTGTTTCTCACAGCGAACAGTCGATTGTCTCCCATCCCGTCAAGGAGGCCGGCGAGATCCTTGCGCTTTCTCACAGTGCACAGGTCATTGGAATCGATGAAGGACAGTTTTTTCAGTCAGATCTGGTCGACGTTTGCGAGCAACTGGCGAGCAGCGGGAAGCGCGTCATCGTTGCGGGACTAGATCAGGATTACCGTGGAAAACCGTTTGAACCGATGCCGCAACTCCTTGCAGTTGCAGAATATATCACAAAGA
>DATECW010000067.1:0-15406 GCA_035286705.1 Bacteroidota bacterium
CTGATACCGATGGTCTCTTTGAAGTCTTTTTCTCACAATTCAACATTACTCACATCAACCTCAACGAGGACGTTGAATGTTGACTCATAATCTGTTACCTATGTCCCCGAACATCTGTTACCCTTGTCCCAGTCCATACAAAGGGGGACGTAAGGGGGATTCAGATCCACGGGAGCCAGGTTTTCGAATGTGTTCTTCTTGAAATCAAACCACAATCCCCCTTACCCCCTTTTTCAAAGGGGGAGATAGTCTGTCAGAAGCAAAAGCAATTAATCGCGCTCTCGTAATAGAGAGAGATAGGGGAAGGGGAGGGGAAATTTAGACATATTGGGGGGACAATGTTATACTACAACAGGGGATTGAAACAGCTTTCGAGAGTTCTTCGAAAGAACATGACGGAGAGTGAGAGGCTCCTTTGGGCACAAATCAGGAGAAAACAGCTCAAGGGAAAGCAGTTTTATCGCCAAAAGATCATTGGCGATTATATCGTCGATTTCTTCTGCCCCTCAGCAAGGCTGATTGTTCAAGTTGATGGAAGTCAGCATTTCGCGGAAGCGGGGCTTAGAGCAGGCGAAGCCCAGGACAGAAAGATGCGAATGAGCGGGATGCGGGTCCTGAGATTTGCTTCAAGCGAAGTTCTCTCAAATATCGATGGTGTGGTTCTCGAAATCACGGAGTGGCTTTGAATCTTCCGGTTTGGCTCCATTCGTGTGTTGACGCCAAAAAGCCTCACCCTTTTGCAAAGGGGGGACGTAAGGGGGATTCAGATCCACGGGAGCCAGGTTTTCGAATGTGTTCTTCTTGAAATCAAACCACAATGCCCCCGACCCTCTTTTTCAAAGGGGAGGTCCGCATAGGGGATGGAGTTTCATAGGGGAGATTCTTGTGGATGGCCCCATTCACATACAGCTGAAGGACTTGCCGGCAAGCGGACGCGGGATCAAAGTAAGCATCGATGGAGAAGAGGTCGCCGTCTTTCGCGTGGGGAAGGAAATCTTCGCCGTGAGTAATGTTTGTCCCCAACAACATTTTTCGCGCATTTACGAGGGAACCCTCGATGGGCTTGTGGTGACCTGTCCGATGCATGGCTGGAGCTTTGATTTGAGGTCCGGCGTATGTGTCAATGGTTCGGGCTCATTGAAGCGATACAAAGTCACTCTCCGAGGGAACGAAATGCTTGTGGAACTTCCGGCACCGTGAGGTTCGTTTGAATTATGCGATGGACGATCTTACCGGACGCATCAAGAAAGCAGCTCTGGATACAGGCTTCTCAAAAGTGGGGATCGCCCGCATCGAGCATCTTTCCGGTGAATCGGCGCATCTAACAGAGTGGCTCGGGAGGGGATTCCATGGAACCATGGGCTGGATGGCGCGGAATATGGAAAAGCGTCAGGATCCGCGTAGGATTCTGCCCGGTGCCCGTTCGATGGTCTGTGTTGCGCTGAACTACCACACGGACGCGAAACATTCCGACAAACCGGAGAGCGGCAAAATCTCGCGTTACGCATGGGGGGATGACTATCACGAGATCGTTTCGAAAAAGCTTGAAGAACTTGCACGCCGGATCGTCCAATTGGCTCCCGGATCAAGGTCAAAGGCCTATGTCGACACAGGCCCGGTCATGGAAAAAGCCTGGGCGGCCAGGGCGGGCCTCGGATGGCAGGGGAAGCACACGAATCTGATCACAAAGGACTTTGGGTCCTGGGTTTTTCTGGGTGAGATCATCACCGATCTCGACCTCAGTCCTGACGAACCAATTGCCGATTTCTGCGGCACATGCACGGCCTGCATTGAGGCCTGTCCCACCGATGCGATCGTGCAGCCGTACGTGGTCGATTCAAACAAATGTATATCGTATCTGACTATCGAGCATAAGGGTGAGATTCCTTCGGAGCTTCATCCTCAACTGAAGCAATGGGTTTACGGATGCGATATTTGTCAGGATGTTTGCCCTTGGAACAGTTTTCAGCAGTCAACAAATATCGGAGCATTCGCCCCCAGGGAAAAGAATGTGGCCCCAAAACTGGCTGATCTTGTTGAAATGTCCACGGAAGAGTTCAGCAGCCGATTCAAGAAGAGTCCGATCAAACGAACAAAACTCTCCGGGATTGTCAGAAACGCCAGAGCAGTTCTAAAAGGAAGTAGAAAGGAATAGAAAAAGGGAATAATCGAATAATGCCTGCCCGCCGACCTGCTTGCCCTGTGTTTCTTGCGGGGTCCGCCGTGTTTTGTGGCGGAAGTCGTTACTCAGACGCAGGCGGGGATTATTGGATTGATGGAACCATTCCATTAATCCAATACTTCGTTTTTGGTGAGGCATTCCATTATTCCTGATTGACTCTTTCACAAATCACTATTTATTCTTAACTGTTCACACTCCACTATTCACGATCATTCCACATGCCAGAATCCAACCATCGCAAAGTCATCATCATCGGCTCGGGGCCGGCAGGGCTGACAGCTGCCCTGTATGCGGCACGGGCCAATCTCAGTCCGCTCATTCTTGAAGGTTCGCAGCCGGGCGGTCAGCTCACCATTACCACGGAGGTGGAAAACTATCCTGGATTCCCCGACGGAGTCATGGGCCCGGAATTGATGGATCTTTTCCGCAAGCAGGCACAAAAATTCGGTGCCGAGAGTCTTTTCAAGGAAGTGACACAGGTCGATTTCTCCAAACGTCCATTCAGAGTAGCAGCCGATGACACCGAGTATTTTGGCGAGACGATCATTATCGCGACCGGAGCAAGTGCCAAGCTGCTCAACATTCCGACTGAATCGGAATTCATGGGATATGGAGTCTCTGCGTGTGCAACGTGCGACGGATTCTTTTTCAAGAATCAGCATGTCGTGGTTGTAGGGGGAGGCGATACGGCAATGGAAGAAGCGACCTTTCTGTCAAAGTTCGCTTCCAAGGTGAGCATCGTTCACCGACGTCATGAGCTCCGTGCCTCTAAAATCATGCAGGAGAAGGCGAACAAGAACCCGAAAATCGAGTTCATCTGGGATTCTGTCGTTGATGAAGTGCTCGGCAAGAACGAGAATGGGAAGAAAAGCCTGACGGGGGTCCGCCTGAAGAATCTCAAGACGGGTACGGTTTCCGACTTCAAAGCCGACGGGCTTTTTCTGGCCATTGGGCACCAGCCGAACACTAAGATCTTCAAGGGCAAGCTCGACATGAATGAGGTTGGGTATTTGAAGGTCCTGGCGGGGTCGACCAGGACGAATATTCCGGGAGTGTTTGCCGCGGGAGATGTTGCCGACCCTGTGTATCGACAGGCCGTGACGGCTGCGGGGACAGGGTGCATGGCTGCCATCGATGCGGAGCGGTTTCTTGAGGGTCACGAATAGGGAGAGTACATTGTAGCGGCCGTATCTAAGACCAATATTTGCGAATATCAGGCACTTGCTTCACGCCCAAAAAGCTCTTGACAGAGCTTTTTCTTTCCTTATCCGAAACTCATCCACCGCTATCTTGAAAGCAAGAACTGGAGCCCTTCGGATGATTATGCGGACTATCGGGCAGCAATACTGAAGTACTTGTCGGAGAAGTAAGCCTCGATTCAAAGTCCGACATCCGCGAAAGTGGCACGTTGGTAGATGTCGGACTTTAGCTTAAGTCATCGAGAAAGGTGCGCTTATGAAGAAGCATGTGATCTTATTCTCGACGGTAATAGCATTGTTGCCGGCCGGTGTGTCGGCTCAATGGAGGGATCTCTTTAACGGAAAGGATCTGACCGGATGGACGCAATTGAATGGTTCGGCGCCGTACAAAGTTGAGAAGGGAATGATTGTTGGAGAAACGGTATTCAATTCGCCGAACAGCTTCCTGTGCACCGATGAGCGGTTCTCCGATTTCATTCTGGAGTTCGAGACAAAAGTGGAGGGAGGGCTGAATTCGGGAGTTCAGTTTCGTAGTGAGCGGGATCCTGCCTTTCGGGAAGGACGCGTATTCGGATATCAACTGGAGATCGATCCGAGCGAAAGGGCGTGGAGCGGAGGCGTGTACGACGAGAGACGGCGAGGGTGGCTCTACTCGCTTGACGGAAATCCAAAAGGCAGGAAGGCGTTCAGAAAGGGGGAATGGAACAAGGTCCGCGTGGAAGCCATTGGATCGTCGATCAGAACGTGGCTCAATGGAGTTCAATGCGCACGACTCGAAGACAGCTTCACTCCGGAAGGCTTCATTGGTCTGCAGGTACACGCAATCGGAACGGATACTACCCTGCTCGGGAAAAAGGCTTATTGGAGGAACTTGAGAATTGTCACGACAAAACCGGAGAGGTTTCGCACAAAGGACGATAACACGGTACCGGAAGAGAATTTTGTGCCGAATACGCTGACCAGCTGGGAACGGACGAATGGCTGGCGACTTCTTTGGGATGGAACAACGTCGAACGGCTGGCGCGGGGCGAAACTGGATCACTTTCCGGAATTTGGCTGGAAGATGACCGATGGTGTGCTCACCGTGGTTGCATCGGGAGGCGGCGAGTCACGTCATGGAGGCGATATCATTACGACGGACACATATTCCGATTTCGAATTGATTGTAGACTTCAAGATCACGGAGGGGGCGAACAGCGGAATAAAGTACTTTGTCGATCCGGCTCTCAACAAAGCCGACGGATCGGCCATCGGGCTTGAGTATCAGATTCTCGACGATGAAAAACACCCGGACGCAAAGCTTGGGGTAAACGGAAACAGAACGGTCGGCGCACTCTATGATCTGATCCCGCCCGTCAGAAAACGGTTCAACGGGGTCGGGATTTGGAATCGCGCGCGCATCGTTGCCACGGGAACGTATGTTGAACATTGGCTCAACGGGTTCAAAGTGGTCGAGTACGATCGTGCGAATCAAATGTGGAGGGCCCTTGTCTCCCACAGCAAGTATACGATCTGGCCGAATTTTGGAGAGCTGAAGGAAGGACACATCCTGCTTCAGGATCATGGGGATGAAGTATCGTTTATGAATATCAAGATCCGTGTGCACAATGATATGGGAGGGCTTTATGAGTGATTCCAGAAGAGAGTTCTTGAAGAAATCTGCGTTAGCGACGGCAGGCGTTATGGTAGGGTCCGCATTTCCCACTGCTGCCAGTTATGGGAGAATCCTCGGAGCGAACGACAGAATCGGCGTCGGAATCGTCGGATTTTCCGACCGGGCAAAGGATGCTCTCATTCCGGCATTCCTCAATCATGCGAAGGAATTGAATTGTGAAATCATCGGCGTGTCGGATATTTGGAATCGCCGCCGTTCAGAGGGAGATGCGTTCCTAAAGGAAAAGACGGGCAAGACGGTTCGACTGTACCGAAACAATGAGGACCTGTATGCAGACAAAGATGTGGGTGCAGTGATTATTTCAACCGCGGACTTTCAGCATGCTCTTCACACGGTGGAAGCCGCCGAGGCCAAACGACACGCGTATGTGGAGAAGCCATTTGCCGAAACGATGGAGGACAACCGGAAGGCACTGAAGGCTGTGAAAGATGCCGGGATCGTTGTTCAGATTGGATCGCAGCGCAGGAGCGGGCGGAACTATCGCGCTGCAGCGGAGTTTATCCAATCGGGACAATTCGGTGATATCACCATGGTGGAAATGACCTGGAATGTCAATCAGCCGGGAAGGTGGAGACGCCCCGCGCTGGTAGCATCAATCAGGGAATCGGACACCGATTGGAAGCGCTACATCCTCAATCGCCCTCCTGAGCCCTGGAACGCGAGGAAATATGTGGAGTACCGGTTGTTCTGGCCGTACTCTTCGGGAATTCCCGGTCAATGGATGTGCCATCAGATCGACACCGTTCACTGGTTTAGCGGATACCGATATCCGCGAAGTGTTGTAGCGAATGGAGGACTGTATGTGTGGAAGGATGGAAGAACCAACGACGACACGATGACCGCTGTATTCGACTATGGACCGGCGAACGATCCGCACAAGGGGTTTCAAGTCCTCTATTCATCCCGTATGCACAATGAGGCAGGGGGAGTCAAAGAGATCTATTTTTCGAACGGCGGCGAGTTGAATCTGTTGACCAACAAAGTCACATCGAACGGCGGACTGACCGAGCGGCATGCTGCCCCGATGGGGATGAAGCCGAATCTGCTCGCTGAGACGGATCTGAGTACACGCTCGGTTCACGCAGAAACGTCGGCCGCAACCGGTGTTGACGAGATGACAAACATGCACATGAGGAATTGGCTCGAGTGCCTGCGAACAGGAAAACCGACAAACGGCCATGTGGATGCAGGATACGACCATTCCATTGCAACGATCATGACCACGGCCGCTCTGCGGACAGGCAAGGTTACAGTGTTCGACGAGAAGCGGCAGGAGGTGTTGGCAGGGGGAGATGTTTTTCAATACTGAAAGAGGAGAAAAACTATGGCGCTCGATATCTTTGTGGAAGGTTCATCAGTTGTTTGGGAAGACTTGGGCGGCGGTATTCAACGCAAAGTCCTTGGATATGACAAAGCGATCATGATGACTCTTGTCAAATTCAAAAAGGGATCGGTTGGAAAGCTGCATAAACATGTGCACATGCAGGTCACGCTCATCCAGTCGGGATCGTTTGAAGTCATGATTGGTTCAGAAAGGAAAGTTCTTCATACGGGCGATAGCTTTCTTATCCCTTCCGGAGTCGAGCACGGCGTCGTTGCCTTGGACGATGGGATTCTTGTCGATGTTTTCACGCCCATGAGAGAAGACTTTGTCCGTCCTTGAGGTCTATCAGCATCTTTTTCCATTAATCCATTATTCCTCCTTCGGGATCGGACTCTACTCCAATACTCCACTACTCCTTTCTTTTCACTCTTTTCCTTCCCCTTTTTCATCCTTTTCCTTCAAAGTCTCCTTCAACACCACCTCGGATAATGGCATCCGGCTCGTTTTGATCCAGAATATCTGTTGACTTTGGAAAGTCGGTTTCTTATAATTCACACAAATTCAATCACTTACACCGCCTGCCATTCATGTCCACCTCTGCGAAGTGGGTTCTCGGGATTGTCATCGGATTCCTCTCTCTGGGTGCCCTCTTTGTACTTCTGATTTTCTTCTCGCTTTTCTCCTTCACCGATTACGATGATTCAACCTCAACATCGGGGGAAAAGGTTGCCGTCATTGAACTTAAGGAGACTATCATTTCTTCTGAAGATATCGTCCGGCAATTCAAAAAGTTCAGGTCGAATCGATCCGTTCGCGCAATTGTATTTCGCGTTGAATCGCCCGGTGGCGGAGTTGCGGCAAGTCAGGAAATTTACGAAGAAGTGAAGAAAACCCGTGACTCAGGAAAACCCGTCGTGGTTTCCATGGGTGCCGTGGCTGCAAGTGGCGGATATTACGTGTCTTGCGGCGCCGACAGAATCGTCGCAAATCCCGGGACGCTCACAGGAAGCATCGGAGTCATCTTTCAGTTTCTTCATGTCACCGAGCTTTTCGATAAACTGGGAATCGACGCTTCGACCTACAAAACCGGCAGGTACAAGGATTCCGGTTCCCCTTTCCGTCCGCCTTCAGCAGAGGACAAGATACTCTTCGATCAGCTTCTCGGAGATGTGTATGATCAGTTTGTCGATGTAGTTTCGAAAGAGCGAAAACTGAAGCGTGCCTTTGTGGTTCGATACGCAGACGGTCGCGTGTTTACCGGCAGGCAAGCGAAGGAATGGGGATTCGTTGACACCCTCGGTACATACGAAGATGCGATCACCATCGCAGCGGACATGGGTGGCATCAAGGGAAAACCGACCGTTGTGAGGGAACGTAAGCTCAAGAGCTTTTGGGAGTCTTTTCTTGGAACAGCGGCCGAGGGATTGACCGAGATTCGCGATGAGCTTTTCCATCAACCGATCATCCAGTATAAATTCACTTCACCTTTCTAACAACTCAAAGGGAGGCAACTTGACAAAGGCTGACATTGTTGATGTCATTGCATCCGCGACCGGCTTGACAAAAGTCGAAACAGAAGCTGTGGTAGACGGTTTCATTTCCACCGTCATCGACGCTCTGAAATCGGGAAAGAACATTGAGATTCGGGGATTCGGCAGTTTCAAGGTGAAGAAACGGAAGGGGAGAATGGCGCGCAATCCGCGAACGGGCGAACAGGTCATGGTGGATGAACACTTCGTTCCCATTTTCAAGGTTTCAAAGGACCTCAAGCACGTCGTCGACGACAACCTCAAGAAGGCGGTACCACAGCCACAATCATGAAGCCGACTTTTCTTTGTTCAGAATGCCAGCACGAGCTGGCGTGGGGCGATCAGTTCTGCGGAAGCTGCGGCCGTCCCGTTGAATGGCCGACGGAAGCCCCCGGGCGAAAATCCCCCCAGCCGTCTCGTCGGGAGAAAAAGGAATCGCGGCAGGAAGCGAAGCCGGCGGCTGCTTCATGGAAAATGATGGTCGGCTTTGCCTTGTTTCTTGTTGCCGGCGTTATCATCCTGGAACTTGCGACCGGCACAAAGAACATTCCGGTTGCAAGCGTCCCTCCGCAAGAGTCGGGGGCATCGGCGAACATGCAGGCGATGAGCAAGCTCACCGAGCTTGAACAGATCGCGAATGCGAATCCCAATGATCTGAAGGCAAGACTGGATGTTGCGAATTTCGCCCACGATAACCGGTTCTATGACAAGGCGATTGAGAACTACAAGACCTATTTGGAAAAGAAACCCGACGACCCTGATGCTCTTGTCGATCTTGGAATCTGCTACAACGACGAAGGGAACCTCGTAGAGGCCAGAAAGTACATGGAGAGGGCGTTAAAGTCGTCGCCCAAGCACCTCATGGCCCATTATAATTTGGGGATTGTCAGCCTGCGGGGAGGAGATCTCAACGGAGCCAATGAGTGGTTTAAGAAAGTAGTTGCCATTTCGCCGGAGAGCGAAATCGGGCAGCGTGCACAACAGTTGTTGAAGGAACATCTGAATGCCGGGCAGTAATCTCCGGCCCAATTCTCACACCAATCGAGGGAGGGCTCATGCCAAGTGGGAAAAAGCGTAAACGCCACAAAATGGCGACGCACAAGCGGAAGAAGCGGCTTCGGAAGATGAGACACAAGAAGAAGAATCGTTAGTCCGCTGCAAGACATTCACACGCCTGCCTCTCATCTGTTTCCGACGAGGCAGGTTTTTTTCTTCTAACTCATCCCCCCGCTGTACAGTCCGATCCCCGATCGGGCGCTGAGAAGCCGCTCCCGATCGGGCGAAAAAGAGGAGATAGAGAAAGTTTGACCGCCGGCATCCGTTAAAAACGGACGCCTTCAGAATTCAAGGAAAGGCAACAATCCCGCACAGCGGGATTGTGATATGACGAGGCAGCAGTGAAGCCGTCCGATTCATCGGATGGCGAACTCAGGCAAGCATTATTCAGGCGCAATCGACAATGATAAATATCGTTCGAAGTTCTGTGAAAACCTTTCTCATTTCTTTGACTTTCCTCGCTATCCTTTCCATCCCTGCCTCTCTCCTCGGCTGGGGCTTCTGGGCGCACAAGGAGATTACCAAGACTGCCATTGAGTCGCTTCCGGATGGCCTGCGGGATTTCTTTCGGGCGCATGCCGACTCTTTGATCGAAAAATCCGTCGAGCCGGATAAGATCAGATTCTCGGATCGCCTGGAACCGTTCAGGCATTACATCAATATTGACCGATACGGCACTTACCCTTTCCCGGAGCTTCCCCGGCATTATGACGAGGCTGTTCGCAAGTTTGGCAAGGGGACGGTCGATTCGTCGGGCACCGTTCCGTGGAGGATCGCCGAGTGTACGGAAAAACTCACGGAATCGTTTAAGCGACGGAACGCCCAAGATATCGTTTTCTATGCATCCTATTTGGGACATTACGTTGCGGACGCGCATGTGCCTCTTCATGCAGCTGTGAATTACGACGGCCAATTGACGGGGCAAAAGGGGATTCATTCCCGCTGGGAGAGCCGGATTCCCGAGAAGTTCGGCGCTGCCTATCGGCTGGAGGTGAGGCCGGCTGTGTATCTCGACAGACCGCTGGATTCGGCCTTTGGTACAATTCTGGAGAGTTATCTGGAAGTCGATTCCGTTCTTTCCCTGGACAAACAGGCGCAAGAGTCGCTTCCCGAAAAGGACCGATTTGTAGTTCGGAAACGCAATAATCGTGTTCAGTACGAATACACCGATAAATACTATGACCGGTACAACACGCTCCTGAATGGAATGGTCGAGCGGCGCATGAACGATGCCGCGCAGAGAGTCGCGAGCTATTGGTATACAGCCTGGGTGAATGCGGGCAGACCAGAGTTACGCTGATTTCGCTGATTGACGCTGATTTCGCGGATGGTACCGTGAAATGATTTGTAGAGCCCGATCCCCTGATCGGACGCTATGCGGAACAATAACCCAGAGCTCCTCATCGTCCGGTCGCGGGCCGCCTGTACAGTCCGATTCCCTGATCGGACGCAATCCGCGAGCCCGATCCCCGATCGGGCGCTTATTGGATCCGGTGTCGGGCTCAACCACAAATGCATTGTTTCCATCAATCCAATAATCCCTGCCTGCGTCTGAGTAACGACTTCCGCCAAAAAACACGGCGGACAGGTCGGCAGGCAGGCATTAATCCCTTACGTATTGTTCCATCATTCCTGTTTTGATCCTCTTTCCCTTGTTTCTTTCCACCCTTTTTTCTACTTTTTTACATGATCATTGACGAAGATATATTCACGGAGGATACGATGGCTTCAGAAAACGATGGAATGGCAAAAGGATTGATCGTCGGCTTTTTGGCCGGCAGTATTGTTGGAGCGGTCTTGGCGTTGCTGTATGCTCCGAAATCGGGGAAAGAACTCCGCGCGGATATCAAGCAGCGGGGTGGAGAATTGGCCAATGACGCCGAGGAGTATCTTACCCGGGCGCGCAAGAAGGCGGTTGACATTATCAACGAAGGGAAGCAACGATCCGACACTCTTATTGACGATGCCCGCAAGAGGGCGGAGTCGTTGAAAGCGGACGCCCAGCGGATTATTTCCGAAGCGCGGGGCAAAGCGGGTTCCGAGTCGTCCCGCTCGTAACGGTACAGACGGCTTCCTCCTTCCGGAATCACAATCCCCGAAAAGGACTACACTCGTGGACAGCTTACGTTCTGTTGTCGAGACGGTGGCGCTTCTGAGCGCTACCGCACTCTGCATCTATCTTATTGTTGTGCTCGCCCGTCTGAAAGAGGTCTTGATCCTGATTCAAAAAGACCTTTCGGAGATCGGAGCGAAGGCAAAACCGGTTTTCGAAAATCTGCAGGTTATTACTGAGAAGCTGAAATCGGTGTCGGGCAAGATCGACGATCAGATCGGGCTTGTCAGGGGCTCGCTTGAATCGGTCAAGAACGCTGCCGACAATATTGTGGCGTTCGAGCAGCGAATTCAGGACAGCCTCGAAGAACCCGTGCTCCGCCTCTCAACCATGGTGGCCGCATTCGTCAACCGCATTGCGTCGTATTTTGGCGGTGCAAAGGCGCAGTAGGCCGCCCAAGGGTGTCGGAACCCTGAGACAAGCTCGGGGCAAGCCCGGATCAAGTCTTGGGCAGGCCCCGGATCCAGTCCGGGCCTCGACACTCATCCTACCCTGAACACAAGGCTTGCGGGTTTCCTGCAGGCTTCTTACTGAGGAGAAATTTCCGTGGCACACGCAACTTCAAAAGAATATTCGACGGAGAAAATCCGCAACATTGCGCTTATCGGACACGGTGGCTCCGGCAAGACGACCTTCAGCGAAGCGCTGATGTTTACTGCCGGAGCGACAACCCGATTAGGAAAGGTCGAAGATGGATCGACCGTCTCGGACTACCACCCCGATGAGATAGAACGAAAAATATCCATCAACACATCTCTGCTCCATTGCGATTGGCAGGGAACAAAAGTGAATATCCTGGACACCCCGGGATATTCTGATTTTACGGGGGAAGTGCTCAGCGCCCTGCGCGTCTCCGACCTGGCAGTTCTGCTGGTGAAGGCCGTTGAAGGAGTTGAGGTGGGAACCGAGATCGTTTGGCAGTACACCAGGCAGAACGATCTGCCAACAGTCATTGTGATCAACAAGCTTGATAACGAGAATGCAGAATTTGAAAAAGCCGTCACCTCGGCAAAGGAACGCTTTGGTCATGATGTTGTTGTGGCGCAGTTTCCCGTGACGGAAGGCCTGGCATTTGATTCGTACGTGGATGTGCTGCGAATGAAGCAGTTCAAGTACGAGCGGGACGGAAGCGGAAGGTTCGTCGAGATCGACATCCAGCCGGATCTGAAGGAAAAAGCCGCAGCTCTGCACGAAGAACTGATTGAAAAAATCGCCGAGACCGACGAAGCGCTCATGAACAAGTTTTTTGAGGAAGGAACGCTTCATGAATCGGAACTGAACGAAGGGATGCGGAAAGCGGTCAATACACGCAAGATGTTTCCGGTGTTCTGCACTTCGGCGAGCCTCAACGTCGGCCTGGCTCCATTCCTCGATTTTCTGGGCAGGTATGCGCCTTCCCCGCTGGACCGAGGCGCCGTTGTGACCAAACATGTCAGCGGGACAAAAGAAATCACGGTGGCTCCGGACAGCAAAGGGCAGCCTTCCCTGCTGGTGTTCAAGACGCTGTCCGAGCAGCATGTGGGTGAACTGTCGTTCTTCCGTGTCTATTCAGGTACCGTCACCGCCGGCATGGACATGATGAATGAATCCAACGGCAAACAGGAACGGCTCGGGCAGATATTCCTGATGAACGGGAGGGACAGAAAAGAAGTGACAAAGCTCGAAGCGGGAGATATTGGTACAGTTGTGAAGCTGAAAGATACACATACGAACAATACACTGAGCAGCAAGGCGCTGCCGGTGACTTTTCCGCCCATTGTTTTCCCCGACCCCGTTATCCGCATGGCCATCGCTCCGAAATCGAAGGGGGATGAGGATAAAATCGGAACCGGCCTGCACTCGCTCCACGAGGAGGACCCCACATTTGTTGTTCAGGTTGAAGGCAAACTCAGCCAGACGGTCATTTCCGGCCAGGGTGAGCTCCATCTTCTCATTGTGACAAAACGCCTGAAGGAAAAATATGGGGTAGAGGTGGATCTCGTTGAGCCGAAGATTCCGTACAAAGAGACGATCAGGGCCGTCGTACCCTCTTCGGAATACAAGCACAAGAAACAATCCGGCGGGCGCGGTCAATTTGGACACGTGTATTTGAAACTCGAACCTAGGCCTCATGGATCGGGATTCGAATTTGAGGATGCCCTTGTGGGTGGTGTGGTGCCCGGCAGGTTTGTTCCCGCGGTCGAAAAAGGGGTTGTAGAAACCATGAACAAGGGAATTCTCGCCGGGTACGAAGTCGTCGACGTGAAGGTGACGATTTTCGACGGATCGCACCATTCGGTTGATTCCGACGAACTTTCCTTCAAGATCGCGGGCTCGCAGGCATTCAAGAAGGGATTCATGGAAGGAAAGCCGGTGCTGCTCGAGCCGATCAGTGAAGTCGAAGTCGTCGTGCCTGAGGAATACATGGGTGATGTCATGGGAGACATCTCAGGAAGGCGTGGCAAGATACTGGGGATGGAGACAGAGGGGCCGTTCCAGAAGATCAAGTCGCTCGTTCCGATGTCCGAGCTGCACAAGTATTCCACGATCCTGCGCTCGATGACGCAGGGACGCGGTATCTATCGCTCCAAGTTTTCGCACTACGACGAACTCCCTCGCGAACTTACAGAAAAGGTCATCGCCGCATCGGAGAAGGGAAAGGTGGAGGCGGAGTAACTAACTCATCCCCCTTCTCTTAGTTGTATAGAGTGGGGACATGGTAAACACGTGTTCGGAGACATGGTAAACACTTACATTGGCATGATCATCAAAGAACAGGAGATTCGATCATGCCCTGGAAAGCGACTTCTGCCATGTCCTTACGTTTAGAGTTTGTTCTTCTGGCAATGAACGATACAGCAAACATCCGATCCCTTTGTCGACGCTACGAGATCAGCCCCAGAACTGCCTATAAGTGGATCGACCGGTATTGCGAGCACGGGACCGAGGGACTCGAAGATCGTTCTCGACGTCCGCACCATAGTCCTCGTCAGACAGCTCAGGTGGTCGAACAGCTCATTCTCCGTTTGCGAAAGAAGCATCCAGCTTGGGGTGCCCGGAAGCTGGGTCGTCGGTTGTTGACTCAAGGCCATCATGACCTGCCGTCAGTGAGCACCATGACAGCTATTCTCCGTCGTCATGGTTGCATTGACCCACTCCAGACGAAGAAGCATCAGAGCTGTCAACGCTTTGAAGCGCCGGGTCCGAATCTCCTGTGGCAGATGGATTTCAAAGGAGACTTTCCCCTGCTTCATGGACGCTGCTATCCGTTGACGATCCTGGATGATCATTCTCGCTTTGCTCTGGGTCTGGTGGCCTGTTCCAATCAGCGTCTGGAAACGGTCCAACACCACCTGACTGCAAGCTTTCGCCGCTATGGTCTTCCCCAGCGTATCCTGACCGATAACGGGGGACCCTGGGGCAGCTGTGGCCACGATGCCTACACGGAGTTTGATCTGTGGATGATCCGCCTTGGTATCGGTCGCAGTCACTCGCGCATCTGCCATCCTCAAACCCTCGGCAAGGACGAACGCTTTCATCGCACGATGATGGATGAAATTATCGCTCGACGCTCTTTTACTTCCACAGAGCACTGCCAACAGTACTTTGATCGTTGGCGCACCGTCTACAATGTCGAACGTCCGCATGAAGCCTTAGCAATGGATGTGCCAACAAGTCGATATCAACCCAGTCCGAGAGAGTATCCCGAAACACTACCTCCTATTACCTATGGTGCGGATGACATCGTCCGTAAAGTGGGAGATCATGGTGAGATCTCCTTCCACGGTATTGAGTTCAAAATCGGCAAAGCGTTCCACGGCTATCCTGTTGCACTCCGTCCGACCATTACCGACGGTCTCTACAACGTCCTTTTCTGTCACGAAAATATTGCACAAATCAATCTTAACAATGATATTCACCAACCCTAATGTGTTACCTATGTCCCCGAACACCCGTTACCCATCTCTCCAGTCTGTACAAGTAAGAGAAGGGGGATGGGGGTTGAGATCGATTGAAAGGAGGCAACACATGAGACAGTTCAGCGCAACAATTGTGGCCGTACTCTTCTTCTCGCTCTTGTCAAACGCCCAGGAAAAGAAGAGCGAATCGATTCAATTCATCCCGATCGGTCACGCATCATTTGTTATTCAATCGTCCGCCGGAACGATCTACGTCGATCCCGTCGGTGAAGCGAAGGCTTATGCTTCCATCGCCCCGCCCGACATCATTCTCATTACCGATATTCACGGTGACCATCTTTCCTCTGAGACCGTCGCCAATCTCAAGAAGGAGAAGACAACCGTCGTGGGTCCGAAAGCGGTGACAGACAAGCTCGGCTACGGATCGGC
>DATECW010000068.1:0-4734 GCA_035286705.1 Bacteroidota bacterium
GCCGTTCGGATCTGCAGATTGAACGAGTATTCCCCCTCCACTGCGGGAGAAATGACCTCCAGATGACCGCCAACATCTGTTAGGAACGTATCCACAACAACATTGAAATCGTTATCCAAGCCCGTGACGAACATCCTCCCCAGAATTCGATCCGGAGTCCATTCGAACACAAAACGAAGATTGTCACCTGCGTTGACGTCTGCTTGCGTAATCCGTGGTGATGTTGGCTGGATCTGGATTTTCTCTCTGATGTGAACCTGGGCTGAAAGGAAAGCAACCTGCAGACAGAGTAATGCCACAACGGTCAAGACCCGCTTTGAATGGATTCTTCGAATCATGGAATCCCCCCTTGAGGGATGTTGTCGGTTAATGATCCCACCAACCACTGCAAACTATACACGAATGTCCGGCATCTCGATTAGAAAGTCAAGGGAAAATTGCTGCCTAAGAGAGCTGTAGTGGTTTCTGTGACAAAGGTGTACAATATGTACTACAGACCTCGGATAACATTCGGGGCTCAAGGTGCCAATGGCTCCTCTGGCATCTGCTCTCCTAGCAGGAGGTTCCTCTTGATTCATTACACATTCCAGCGAACAAAAGCCTCCTGCTAACAAAACTGCTAACTGAACACCCCGATTGGAGTTACCTGCGGAGGCGCAGGCGCGCACATTAGATTGATGTCGGACCGCCAGTCGCGACCGGAGGATCTGCCGCAGGAAATGTATCTGCATCCTCGAGATCTGTATCGACGTCTACATCGGTCGATCCAGAAAGGACATTGCGTGCCTCCCGCAAAGTGTTGGAGTAGTAGTCCTCTGCAGCCTTCCAGTTTCTGAAGATTCTGCATCGGATTTTCGAAACGAACACTTTCGGTTCGAGCGCGAGGAAAAGACCCGCTGTTGAACTTATCTTATCAAAAATCTCAATGCGAAGTGGATGGCTGCCGGGCAAGAGACCGGGGTTAAAGTTCTCAAAGACGAAGTTACGAATCGCTTCCTTGACCGATTTCCAGTCGGCTAGGTTTACCACAGGCGGCTTCCCTTTTGAATCCGGTGGCGATTTGACAAATGGTCGCACGGCGTAGACTGACGGTTGCAGTCGACTCAATTCTGAAAACAGCAATCGCGATCCTCGGTAGAAATAATCCTCAGAAATCACTACAACGTCGACATCTGCGCTTTCCGCAAAAGGTTTTCCGAACTGGTGGGCAGACGGGCTGAAACCCAATCGAGCGCTTCCGACAATGCAAACGTCTTGAGAACCCACATCGAACTGAGCTGCGACTTGCTCTCTAAATATTGCATACTTCATGGGACTCTTCTCAAAGACGAAAGGAGTCCCCTCAAGGAGGAACACCTTGGTCAGAACTCTGTGGCTGTCCAGATTGATAACAAGTTGTTTGAATTCCTCGGAGGTGGGAGTTCGAGAGCCACCAAGAAGTTCAAGGAGCTTTTCGTGTGAGGCTTCGTTGGATTTTTCCTTCATGATGATTTCCCTAGAAATGTGCGCGCTTGCGTAAAACTCGCTGGACAACCCAAAGTTGTGTTTCTTTCTCCATTCTTGAATCACGGAACTACGACGGGCACGTGCCTTTCCCTATTCTCCTTAAGGAGTCTGCCTGCATGGCGGGAGGTTTTGCGTATTTTCCGCCCGTTACTCTCTCATCTACCGCATCTGCTACCAAATTTGCTAACTGGTTGTGCCATCTTTCGGCTGTTTCGGCTCCACTTCTCCACCGTCTCCGATGGAAGACGATGGCATTCGCTCCCTTTCCAAGCCAGCCCATAACGACTCGGTCAGCATTTCGACGACCGCTTCAAAATTCTCTTTGGGCATTTCACGGTCTTCGATGACCTCAAACGTCAATTCTCTCTTCTTTCGGGTTTTGCACATAATTGCTTGGACCAAGAATAAATTGGATAACAGGAACAATTCAGCGGCGCGCAGCTCATCCCACCTGAGAGGTTGAATGAGCTGCACCGAGGGGGGTTCGGTTGCCGCTGATATTGTTTCTCTTGTCCCCATAGTTCCGTTGTTACTCCACTACTCATACACTCAACTATTCACATTCCACCTCCGGGCCCTACGTACATTCCAGCGCCCGGACCAACGTAAGCACCTCCTCCAGGTCCTACGTACAAGCCTCCTCCGGGTCCAATGTATTGGTCTCTTGGCCAAGTATTCTTATCCATTAGTTCCTCCGAATTGAACTCTGACTGTACTCTCTCCATACTGAAAACTCAGCGCGGGGCGCCGCCTGCCCTTCATTTTTTTTCGCGGTCAGCCCCCGATCTAGTCGGGGGGCCTGCCCGCCATCTTTTTGGGGAGCGACCTGGTTAGCGTGGAACGGCCATTATTCATGCCTCAATGATTCCACAGGGTTCACGTTCGCTGCTCTGAGAGCCTGAATACTCACCGTCAAGAAAACAAGCCCTGTCGCAAGGCATCCGGCGAGAATGAACGGCTCGGGTCCAAACGCGATGCGATAGGAAAAGTTGCTGAGCCAGCGATGCATCATGTAGTAAGCAACCGGCGCAGCGAGAATGTTCGAAACCCCCACAAGGATCAGAAATTCCCTTGAAAGAAGGGCCGTCACAGAAACCGACGTTGCGCCAAACACCTTCCGGATGGCAATCTCCTTGCGACGAGCCTGAACCATGAATGTTGCCAGACCAAGCAGTCCCATGGCGCCGATGAAAAGCGCCAGGAGCGTAAACAGGAGAACGGTCTGCCCGAACTTCTCATCGGTCTGATACATCCTGCTGAACGTGTCATCCACAAAGAAGTAGGCGAACGTGTTATCTCCAATCGTATTCTTCCATGCGTCGCGCAAGCTCTGGATGGTTCCTGCCAACCCTTCAGTATGCGCTCGAATACTCAGATACAGTTCCGCACCCATGGGTTGAGCGATCACCAGAGGCGCGATGGGTTGACGGAAGGACTGAAGATTGAAGTCCTTCATTACGCCGACGACCGTCACCATCTTCTTCTGCCATGGGAACTGCTTGCCTATCGGATCCTTCAGGCCGGCCGCACGGGCAAATGTTTCGTTCACAACACACTCCACTTCGGCATCATCAGAGACGACCGGTCCGCCGGACATGGCGCGGCCTCTCAACAAGGGTATCTGATACACGTCGAAGAAAGCATCATCTGCGAGGAGCCAGTAGCTTTGCATGTAAACGTCGCGTCCTTCGTCATTCCGAATCGGAATTCCGACGGGAGTCTGAATATTGATCGGTAAGTCTGATGTTGCGGTAATTCCGGCTACCCCGGAGAGGTTCTTCGCCTGGTCTATGAAAACGCCGCTACGTCGCAGCGCCTCCACGTTCCGGATCCTGATGGAAAGCACCTGCTTTCGGTTATAGCCGGTATCGGTCGTTTGGATGAAGGACAATTGGCTGAAAATCGTGAACGCGCAGATGGCAAGACCTATGGCCGCGGTGAACTGGATCACCACCAGGGCATCTCTCAGCCGCGATTTTCCTCTCCCGACCGCAAGACCCCGAAGGATTGCCGCCGGCGAGAAAGCAGAGAGGACGAAGGCCGGAAAGGATCCCGCGAGCAATCCCACGGCGACCGTAAGGAAGAAAAACCAGGCGAGAAATTCACCATTAAGAAAGGTGTTCCCGGAGAATTCTTTCCCCGTCAGATTGGAGAATGATGGAAGAAACAACTCCGCAACAAAAAGGGCGAGGCACCCTGCCACCATTGCAGTAAGGAGGGACTCTCCGAGAAACTGTCTGACAAGATCCCCCCTGCGCGCACCGATCACCTTTCGTATTCCCAATTCCCGGGCCCGGAGGGAAGCCCGTGCGGTGGCGAGGTTTGCGTAGTTGATCGATGCGGTGGCTAACAACACCAGGGCGAGAGCCGAGAGAATCAGAATCGTTCGAACATCCCCAACGTCTTGTGGTCCGTGGTTGATCCCTGCCGATGCCAGGTGTATATCTTTGAGAGGCTGAACAAAATACTGAGGAAGTTCAACACCCAACTTGTTGTAGACCGGTCCTAGGTGTGTCTTCACGAAGGAGGAACACTTGCCACGCAGTGATTCAGGGTCAGAGCCTTTCTTCAAGAGAAGGTATGTCGTGTAGAGGGGGAAGTCCCACTTCTCTTCAGAATGTTGTATTTCGAAGGCGGTGGCAAGCGAAACATAGACGGATGCCATGACATGGGATTGTTGAGGCATGTCCTTCATTATTCCGGTCACGCGTACCGTGTCGCTGCTGACATGAATGGTCTTGCCGATCGGGTCGCGTTCGCCGAAAAGCCTTCGGGCGGCCGACTCGGAGATGACCGCCGTGCGGGGTTCACGGAGGGCGGTAGCCGGGTCACCTGCCAGAAGTGGAATATCGAAAATGGAAAAGACAGTCGACTCGCACCAAACGAAAGTCTCTTTGGATTCTGTTGCCTCTGCACGAACAGGCGCCGGGTGAGGGAAGCCTAAGAAACGGACAGCCGACTCAATCTCCGGAAGTTCGGCAACCATCGCGGGCGCGGCAGGAGCGGGGATCAAGGCGTAGTACTCTGAACCCCGAAATGAGCGGCCGGGATACCTGGTATACACCCGGTAAATCCTGTCTGTGTTCGGATAGAATGCGTCGTAACTGAGCTCATACTGAATATCCATGAGAATCAACGCGCCGCTGGCGAGGCCAATTGAAAGCCCCACGACATTCAGGGATGTATTCCATTTGTGACGTCGAAGGGTGCGGAACGCGCTCATGATGA
>DATECW010000069.1:0-5001 GCA_035286705.1 Bacteroidota bacterium
CCTGCGGTTTGGGCCAATGCCCGTCCATACGAGAAATCCGTATCCGCAAAATTGGTGTACCAATAGAAGTCATCGTAAATGGAATGATAAATTCCGCCGCCGTCTTCTCCGCCATATCCGATGTCGAGCGAAGCTATGCCAAGATGGTCTATGAAGGGCGTGTAATCGGATCCGGATCCAAGAGCACCGATCCTCAGGTCAGGCCTCGTTCGGACTTCATTCCTGTCTTCCGCGGAACGTGAATTCGCAATGCGGGCCAGCTGACTTCGCTTCCAAACAGAAATGTTCTTCTCCGGATCGACAATATCTCGGGCGACGGAATTGATGTACTTTTCCATTGAATGAGATCCTGCGACGCCGAGGTATCCGCGTCCGTTCGAATCGCTGTTGATATAAAGAACCGCTTTTTGTTTCAACTCATCGGCGTGAGTCTCGGCCCATTCAGTCGACCCGATCAAACCCTGTTCTTCGGCATCCCATGCACAGTAGACAATCGTCCTCTTTGGTCTCCACCCCTGCTTCAACAACTCGCCGAACGCCCTTGCCTCTTCCAGGACTGCAACCATTCCCGATGTCGGGTCCTGAGCGCCGTTGACCCAGGCATCATGATGGTTTCCCCGGAGGATCCATTCGTCGGGATACTGTGTCCCGCGAATCGTCGCGATGACATTGTAAATCTTCCTGATATCCCAATTTGACTTGACGTTCAGGCGTACCCTGGCCGGGCCCGGGCCAATATGATAGGTAATCGGAAGCGAACCTCGCCACGGCTCCGGGGCCACGGGGCCCTTGAGGGCGGTAAGGAGGGGTTGGGCGTCACCGTATGAAATCGGCAGAACGGGAATCGTCGTAAAAGTCTTGACATCTTTCAATGCAAGCCGCCTGGCTTTTTCCGTCGCTCCGATCCCGGGAGTCAGCGGATCTCCCGGATACAATGGCATGTCCATGACGCTTCCCCGTTGAACGCCATCCTTGTTCCGGTACGGGCCTTCTGGAAATACATCTCCCTGAAAATAACCGTCCTGCCGCGGATCGGAATAAATAATGCAGCCGATCGCACCCTTCTCGGCAGCAAGCTTCGGCTTGATTCCCCTCCACGATGCCCCGTACCTCGCGATCACAATTGCCCCCTTGACTGAAATCCCGAGCCGATCAAGCTTTTCGTAGTCCTCCGGAATTCCATAGTTGACATACACGAGCGGTCCGGTGACATCTCCATCAGCCGAATAAGCGTTGTAGGATGGAAGCTGTTCGTCCGATTGGCCCGAGGTGGGGTCGACTTTCTCCGGGGGCTCACGCAGGATCGCGGAGAATCGGACGGGCTCAAGGAGTTCCACAGCACGCTCCTTTGGCGTGGGAAAGAGCACATCAAAAATCTCGATTTTCGCATCGAATCCGAATTCCTTGAACTTCGTGAGGATCCACTCGGCATTCTCTTTGTCATACGGAGATCCAAGATGGTGGGGCCGGGCCGAGAGCCGCCTCATGTATTCCCGCATGTTCTCCGGGCTCGGAACGGACCGGAACTTCGATTCCCAATCCATGGATTGGGCCTGACTCGGAATTGGGGAGATGAATGGCAGAACATAGAAAAGGATGATGAACCTGGCTTTCATTGGTGCCTCCGCAAAGAATGGACAAGAGAGAAGTGAGAATATCCGGAAATGACTTGACACTTTCAAGAATCAGGGGTCAAGAAGGTCCAATCGCGGTCAAGAATTCCTGTTTCGCTTTTTGATGCATCTTCTGTATATTCAGGACAATCGCTTTTCCATCTTATCACTCCGACAGCAGGATGAACATGTACAATCGTAGAGACTTCCTTCTTACCTCGGCCGGGGTTGCAGGGGCATCGTTGATTCCCTCGACGGGCTTCGCTGAGCCGGCCGATCTCCCTGAGTCGATTCGCTCCCTCAATCCCATGCCGGACGATGTCGTCCCCATTTCTGATAACGAACGCTTGGCTCGTATCGGGAAGGCCCAACGGCTTATGGAAGAAAACAAGATCGATGCCATCGTCATGGAAGGCGGTACCTCTATGAGGTACTTTGCCGACTTGCGTTGGGGAAACAGCGAACGGACCTTCGCCCTTGTTATCCCCGCGCGTGGGGAACTCGCCTGGATTTGCCCCGCCTTCGAAGAACAACGAGCCCGCGAATTGATCCGATTTGGCACGGAGGTGCGGACGTGGGAAGAAGATGGGAGCCCGTTCAAACTTCTTGGATCAATCTTCAAGGATCGCGGCGTTCGATGGGGGAGGATCGGTTTGGAGGAAAGACTCCGGGTCTTCATTTTTGAAGGGCTCCGCAGGGACACATCGGGTTTCGAGTTCGTAGACGCCGTTCCCGTGACAGCCGGGTGCCGGATGATCAAGTCGCCTGCAGAGTTGGCTCTCATGCAGAAAGCAAATGTCGTGACGATCGAGGCCTACAAGGCGTCATTCGGAAACCTGAAGGAAGGAATGACGCAGAACGAGTTCGGGGGGCTGATAAGCGCAGCGTTCAGAAAACTCGGATTTCCAGGAGGTGCTATGGTCAGTTTTGGTGAGTACACGGCTTTCCCTCACGGGAGCAGAACTCCGCAGAAGGTGAAGGAGGGAGATATGGTGCTCGTGGACGGCGGGTGCTCGGTGGAAGGATATGCATCGGACATCACCCGAACGTTTGTCCTTGGTAAGCCCACCCAAAGGCAGCGGGATATCTGGAACCTTGAACGGAAGGCACAGGATGCCGCATTTGCCGCGGCAAAACCCGGCGCCCCGTGCGAAGATGTCGATGCCGCAGCCCGCAAGGTTATTACGGACGCTGGCTTCGGCCCTGAGTACAAACTCCCGGGACTCCCGCACCGGACGGGTCACGGCATCGGCATGGATGGACATGAATGGACGAACTTCGTCAAAGGAAATAAAACACTCATGCAGCCGGGAATGTGTTTCAGCGATGAACCAACGATCTGCATATATGGCGAATTCGGGATCCGGCTCGAGGATTGTCTGCATATCACGGATGACGGTGCAAGGATGTTCACGGCTCAGAGTCCCTCCATTGAGCAACCATTCGGATGACAACGTTCAGGGAGTATCGCGTCCCCATCATTGTGGGCGCTACCCTCGCGGCGGGCTTGCTCCTTCTCGTAGCATCGCATTCGCAATGGCATTTCAGGCCGTCGGAAGACCTGGGTCAGGAAGTTCTCGACACTCTCAGGATCCTTGGCCACAAGGCGTTGGCCGGCAATGATGTTCCCGTGGCGGCAGTGATACTCTACGCAGGGGAAATCATAGGAGAGGGACGCAATACCGTTCAGCAGGATCGATCCGCAGGCGGTCACGCCGAGATCGAAGCGATTTCTGATGCTTTCAAGCGGATCGGTTTTGATCGATTTGGCTCGTTAGACAGGGATTCTCTGGTGATGGTATCCACGTTCGAACCATGCCTCATGTGCCGCGGGGCCATGCTCGAATACAACATCAAGAGAACGGTTTTTCTCAAGGGGAAACCGGTTCTCCTCTGGCTCCGGGAGGATCTTCGAACGTTAAGGTACTACTGGGCAAGGAAACAGGGTGGTCCTCCATCCCTTCAGGATTCGCTCTTTCAGAAACATCCCCTGTATCCGCAGGAGAACTAACAACTCACTCTTTCACAATATTTATGGCAACCAAACTTCTTGCTTTCGCTCTCCTTCTCATCATCGGCCTGGTGACCCTGACGTCATGCGGGGCCTCAAGCGCTGAAATTCTCTCTCAAGCTCGAACAATCGAAGTGTCTCTCATGCGCCATCTTCCAACCGGCATGACCTCCTGGATTCAGGGACAGGCGGCTGAAGTTGCCACCGGAAGGTCGAATGAAGAAGACGTCCGCCAGGCGGCGCTTCAGCATGTCACGGGCAATGACCCCGACGGATACGGGTCCGATGCCTTGACTTTTTTTGTCATGATGGGGGCTGTTCGATCGTTAGACAGAAAATCTGTCGACGATCAGAAGCAGACTGAGGCAATCGGCCGGGTGGGAACGAACATCGACGCGATCATGGGGACAATCGATAAGGATCTCTCGAACAACTCGGGCAAAGACGATTCTGATCCGTGTGCGTGCAGTGCGTATGAACCCATTCTCCATGGACTTGCCGAAGCCCTGCAACAATCCAAAACATGGATGACCGTGACTGTCCGCGAACCGGCAGACGTGGGGGATCTCAAAGCGCTGAGGGGCGATCTCGAACATATGAAGAACACGATGGGAGGACTCTCAGAAATGCAGGGACTGAGACTGCAGGCATCCGTGGAACGAAGATCCTCTTTCATGCAGACAATTTCCAACCTTATGAAGAAGGCTTCGGAGACTGATGCCTCGATCCTTCAGAATTTGAAGTGAGCAATCAATGGGCGGACTCCAATGCTGCAATTGTTTTTCCAAATCAACGTGGTACCTTCAATCTCCTGACAGAAAAACCCTATGAAATCCATCCTTGTTGTTGACGACGAAGACGCACAGAGAAAAGTCATTGTGGCAGCCCTGCAGCAGAAGGGCTACGAAGCGTTTGAGGCCTCCGACGGTCTGGAGGGGCTTGACATGGCACGCCTGCACAAACCGAATCTCATCATCAGCGACGTGTATATGGATAATATGAACGGATTTGTGATGGTTGAAACGCTGAAAGAGGATGATGAAACCGCCGTCATCCCTGTGTTGATGATGACCAGCGCAGCTCAGTCAACTGGTGCCTGGGATACTTCCCTGGCCGACGACTACATTGATAAGGGATTTTCGATTCACGAATTGCTTGAACGGGTTGAGAAACTTCTGAAGAAGCGAAAATAGGACGGTGTGAACTCCCGCAAGGTGAAGAGCCTGCCTTTTTTGGGCAGGCTCTTGCGTTTTTTGTCCATCCGGGATGTCAACGGGAAGCGAGAGTCTCCATCATCCGGGCAAAAGCCAGATGTTCGTAAATGAACTTGACTCTTGCTGCCTCCGTTAACTGAGCGGTCATGCGGATGGCGTAGTC
>DATECW010000070.1:0-10448 GCA_035286705.1 Bacteroidota bacterium
GGACTCTCTTCGAACCCGAGGTCAAATCGAGTCCTTTTTTCCGATGAGACGTTCCCTCCTGTCCCAACGACGATGTACCCGTACGACTATCAGCAAAGTCATCGCGCAACCGCTCTTCTTCACGCCAGAACCAATGAAAACTTAGGGATTCTGTTGGGTGGGATTGAAGCGACGGCAATTCTCTCGGCACGCGGCGGACATCCTTATACGAAAGAATATGAGATTCAGAATCTCGGTGCGTCAAGCCCGTGGAATATTGGAGTTTACTCTATTCAGGACCCGCGATTCGTCTACCCTCTTGAGGCTCATAATTCATCCACAACTCCCATCTCCTTCAATCTCGACCTTCGGCTATCCAAATCATTCGACTCTGAAGTCGCTGCCGTCACCGTGTTCCTCGACATCCTCAATGTCCTCAATACAAAGAATATCTTGAATGTCTACCCAAAGACGGGAACTGCAAACGACGATTCGTGGCTTGCGAGTTCCTTTTCCGAGAACAACAGGCTATTGCCGAATTATGAGAGTTTCTACCGCGACATCAACCTGGAGAATCGCTGGGCATATATGGGTGCAACGGGTTACGATTTGTACAGCCCGCCTCGTCGGATTCAGTTTGGCGTGAACGTCACATTGGGGAGTTCACAATGAGGACAATTGCTCTTCTTCTTGCCTCCCTTTCATGGACCGTGCTGGCCCAGCAGCAGGGACCCGAGAAATCAGTGCGTCAGCAACTCCCAAAAGGAACTGCGGGACTCAGCTGGCAGGTCCTCAACATCAACAATCTCTGGACCTGGCACAGGTCGGACGGCGAAGGAAATCATTCCCCTGGCGGAGAGGATGGTACGTCTTATCCCATGTTCACCGCTCGCTGTATCTATGAAGACAATCTCGTTTTCGGCGGAATCATGTACCTGGGCAACTGGCCGGAGAACGGAGGAATGAAGGCAGGTGTTCAACCGATTCGCGTGAACGGAGGGACATATCTGTCGAATCACGGAATGGTACAGGGGTGGGTAAGTGGAAGCGGTGCAACGGCGAACTACACAAACTCGACGAACGATCCGCGAGCTCGTATCTATCGCATTCGGCGTGACTACAGAGAGATGACCTCTTTTGAGCAGATCAAGGATGCCTCGATCTCCAATGAGCAGCTCTCGGCCGGGAGCGCCACAACCTGGATGATCGATGCAGTCATGGATCGATATGAAGCGGATTGGAATGATTGGCCTGTGCAGTACGGAGCCCCTTTCATTGATCGCAACGGAAATGGTGTATATGATCCACCTCCTGCCTTCAGCTCCAGTTTCACGCTCGACAGTCTCATGGCAGGGAATTACGACGAGCCCGGAATCGCTGCGAGCCCCATCGGCGTGCCCGCCGATCAGGTTCTGTACACCGTGTATCACAGCCTGGACAGAACAAAGACCCTCGTGTTCGCCGGATCTGAACCCATAGGCCTGGAGGTTCAGAAGACCGTCTGGGGATACAAATCGGGAACCGAACTCCCCGACCATTATTTCGTCCGGTACCGATTCATCAACAAGGGAGGCATCGATGTGACCTCCGGAATCAAGGGTTCATTCTATGTCGACAGCCTCTTTATCGGACAATGGTCGGATATCGACATCGGAAACGCCGGCGATGACCTCTATGCCTGTGACTCAACCCTGAGTCTTGGCTATGGATACAACGGAAATACGACAGACAATTCATATCAACGCTTCTCACTTGCTCCCCCAAGCACAGGCTACACAATCTTGGGAGGTCCGCTTGTCCCGGCTCCCGGCGATTCAGGCCTTTTCGGGTTGCAGCAAGTCTATGATAGGAAAAACCTCCCCATGACCTCGTTCGCGCCCGAGAAAGCAGGCGACCCCTGGACCGATCCGCCGTACGCGGATTACGACAGAGGGTCGGGACGATGGTGGAAAATGCTACGAGGATTCCTCCCGTTGGGGACAATGTCGGACAGCGCTACACCGTACCCGGGCCCGCCGGGATATCCGCCGACGAAATTCCCTTTTGGGGGCGATCCCATTACGCAAACCGGCCATGTCGACGGACTCGGAACTAATTATTCTTATGCACCCGGCGATGTGCGCATTCTTGCATCCACGGGCCCCTCGCGACTTGCTCCCGGTGATACGGCAGAGCTTGTCGTAAGCGTTGCTGTTGGTCTGGGTGCCGACCGGCTCTCGAGCATCGCGATCATGAAGGCGAATATTGCAGTCGCGCGGAAAGCCTTTGAGGCATCGTTTGAGTTTGCGAGGGCCCCGGAAAAGCCGGCACTTGTTGTTACTCCGTCGAACCGTGAGATAATTCTGGATTGGGGAGACAACGCCAAGAAGGTGGAGCGGACTGAAGCGACCATTTTTGCCGGGACCTATCGGTTTGAAGGATACAATGTTTACCAGCTGCCATCCACTTCTTCCTCCCCTTCAGCAGGAGTCAAGTTGGCAACCTTTGACATTAAAAACGGAGTCACCCTGATACGAAGCCGCGTGTTTGTTCCGGAGACCGGACTTGAAGGGACCGGTATCGTGCAACGAGGCACAGATTCCGGAATTCAGCGATTCTTGCGCATCAAAGAGGATTTTTTGAAGAACTCATATGGCGACCCGATCTACAACGGAAGAGAATACATTTACGCTGTCACGGCGTACAACTACACCCCCGACACCGAACGGAAAATCCGTACGCTTGAATCGGATCCCACGATCATCACAGTTATCCCCCGGATTCCATTCGGCCTTCAAGCCGATTCAAGGATAGGAGACACGATCGCCGTCAGCAGAACGTCCAGCAACGCCGATGGATCAATCATCGCAATCGTCTATGATCCGTTGAAAGCAACCGGACATCAGTACGAGATCCGCTTCGACGCCACTGGGTCGAAACGAGTCACGTTCCACGACGCAACAAGCGGGACTGATATCTATTCGGCCGCCCTCCCGGGTATCGGGGAACCGCTGATCGCCAATGTCGACGGCGTGCAGATAACGCTGGTCGACAAGGTCGCGGACTTCAAACAGTTCCTCGTCACAGCCAATGCCAACGGCGTCTTGAATCCGCCGGAAATCGGAGCCTTTGCCTTCAATGCGAGCGGATTCCCGTTCTATTCCAACGGCATCAACGTCAACAACGATCGACCTGACGGAACAAGACAACAATCATCGGGACTCACCGCAAGTCAGGGCTGGGGAATTCACTCGGGCGGAGCCGGGACCGATCTCTCCTACACGAGGTTCAAGAAGACTGTCACACACAACGACAGCACGTGGGAACGAATCGTAGGAGATGACTTTGAGATCCGATTCACAGTCGCAGGCGGACAGGCCCAGAACAAGGTCACTGGGGCTTTGATGAGCGTTCCATTTGAACTGTGGAACGTGGGAAGCGATCCAGCCTCGTCAAGTGATGACTACAGAATGATTCCGGTCATCTTCGATTCAAACGCGAACAATCAGTTCGACTACGACGGACTTGATCACAGCATTTCCGGAGCTGATGACGATCCCGAGACGGACGAATTTTCCTGGTATGACCCAATCGACCGTTCGCCGGGACAGGGGGGATACAATGCTTGGGTTTCTTCAGGTGGAACGAGCGGCATGGCAAATCTCCTGATGGCCGACATGGTGCTTGTACTATGGAACGGGGGAAGCGTCAGCAATGGGTCATTTCCCGTGAATGTCTCACGCCAACTCCCCGAAACAGGCACGATCTTCCGGATCATGTCCAAGAAGCCGTTCGGGTCAAGTGACGTCTACACATTCACGTCACCGTCGATTCAGTCAGGTCCTGCGGTTGTTCGATCCAGCGCTCAACGCGTGGGAGTCTATCCCAATCCGTATTTCGGGGGCTGGAGCTACGAAGGACAGCCGCAACAGTTGTATGTCACCTTCAATAACCTTCCTCCCCGCGCGAAGATAAGAATCTTCAATCTCGCCGGTCATCTCGTGCGGACGCTGGAGAAGAATGACCAGTCGCAATTCATGAGATGGGACCTTACGAACGAGCACAACTGGCAGATCGGGAGCGGCATTTACATCTGCCACGTGGAGATGCCGGATATCGGGGAAACAAAGATCATCAAGCTCGCAGTGGTTCTCTCGGAGGCTCCGCCGACGTACTGATGAGAACTTCACATCGGTCCGCGGGGATTCAACATGAGGGCTCCATTTCCACAAATAAGGAAAACTGATCTTCCTTCAGCGTTGCGGGTAACCGTCCTCCTTTTTCTTCTCCTCACTTCTCATCTTGTCGCTCAGGATCAAATCCCCGGGAAAGCCGCGGTTCAAACCCTCTCAGCAAACTCGGGCCACACGTGGCAGGTCCTCAACATCAACAATCTCTGGACATGGCATCGGTCCGACGGAGAGGGAAACCACACGCCAGCCGGGAAATCCGGATTGGTCTATCCTCAATTCACTGCCCAAACCGTGTACGAAGATAATCTTGTCTTCGGAGGGGTGATGTATGTCGGGGAATTTCCGGAAAACGGAGGAACAAAAGCGGCGATTCAGCCGATCCGTGTCAATGGCGGTACGTACAGCAGCAACCATGGGATGGTGCGCGGATGGGTCACCGACATGGGCCCAACCGCCGCGCCGGCCGACACGAATGATCCGGCCATGAGAATCTATAGAATCCGCAGGGACTACATGGAAATGTCGGAGAGTGAGCTTCGAAAAGACGCATCAATTTTCTATGAGCTCATCAGCGCATCGTCGGCGACGCAGGCTATGATGGACGAGGTCAGGAGCAGCTACCACAGGGATTGGCAGGAATGGCCTGTCGAGCACGGCGCACCTTATATTGAACGAAACGGAATCCCCGGCTATCAGGCTCCCCCTGCGTTCACAGAGACATTCACTGCCGACAGTCTGATCGAGGGGAGCTATGATGAGCCCGGCGTCGGTGCGGGACTCGGCGAAAATCCGGCCGACCAGGTTCTCTGGACGGCGTACAACGGATTGGATCGGGCAAGAAGTCTCTGGTTCGAAGGATCAGAGCCAATGGGATTGGAGATTCAGAAAACAGTCTGGGGGTACAAAAGGACGGATGCGCTTGGCAACGCGTATTTCACAAGATATCAGGTCATCAACAAAGGGGGAATAGACGTCGGAGGTGGATTGAAGGGGTCATTCTTCATCGACAGCATGTTTATCGGCCAGTGGGCAGACATTGACCTTGGAAATGCGACTGATGATCTGCTTGGATGCGACTCACTTCTTGAACTGGGATACGTGTACAACGGACAAGCAATTGATTATTCTTATGGAAGATTCAACCTCTCACCGCCAGCCGCAGGCTATGACATTCTCGCCGGACCACTCGTTCCGGCACCATCAGATTCAGGAGTATTCAATCTGCAGCGTGTACACGGAAAAAAGAACCTCGGCATGACTTCTTTTGCATACCATGTGAGCGGAACCCCTTTTTCGGATCCTCCGTTCGGAGACTATGAGCGGGGAACAGGCCGATGGTGGCATATGCTGAGGGGGTACGCACCGATTGGATCAATTTATGATTCCCCTTATCCCTATCCTGCTCCACCGGGTTATCCCATAACGAAATTCCCATACAGCGGCGACCCCGTGACGAACACGGGTTACACAGAAACAAGCTGGTATGAGAACTTTCCGGGAGAAAGGCGCATCATTGTGTCATCAGGCCCATTCCGCATGGCTCCCGGGGATACGCAAGAGGTGTACGTGGCATTTGTTGCAGGTCTAGGGGCAGATCGCCTTTCGAGCATTACTGTCATGAAGACATACGACCGGACTTGCCAGGAGATTTTTGACGTACTCATGGGAATCCCCCGATCTCCCCAGAAACCGAAGATCAAAGTCACGGAACTCGACGGGGAGATTCTGCTCGACTGGAGCTTCGATCAGGCAGCCGTAAAGAAGACGGAGGAGACAGTCGTACAACCGGGCGGCTATCTGTTCGAGGGATATAACCTCTATCAGCTGCCTCGCTCGACATCGAGAATAGATGAGGGCGTCCGCATTGCCACGTACGATATCGTCAACAATATCAAGACCATCTACGAATACAATTATGATGTGATCTTTTCTCCCATCGTGAGTTCAAATAAAATACTTCAGCGCGGAACCGACAGTGGCATCGAACGATTCGTAAGACTTACAAAAGACTATGTCAGGGATATTCCAAGGCTCTACAACGGCGAGGAATATTACTTTGCCGTCAGCGCCTATTCCCGCGCAACGCTGAACGGGTACGTCGCTGCTCTCGAATCAAATCCCGTGATTGTTACTGTGCGGCCAGGGAGGCCGTTCGGAATCGACCTTGTCTCGGCGTCGGGAGATACTGTCATAGTGACAAGGACCGGCGGCACGAGCGACGGCAGCGTTCAGGCCTTTGTGGCGGATCCGCTTGCGATCACCGGAGACACCTACGAAGTGCGCTTCACTGCAAGCGCCAAGTGGGGTGTCTTCAACGTCACGAAGAACACGTGGGCGGTTGACACCTCGCTCACAAACCAGAGCGGTGATGCGAACTACCCTGTGGTTGACGGAATGACGATCAAGGCAGTCGGCCCTCCGAACGACGTGAAGGACTTCCAGCATATCGCAGGTCCGAGCGGCGCGATCACTCCGGCGACCTATGCCGCCTTCGCTTTCAACTCAAGCGGCTTCCCGACACCGACCGGTGCCGATCGTCCGGTTGCAGACTGGGGTGGCGGCCAGTGGGGTGTCCATACGAACCCGGATCCGGCTGATATCAGCTTCACACGGTTCAAGTCGCGTCTCTTCCGGAATGACAATTTCACGCGGTTCATTCCGTACGACTTCGAGATGCGGTTTACGGCCGGCCCGAATTACGCGATTCAATATTATACGAACGACCTGTTTATTCAGGTCCCGTTCGAAATCTGGAATATCGGGATCGGCACACCGAATGACGCATCCGATGACTACCGGATGATCCCGTGGCTCCTCGATGAAGACGGAAGCGATTCATTCAACCTACAGGCAGCGGACCACACCATCTCCGGTGGAGCCAACGATCCTTACACCGACTTGATCTACTGGATGGATGCAAATCCGAAGACCCCCGGAACGGCCGCCTACGATGCGTTTGTGGCCGATTCGACGAACTACCCCTATAACGGATACGTCACGGGGACGGGCCCTGAAGTGATGGCTCGTTTTGTTCTGGTCAACTTCAATTGCGGCATTGACGTTACTGATCCCGCATGGCCGGCAGGTGTAAATTCACTTATGCCGGCCTCAGGCAACACCATTCGGATCATTTCCACCAAACCGAACACTCCGTCGGATCTCTTCTCCATCAACACGGCGGCGTATGCCCCGACTCAGAGTGCAGCGCTGGCCAAAGCGAGTGTCAACAGGATCACCGTGTTTCCGAATCCATACTATCCTGCCGACAGCCGTCTCAGCAACGAGCCTCGCCGGTACGTGACCTTCACAAACCTCCCTGCTCAGGCGACCATCAGGATCTTCAACCTGGCGGGGCAGTTGATCAGAACGATTTCGAAGAACGATCCCTCGCAATTTGTTCGATGGGACCTGACCAACGAACACCATTGGGCGGTCGGGAGCGGAATTTATGTGTGCCATATCGACCTCCCGGCGATCGGGATGACAAGAGTCCTCAAACTGGCAATTATTCAGTCTCTGGATTAGCCCAAATGATCTCGAAAAGAAAGGATGCGGCATGATAAAAGCTACGCTCTTGCTTCTGTTTCTCCTCCTCATGAATCCTCTCTTGTCGCAGGAAAGCCGGAGTGAACAAGAGGCCCCGGATTCAACCGTGACAGGGAAACCGTTCCTTCAACGATGGACAATGCATCGGTTCTCGTTTGCCGACATCCTCCATCTACCATTCCGCGGCCTCGAGAGCTATTTTCCGCTCGTTCCGGGTGCCGTTCAGGTCAACAATGAGCTTCATATTCGCGGCAGCCGTCCGTACGAGACCGGATATCTTTTGGACGGATTCAACATCGCCAATCCTTTTTTTGGATCAAGCGGACTGACACTGATACCGGAGGCGATTGAAGCGATCGAGGCTCACACAGGAGCATTTGGAGCCTCACTGGGAAGCGCCACCGGGGGGATCGTAGCGACAACAATGAGAACGGGGGGGGAGAGACTGGAGTTCTCAGCGGATATCAGGACGGATGATGTGGTTCGTCCGGGGAGCCGGTTCCTCAACACCACACCTCTGGGCTACAAGAACTTCGTCGGAACGATCGGCGGACCGCTGCCGGCCCTCGAGGGGATGGATATCAGATTTTTCCTTGCCGGAGAGCATACGTTCTATCGGAACCGTCAGGCGATATTTCTCGAGCCGTTCAGATATGACGGCCTGACGGACGACGGATACTACAGGTCCTACAATCTTGGAAAGCTGCTCCCCTCTTCCGTTGAATTCGGGAGAGACTGGCTTCCAGACAACTGGCTGAAGAGGACCACGCTCCAGGGAAATGCTTCGTTGGAATACGAGGGGATCCGGCTCAAACTCCTGGGAAGTTATAACGAGCAGGAAAACCTTGAGGGGAGAGAGTGGCCGTTCGCACTTACGAACTATTTCAATCAGAACCGGTCAATGTTCACAAGGGCAACCACGAAATTCGGCGCTGCGGAAATCGGGTACAAGTTCAGCCCTCTTGTCTCTGCAAGATTGGGAGTTTACTTCTACGACCGGTATGAGAGAACGTTCGACAGAAATTTCAAGCACAATTGGTTTGTGTACGCAGATAGTGCAGAGAATGCGCGGTTCTACGACACATCGGAATGGCTCAACCGTTATTCGGGGCCGGATCGTTACAGCACCATTTACGCTTTTCATTTCACTGCTCCCAATACTCCAAACAACACGTATTCCAAGAACAGGCAGTCGAACATCGGCGTATCACTTGATCTTTACGTCGATCCGACGCCGGAGCTTACCCTCATCGTTGGAATGAAGTTCGATTCATGGAAGATGAGACAATTCGAAGTGAGGGACATCTCCAACCTGAGGAAGTTTCTGGACAACAATTACGACGGAATCCAGAATGCCACGTTTGCCTCGGAGTACGAACGACGAGTTCGCTATCTCCAGAGGGGATTGATTGAGTCGTACGGATATACATTTGAGGGAACAGAAACCGACGGATACCAGATGGATGGAGCACCTCCTGGCGCAATTCTGGACAAACCGTACAAACCTCTTTTCGGTTCAATGTATGCTACCGCCCGGCTGAGAGATTCCGACTTAACGCTTGAAGCCGGTGTAAGGTATGAGTATTTCCAGCCGAATTTCAAACAGCTCGAAAGGGTCTTCTATTCCGACCTCAGCAACTATTTCAGTCCCGGCGGATACAACGTGTCCCTTGGCATCATCGACGAATCTGAGATTGGCGAGACTGAGGGGATGGAGTTGTTTCTTCCTCATATCAACATGCAGTTTGTTCTCAATCAAAAGACGACGCTCTTTGCCGGTTATGGCCGTTATGCTCAGCTGCCGCGTCTCGATTTATTGTACATCTCCTCGCTGGCATTCAGTCGGGGCATTACGCCGGAAGAGCGTTCCCCTTTTTCCGGGAAGCTTGCCTTCGAAGTGCGGCCTGAAGAATCAACCCACTTCGAGTTCGGCCTGCGGCATTGTCTTGTTTCCGGAATTCTGGTCAGCGCTTCCGTCTATCGAAAATCGTTAACGGGGCAGGTACAAATTGATCAGATGCAGAATTCCGTGGGGGACCCAATTTTCACCCTCTTTCGTAATAATGGCCAGGGTGTCTCAAAGGGAATTGAGCTCTCTGTTGAGCTGATGAGAGTCGGAGGCCTTGCCGCTCGAGCGCAGTACACTATTGCGGCCTCGAGTGGATTCACTTCCCATCCACTCTCGAATGAACGTCAGGTTTCGGATGATCCGTTACCTGTCAATGCCAGGGCAATGTATCCCTATGATTACGATCAGAGCCACCGGGGTTCCGTTTCCGCAAGTTACCGGATTGAAGATAGGAGTGATCCGGTGGTCGACGGGTTTGATGTCACCGGCGTGCTGACATTCAACAGCGGACATCCGTTCACCAGGGAGGAAGAAGTAAAAAATGTGAACCCTTATGGAGCGTGGGATGTCGGAGTAAAATCGATCAGAGACGTGCGGTTTGTGGCTGCAGTTGAACCGCCAAATCAGTCTTCAACCCCGACCTACTTCAATGTAGATCTCCGGGTAAGCAAGAGGATGAAGATTGCTCCTCTTGCGGTCACGATCTTTGTGAATGTTCTGAACCTTCTTAATACGAAGAATGCCATCAATGTTTATCCGACCACCGGCACTCCGAACGACGATTCGTGGTTCTCGAGCCCCTATGAGAACCGGGACTTCTCGGGTATCCCGAACTATGAATCATTCTACCGGGACATCAATCTCCGCAACCGGTGGGCCTATTCACTCTTCTCGGGAAACGA
>DATECW010000071.1:0-19103 GCA_035286705.1 Bacteroidota bacterium
ATTGTAGTGGGTGCAGGTCCTGCCGGTTCGACCGCGGCCCGTTATGCCGCGGCCGGGGGAGCGTCGGTTCTCGTCCTCGAGAAGGACAGGGACGTCGGATATCCGGTGCGCTGCGGCGAAGCGGTGAGCCACGACGGAGTCATTCAGTTCATTCAGCCGGACCCGAAATGGATTGCCGCTACGGTGACGCGGTTCCGCTTGGTCGCTCCGAATGGCAAACAGGTCACGCCGAGATTGGATGGTTCAGGATACGTTCTTGAGCGCAGGATTTTTGATTATGAACTGGCAAAGCTTGCCGCGAACGAAGGCGCTGAAATTGTGACGAAGGCGTACGTGTACGATCTCCTGAGGCAAAACGGTCAAGCAGAGGGAGTCAAAGCCCTGATCAAGGATGAGAGGGTCGAATTCCGTGCGAAGGTTGTGATCGGTGCCGACGGTGTTGAAACCAGGGTGGGGAAATGGGCCGGTATCGACACCACATGCCACATTCGCGACATGGAGAGCTGTGCCCAGATGACCATCGCGGGAATCGACGTCGATCAGGATGTTCTCGAGTTCTACTTTGGGGATGAAATTTCACCCGGTGGGTACCTGTGGGTGTTTCCCAAAGGAAAGAAGTCGGCCAACGTCGGGCTGGGCGTGAGCGTGGAACTTGCAAAGAAGAAATCGGCCATCAAGTACCTTCACGAATTTGTCGATCGCCGGTTTCCCGGCGCAGCTGTCCTGACGCACATTGCGGGCGGAGTACCCTGTGCGAAAACGTGTGACACGATTGTGAAGAACAATGTCATGTTGGTGGGAGACGCGGCTCATCAGGTCAATCCTGTTTCCGGAGGGGGGATCATCAGCGGCATGATTGGGGGAATGATCGCAGGAGAAGTTGCAGCCCAAGCGGTACGCTCGAATGACTTAGCGTTGCTGATTGAGTATCAGCGCCGATGGCACAAACGGCTCGGATGGCGGCATGAGCTGTTCTACAACATCAAGGAAGCTATTGCCGATTTTTCCGACGAGACCCTCAATTCAATCGCGGAAAGCGCTCTGAAACTCCCGGAGGGGAAAAGGACCCTTGGAGGAATTTTCCGCACCGCGCTCTGGAACAAACCCTCACTCCTCATTGACGTCGCAAAAGTGTTTGTCTCATAGAGTCTCAGGACCCCATGAGAGACGCACTTTTCTTGCACCTCAAACGCCGTTCTCGTATATTCATTGTGTACAGGAAAACCGCCTGGTGAACAGCTTCCAGCCTCAGAAGATACTCATCGTCCGGACTGATCGCATCGGTGACGTTGTTCTGTCTCTCCCGATGATACGAATCCTGAAATCAGCTTTTCCTTCCTCCACACTTACCTTCCTTCTGAGATCCTACACCCGCGAGCTCGCTGAAGGACAGGAACATCTCGATGGGATTCTTCTGTACGACGCCCGTGGTGAAGAAAAGCCCTTCTTGGGGATGCTGACCGAGCTCCGGCGGGAGAGGTTTGACGCCGTCGTTGTGACGTACCCTACGGTGCGTCTGGCGTTTCTGATGTTCTTGGCCGCAATACCGCTCAGAATCGGCACGGGGTACCGATGGTACTCCGTTTTGTTCAATAAAAGGATCTTTGAACATCGCAAGACAGCTGAAAAACATGAATCTGAATACAATCTTTCGTTGCTCAGAGGATTGGGAATACCAACGCCGGTAACCTCTTCGCCGCGACTCGTGATTTCGCAAGAAGCGAGAACACAGGCCCTGAATGCACTCCGCGCGCTTAAGTTCGATTCCCGCGCTTCACTTGTCATTCTTCACCCGGGAAGCGGCGGGTCGGCACGGGACTGGAAACTGGAGCGATTCGGTGCACTTGCCGAGAGACTTACTGATGGGGGCAAGAACGTCATTGTGACAGGCGGGCCGGGTGAAGAATCTCTTGTGCAACAAGTGGTTCGCAGTGCAAAAGGCAAGGCACGCTGCCTCTCGTCGCCCCTTCCCCTTAAGACACTTGCAGCCCTCATTGAAACAGCGGATGTGTTCGTTTCAAACTCGACGGGACCGCTTCACATTGCAGCAGCTGTAGGGACCCCCGTTGTGGCATTCTACCCCCCGATCCCACAATGTAGCTCGAAACGGTGGGGCCCGCTGACGGACGAAAAAGTGATCTTCGAGCCGAAAGCCGCTGACTGTCTTGTATGCAGGGGCGGGGAATGTCGTGGCAATGACTGTATGGATCTCATTTCGGTTGAAGCAGTTGAAAAAGCCGTGGACAAACTCCTGGCAAAGCATTATCGCAGACAATCGGTATTCGAAAACGCGTGACTACCATTGTTCTGATAGCGTCCATCGTCACGGGCATAGCGTGTTCTGCCGCTCTGGCACAGGACTCATCGGTTGTCCGTTCCTCGCAGGACAGTCTAATTGCGGAGGAATTCCGTTCCATTCCGCAAAACGCATTCACAGTCGGAGAACGGCTGGTCTTCGACGTTGGATACAGCTTTATCGTGGCCGGGGAGGCTGTCATGTCGGTTCCCAGGATCGACACCGTCGCAGGCCGCCCTGCCTATCAGGTTCTCTTTACGGTAAATTCAACTCCAACCTTTTCGTGGATCTTCAAAGTCGAAGATCGCTATGAGACGATACTCGACAAGGAGGGTTTGTTCCCATGGCGTTTTTCGCAGAAGGTTCGCGAAGGAAAGTACTCGAGGGATTTCGAGGCAGTGTTCGATCAACAGAACCATGTGGCCCGCGCCGAACAGAAGGAATATCCAATTCCTCCCTATGTCCATGATATTGTCTCGGCATTCTATTTTGCGCGAACGTTGGACTATTCGACGTTTCGTCCTGGGCAGAAACACCAGCTTTTCAATTTCTACAAAGACACCACCTATCCTCTTGCGATCAAGTTTCTCGGATATCAGCGCCTCGATGTGGATGCAGGAAAGTTCGACTGTGTGGTGATTGAACCTCTCATCAGAGAAGGAGGCCTGTTCAAGTCGGAAGGCAGAATTATTATCTGGCTGAGTAACGATGAGAGGAGGATTCCAATCAAAGTGAGCACGAAAGTCGCGATTGGATCGATTGACGCGGAGTTGATGGAATATGAGGGTGTAAACGGGGAAATCAAAGCGAAAGTGAAGTGACGACTATGGCACGATTCAAACAAATCGATCTCTCCGGGATCAAGACCATATCCATCGCGACGCGAAAAAGCAAGGTCACGCCGCGGGATTTTGCCCGCGTCATCAGAGACCCGGCAGCTGCACGACTTCAGGAGTTTGTCGATTCCCTGCCGAAAATTCTGGTGGGAAACGAACTGCGTCAACTCGTTGCGGATATTGTGAGTGCCCGAAAAAAGAAAAAGCCGGTCATCGTAATGATGGGAGCACACGTGGTAAAAGTGGGACTGTCGCCGGTTATCATCGACCTGCTGGAACAGGGGATTGTTACGCATCTCGCAATGAACAGCGCCGCCGCAATTCACGACGTGGAAACGGCAATGTGGGGGCATACATCGGAAGATGTGGCCGCGAATCTGATGGATGGGCGATTCGGGATGTCGCGGGAAACAGGGGAATTCATCAACAAATGCCTGACGAAAGCCCTCCTGGAATCATCCGTGGGGTACGGTGAAGCATTGGGCAAAAAGCTCATCGCACTCAGTGCCCGCAATCAGAAGTTGAGCCTGCTCGCTGCCTGCTACAGACTGCGGGTGCCGGTGACCGTCCATGCCGCCATCGGAACAGACATCGTCCATCAGCAACCGACGATGGATGGAGCCGCAACGGGCGAGTTGAGCTTCAGGGACTTTAAGATTCTCGCTGACTCCGTGAAAGATTTGAAAAACGGCGGGGTGGTTCTCAATGTAGGTTCGGCAGTGATTCTCCCTGAAGTGTTCCTGAAAGCCCTGACGGTTGCCCGGAATCTCGGCTATAAGGCGAAGGGATTTTCGACGGCGAACTTCGACATGATCCGGCAGTACCGCCCCAGCGTCAATGTCGTTGAACGTCCCACCCAGGGCTCCGGAAAAGGCTACAGCTTCACCGGCCATCACGAAATCATGATTCCGCTATTGGCGGCCATGGTGAAGCTCGCCTTACGGCAGAGGCGATTGAAACGATGAGCGGTACAGAAACAACTCCCCAGATTCCTCCCTCTGAGCTGTCATTCGTCGAACGAAACCGATGGAATCCGGCAGTGTTCGCGCTGGCGTGTCTTGCCATTATTTTTGTTCTTTATCAGGTCGTGGCCGGATCGATCACCTTTCTCCTCATGGGAACGGCACAGGTGACGCGAGAAAACGTCACCACCGTGCGTCTTCTGACCATGGTCGGGCAGCTGCTCTTCATTCTCATTCCGACCATTGTTCTTGCCCGATTGCTCACGCGAAGAGCCGTCGAGGTCTTTCCGTGGCGGATACCGACTCTGCCCGAGACAGTGTTTGCCCTCGCCGGCCTCCTGTTTCTTCAACAGTTGTTCCAAATCTATTTGTTCTTTCAGGACATGATCCCGCTTCCTGATGAACTCCAGAAGATTGTGATCCAATTCAGACAAATGATCGAAGAGATGTTCAAAACGCTTGTCACGGCAGAAAGTGTTCCCGAATTGCTCGTCGTTATCGCCGTCGTTGCTTTTGTTCCCGGCATCGTGGAAGAGTTGTTTTTCCGCGGCCTTATTCAGGGGTCGTTCGCAAAAGGAATGAAGCCGGTCCGCGCAGCCATCGTCGCCGGAGTCGTGTTCGGCTTGTATCACTTCAATCCCTTTGCGGTCGTTCCACTCATCGGTCTTGGCTGCTACTTTGGATTCCTGCGCGCCCGGTCTAACAGTATCGTCATTGCCATGACGGCGCATTTTGTTAATAATGCCTTGGCTGTGCTCGCGGTCTATTTCGGCATGAACGACGAGATGATCGTGGGGGCACAACAAGAAGGGGACCATGAAATCGGCATTGTTTTGATCCAGTTCATCCTCTACGGCCTTTTGTTTGTTTCTGCATTCCTTGCCTATCTTCGTTCAACGCGCCGGGAGGAGGAGATAGAATCATGATTCACTGTCGCCACTGCCGGACGGAGGTTGCTGAGAGTGATGTGCTGTGTTCCTCCTGTGGTGCAATCGTGTTGCACTCGGAGGAGGAGGAGATCGCATGCGAGAATCACACAGGAGAGAAGGCAATAGCGTGCTGCGTGGTGTGTGGGAAGCCCGTTTGCGGCGATTGTGCCACCTCCCGCGAAAATGCCTTCCTGTGCGACATCCCTGAACATCATCAGGTCGCAGGGATGTGGGCCTTGGCCATGCTGGCGGAGAGTCCGTTCGAGGCCGATATGGTCAGGGCCAACCTTGTCCATGCGGGGATTCAAACGCGCGTCGCTGATCCGAGAGACTTTGCGGGTACACTGAATTTCAGGCCGCACCTCCGTGTTCGTGTCCTCGTCGAACGGTCATCGCTGGAGTCAGCCCGCGAACTTCTTCGTTCATTTCAATTGATGGGTCCCGAATCGTGACTGGAGGATCTGTGTCCGGACGCTTTGAAAACCTTGTCACACGAGTGATCGTTGCCGCAATTGCAATCCCGGTTATTGTCTGGGCCGCGCTCGCGGGATCGTATTGGTTTTTCGTCCTTGTGGGTCTGCTCTCATCGCTCTCCTTGTATGAGTTTTACCGGCTGATGCAGAAAAAGGGGGTGCACCCTCTCATCGGCCTCGGTTTGCTCGTCGGCCTGCTTGTGAATATCACATTCATCTATGAGCGGCTTCAGATCGATGTCTATCAATTTTTCCTCACCTATGGCTATTCGCTCAGGATGTTTTCACAGCTCCAGCTCCTTCTCGTGATTGAAATCGTCTTTGTTCTGATGACGCTTCTGGTCGAACTCTTTCGAACGAAGGGTTCCGCGTCGCTGAACATTGCAACAACCGTTGCCGGCGTCATGATCATCTCGCTGTGTTTTGGACTTCTGATCCGATTGCGTGAGCTTTTTCCCTTTGGATTTCCCGTGCATCAATTCATGGGTTCGTCGTTTGCAAACGATGACCAGCTCCGGCAGATCGATGTCTGGGGAGGATTCACCGTACTCTCTCTCTTCGTGTCGATTTGGATATGCGACACAGCTGCTTACTTTGCCGGAAGCGTGTGGGGGAAACACAAACTCTTCCCGCGGGTAAGTCCGGGAAAATCCTGGGAAGGTGCGGTGGCCGGGCTCGCGGGTGCGATCCTGACCATGATCCTTGCCCAGAAGTTCTTTCTTGGCTACCTCTCCTTGACTCACGCCGTCGTTCTCGGAACTTTCATCGGCGTCTTTGGTCAATTGGGAGACCTGGTCGAGTCACGATTTAAGCGCGACGCGGAAGTCAAAGACTCATCGGCGCTGATCCCGGGTCATGGCGGAGTCTATGACCGGTTCGACAGCTTGGTATTTGTAACCCCGATTGTGTATCTTTACATCGATTTTGTTGTGTTATCGTAACGGAGGAAATCTGGGAAAAAGTCCCAAAATCAGCGTCATTACACTTGGGTGCTCAAAGAATATCGTCGACAGCGAACAACTGCTCGGACAGCTGAAGGTGAGCAGCGTTGACATTGTGGACAACGTGGAAGACGCCGAAATTGCCGTCATCAACACGTGCGGATTCATCGACGCGGCAAAACAGGAATCCATCGATGCCATCATCGAGGCGGTCGAGCGCAAGAAGGGGGGCAAGCTTCGGAAAGTGGTTGTGATGGGGTGTCTCTCGGAACGGTACCTGCAGGAACTGAAGGCCGATATCCCGGAAGTGGATGCCTATTTCGGTTCCCATGAGCTTCAGAACGTAGTTGCGGAGCTGGGCGTTGATTACCGCCGTGAATTGCTGGGGGAACGATTGCTCACGACGCCGCGTCATTTTGCCTATCTGAAGATTTCTGAAGGCTGTGACCGGCCGTGTTCTTTTTGCGCCATTCCGCTCATGCGCGGCACCCACAAGACGAAGCCTCTTGAGAGCGTCGTGGAGGAGGCCGGATTCCTCGCGGACAAGGGTGTGAAGGAACTCATCCTGATCGGACAGGATACGACATACTATGGCCTCGATCTCTACGGACAAAGACGCCTCGCCGGCCTGGTCGAGGCTTTGGGGCAGATCAAGGGACTGGAATGGATCCGGCTCATGTACGCCTATCCTTCCGGGTTTCCGGTCGAAGTGCTGAACGTCATGAAAGACACACCGTCGGTGTGTAGGTACATCGATCTTCCGCTCCAGCATGCTTCTGACCGTGTGCTCAAATCGATGCGCCGCGGCATTACCTATGCCGGTACCCAGGCGCTGCTGGAGACCATCCGGAAGACCATCCCGGCGATGGCCATTCGAACAACGTTTATTGTCGGATATCCTGAGGAGACAGAGGAGGACTTTCGGTTTCTTTGTGACTTTGTGAGAGAAACGAGATTCCACCGGGTCGGTGTCTTTCCGTATTCAAGCGAAGATGGAACCGCAGCGAAGTATCTGGGCGATCCCATACCGGAGCAAGTGAAGCAGGAGCGGATTGGAATTCTCATGGAGCTTCAGCGGCAGATTTCGCAGGAACGGAACGAAGACCTGGTTGGCAGTCAGGTGCGGGTGCTGATTGACAGGAAAGAAGGATCGTACGTCGTCGGGAGGACCGAATGGGATGCTCCGGAAATCGACCAGGAAGTTTATGTCCAGGACGACGGTTCGCTGGAGATTGGCAACTTTTCCACGGTGGAGATTGTTGATGCTCTTGAGTATGATCTGTATGCAAAAGCTGAATCAACGGTTCCGCAATGACGAGGGGAGGGTGGTCCTTATGAAGAATGTGAAGAGGAACGCATTTGCGGCGATGGCCGCGGGAATACTGGTCGGACTGATGGCGCCTGTGAATGCGCAGGAAACGCGTCGTCCCGACTCGGACTTTGCTCCTGTGTTCTTTTTTGACGCAATCAGTTACGCGGCGGACCACAAGGACAAATCGCGAATCGATTTCTATGTCCAGGTTCCGTATGAGGAACTCCGGTTCGTCAAAGAGGGTGAGGGGTTTATTGCCCGGTACGCTGTGACCCTCACGATCGAAAACGCCGAGAAAAAATTTCTCCAGGACCGTTCATGGAGCGTCGATGTCCGCGTTCCGGAGTTTTCACAGACAATCTCCCGCAAGCTGTACAGCCTCGCATATCAATCCCTCGAAGTCTCCCCGGGCAATTATCAGATCTCCCTTGTGGTGAAGGATGAGCATTCCAGAATCGGCGGAAAACTCACCAGAGCCATGTTGATCAGCGACTACAACAAGGAATCCCTGACGCTCAGCGATATCATGATTGTCTCCCGGTTGACAACAACTGCCGAGGGAAAAAGCCGGATTGTCCCGAACATTTCCGGAAACGTGGGGACGGAAGGCGATGGGTTCTTTCTGTACTTCGAGGTGTACGATACAACGGCATCCGGCGCGGTGACTCTGACGTCGAAGATCTATGACCAGGCAAAGGAATTGCTCCGGGAATCCTCACGCGAAGAAAGGCTGTCAACGGCAAGAACGCAGGCATTCATGAAAGTTGATAGTTTGACGCTGCCCGTGGGAACCTTCCTGGTGACGGTCGAGGCGGTTAAAGTGGGGGGGGAGACCGGCCCGCTTGCCTCGACATCTCGTCCGTTCACCGTTCGCTGGTCCGATATTCCGATGTCGATAACGGACTTGAGCAAAGCCGTTGAGCAACTCCGGTACGTAGCCCAGCCGTCTGAATATGATTTCATGCGCGATGCGACAACGGATGCGGAAAGAAAAACCCGATTTCTGGATTTTTGGAACAAGCGCGATCCCGATCCGTCGACACCCCGGAACGAGCTGATGGAGGAGTACTACCAGCGTGTGGAGTACGCCACAAAGAACTTCGGACACTTCATCGAGGGCTGGAAGACCGACATGGGAATGGTCTATATCCGTTTTGGCCCGCCCGACAATGTTGAACGCCATCCCTTTGATGCCGGCAACAAACCCTTCGAAGTGTGGTACTACTACCAGTTCGAGCGCCAGTTCATTTTTGTCGATGACAGCGGTTTCGGGGATTACAGACTTCGGTACCCGACGACCGACCTTTGGGGACGCATTCGCTAATCGTATGGAAGCACGTGATGTCAAAGCCAGGAGCGGCCACCGGTCACCTGGCTTTTTTCTTTTGGCGCTGATTATGGTTGCTCTTTGTCAGGCATCGGCGCAACCGGGGATCAGAATACGTTCACTGGCATTTGAGGGTGTTACAGCTCTCTCCGTCAACGAGCTTCGCGAGAACTTTTTGACGAAAGAAGGGCAAGGGCTGTCACGAAGCCTCCTCAACTCCGATGTTCGCAACCTCATCGCCCGGTACAACGCCGAGGGGTATGTCTTCTGCTCGGCTGAACCGGTTGTGAAATACGATGATGACAGCTCTTCAGCCGCTGTTACCCTCTTCGTGAAGGAAGGGAATCCGGTGGTAATAGGGTCAGTGGAAGTGATCGCGAACCCTCCGATGGTTGTATCCCCCGAAGATGGTCCGGCGGGATTGAACCGGGGGGATGTGTTTCACCCCGGAATGGTCGAGCAGGGAATCGAGAGGATGCTGAGAGGTTTGGAAAAACGCGGCTATCCGTTTGCCCGGGCAACCGTCGACCGAATTGAATTTGTATCGGGAACTGCTGTCGATTCGGCGGCGATCGTGTTTTCGATTGACCCTGGGCCCAGGACGTTGGTGACGGAATTTCAGGTAGAGGGTAATACCACAACGGACAGATCGGTGATCGTACGGGAGGCGCGTCTGGCGGAGAATCAGCCTTTTTCCGACGAGACAGCAAAGTTGGTAAAACGCCGGCTCGATCGGCTCCGCCTTTTTTCCTCTGTTTCCCTTCCGGAGTTGTTTATTACCGAGCAGCAAAGAGGAGGAATTCTCTTAAGGGTGAAAGAGGGAAATCCCAATCGTTTTGATGGTGTGCTTGGGTATGTCCCATCCACAGGAAAGCAGAAGGGATTTGTGACCGGTCTCGTCGACGTGGAATTCAGAAACCTGTTTGGAACGGCGCGATCGTTTTCTGCACGATGGATTCGCGAGAATCAAACAACACAGGATCTGATGGTGAGGTATCGGGAACCATGGGTTGCTTCCATACCTCTGGATGCCCAGCTGGGTTTCAGCCAGCGTAAGCAGGATTCGACATACCTTCGCCGGTCATACGAAATCGAGGCAACATACTCAATTCTGGATGATTTTTCCGTCGGGTTTTCCTTCCACCAATCATCCGTTTTTCCGTCGGAACGAATCAACAACCCGGTTGCGGGGAGCGAGACCTCGATCCTTGGCGGATCGGTTTGGTATGACAACCGTGATAATCCCATGAATCCAACCGAAGGCGTTTCCTATCGGAGTTCTTATGAAGCTGGGAACAAGTCGTTTTCGAACGGCGGAAGCGCGCGCCTTACGCGGGTGACATTCGATCTCGAGTACCACTTCTCCCCTGTGGTTCGCCAGGTTCTGGCACTTGCTCTCCACGGGAGGGACGTTGCATCGAACATCCTGGAACAAAGCGATCTCATTCAAATTGGGGGCACCTCGACGCTCAGAGGATATCGGGAATCGCAGTTCCTTTGCGCACGTGTTGCATGGATGAACATTGAATATCGATTCCTCTCCGGCCAAAGGTCCCAGCTTTTTGGATTTCTTGACGGAGCATACCTCGCCCTTCAGGATCGCCCGTCGGCTGGATTGATTGGTTCCGAGCAGTCAAAGCTTGGATACGGTTTCGGGGCCCGAATTGACTCGGGCTTTGGTGTTATTGGATTCAGCATTGGATTGGGTGAGGGAGATACGTTTCGCACTGCAAAACTCCATCTGCGGTTGATCAATGAATTCTAGCAGACTGGCAGCCTCCCTGCAACTTGTCCGGCCGTTCAACGTGCTTGTCATGATGCTCGTGATTGCCGCCGCGGTGGTCCTCGCATCGGAGGAACAACCCGATGCGTTCATCGTCGTGATTGCTGCTCTTGTCGGAGGTTGCATCGGAGGCGCGGCAAACACGATCAACGACTATTACGATATTGAAATCGACCGGATCAACAAACCTCGACGTCCCCTGGCGAGGGGAGCCCTCTCTCCGGAGTGGGCATTCCTCCAGTGGTTGTTTCTCTCACTCGTTGGAATTTCGCTGAATCTTTTTCTACCTTCACTCGCGTTCTGGATTGCCACGGGCGCTGTCGCGGTGCTGTTTCTCTATAGCTCGCGCCTGAAGAAAACCCTGCTGTGGGGAAATCTCGCCGTGGCCCTCATGACGGCTCTGGCGTTCGTCTATGGAGCAGTCGTTGCCGGTCATCCCGCACAGGCGTTCGTGCCGGCCCTCTTTGCATTTCTTATCAACCTTGGCCGGGAGGTCGTCAAGGACGTCGAGGATCTCCCGGGTGATCTGGGCGGAAAAGCACGAACGTTCCCCGCACGGTACGGAGTGAGAAGATCCCTCGCGTTGGCAACCGCTATCCTTGTTGTGCTGATGGTCGTAACATTCGTGGTGTATAGACAGGGGATGTACGGAAGACTCTATTCCATTCTCGTCGCAGTCGTAGACGTCGCCGTTCTCTATTCTATTGTTACCATGTGGAGGGACTCAAGTCCTCGTAACCTTGGGAAGGTCAGCCTTGTGCTCAAGGCGAGCATGGTTATCGGCCTTGCAGCATTGTACCTGGGATCTGAATGAATCTGCCGATTCTTGAAGTTGAACGGTTTTTCTGGGAACGGGGAATGGTGCATGTCGTTGGAGTCGACGAGGCTGGTCGGGGACCCCTTGCCGGGCCGGTCGTTGCCGCTGCGGTCGTTTTCCCCGTTGAACAGTGGATCGAAGATGTGGACGACTCAAAAAAACTGACAGAGGCCAGACGGGAAGAGCTTTTTGACGAGATTTACGGAAAGGCCATTGGAGTGGCAGTGAGCGTGGTGGATCACCGGACAATCGACCGGATCAATATTCTTCAGGCATCCATCCTCGCAATGAAACAGGCCGTGGAAACCATATCCGTGAAACCGGATATCGTTCTGGCAGACGGTAATTCCTTCAGACATGAATCCCTGCGGTTTGAGAATATTATTGACGGCGATGCAAAATGTTTCTCTATTGCTGCAGCGTCGATTGTCGCCAAGGTGACGAGGGATCGGCTGATGGTTCAGTACGACGGACAATATCCTCTCTATGGATTCGCTAAACATAAGGGTTACGCGACAAAAGAGCACCTGGAAGCAATTAAGACCTATGGAATGTGTGATATTCATCGGCGCAGTTTCAAACCCGCGATCTTCATCGAACCTGAACCGGACCTTTTCCAGGATCATTCCTAGTTTCTGCTGTCTCCTTCTGGGTGCACAATTGGTCTTCTGCCAGCCGGTCATTCGTTTGAACCAGCTTGGCTTCAGGCCGGACGACCGAAAGACCGCGGTTCTCCTCTCGGAATCAACGATCCCGGACATCGAATTCTCCGTTGTCAACGCTGTGACCGGCGTTGTTGAATTTCAGACAAACGCGGCGATGCTCCACTCGACGTACGGCTCGTTTCATCATTGCCGGTTGCTCGATTTCACGCGTTTGCACACGGAGGGGAGGTTTGTGGTGGAAATGGCGGGCGCGCGATCCGATACATTTTCGGTGCACAAGGACATCTACAGAAACGTCCTTTCGTACCCTCTCCAGTACCTTCTCGAGCAACGATGCGGATTCAATCCGGTCTTCAACCGGCCATGCCACCAGCAGGACGGCATTGTTGTTGACGGACCTGACAACGGAAAAACAATCGACGTTGTGGGCGGTTATCACGATGCGTCCGACTATCTGCGGTTTCTCATAACCACGAGCTATGTTGCCGGGAACCTTCTGGTGACATTCAAAGAATTTCCCGAACTCTGGAATGATGAGCTCGATTCGAAAGGGGGGAAAAATCCCAACGGTGTCCCCGATATTCTCGACGAAGCCCGATGGGGAATTGAGTGGATGCTGAAACTCAATCCTGCGGATGGAGTGCTCTATCATCAGGTGGCGGACGATCGCGACCATTCGTTTTGGGATCTTCCGTTTCGTGACGATACGGACTACGGATGGGGAAAAGGAGGGGCGAGGCCGGTGTATTTGGCTACCGGTGCTCCCCAGGGAATTTTCGAACACAAGAACTCGTCGACCGGAATTGCCAATATCGCGGGCCGGACCGCGGCCGTTTTTGCACTCGCAGCAAGTATTTGGAGCGAGAGGCTCGGAAATGACGATTTTGCTGGAATTCTCGGCAGAAAGTCGCTGGAACTGTACAATGTGGCCAAACGATCCTCCGGAGCTTCGGAATCTGTCCCCTGTAAGGCTCCCTATCGTTACCATGAGAAAACATTCTTTGACGATCTTGAATGGGCTGCTGCGGAACTCTATCGTTTGACCAAAGACCGGAACTATCTCGAGGAGGCTCTCGCATTTTCCAGGCTTGCGGCCGACACTTCATGGATGGACAAAGACACAACTCTTCATTATGAGTACTTCCCCTACATCAATCTTGGCCATTATGAGCTCTCCGAATTTGCGGACGATTCCACGAAAGAGAGGCTGGCTTCGTACTATCGGAGCGGGCTTCGCGCCGTGAGAAAGCGGGGGCTCGCAAATCCGTTCGGCTACGGCGTTCCCTTCATTTGGTGTTCGAACAACCTTGCCGTGGCTTGCGTGACTCAGGCTCTTCTTTACAGGAAGATGACGGGGTCGAGTGAGTTTGATGATGTCCTCTATTCCGCACGAGATTGGTTGTTGGGAAGAAATCCCTGGGGAAGGAGCTTTGTCATAGGTCTACCCGAAAGCGGAAAATACCCAACCGACCCTCATTCAGTAGTGGGAAAGGAGCTGGGAATGCGGCTCACAGGAGCTTTGGTCGATGGTCCCGTGTACGGATCGATTTTTTCAACCTTGAGAGGGCTGCGGCTCCGGGAATCCGATGAACTGAAACGTTTTCAGAGCTCTTTCGTCGTCTATCATGACGATGTGGGCGACTATTCAACCAACGAACCAACGTTGGATGGTACAGAGTCGCTGCTTTTCGTCCTTGCATGGTTTGCGGGCCATTGATCATGAACAGGGGGAGAACCAATCAATCGAGGGGTCGCGCAGGTGAACTCCTGGCGGCTGAGTATCTTCTCCATAAGGGACTCACAATTCTTGTTCGGAATTACCGCTACGATCAGGGTGAAATCGACCTTATCTGCGAAGATGGTGAAGAGCTTGTCTTTGTGGAAGTGAAAACCAGAACCTCAAAGGTGTTCGGCGACCCGGAAGAGGCCGTGACGGAATCAAAGCAGGAACAACTGCGAAAAGTCGCAGAAGGATATTGCCAGGAATTTTGTCTTGACGATAAGTTCTATCGTTTCGATATTGTAACAGTCATGATTGAAGGAGAGAAAAGCACCGTTCACCATTTGCCTGATGCTTTCTGAGCGCAATGAGTATCTTCGGCAGACATACCGGGCTGTACACTGATTTCTATGAATTCACCATGGCGCAGGGATTCTTCCTCTCCGGGAAAAAAGACATGTCCGCAGGATTCGACTATTTCTTCCGCGAGAATCCCTTCCACGGCGGGTACGTTGTGTTCGCAGGACTCGATGACCTCTTGCAGGGACTGGATCATTTTTCTTTTGATGATGAAGACCTGCGATTTTTGAAAAATGTCGGATTGAATCAGGAGTTTCTATCGTTTCTGAAGGGTTTTCGATTCAGAGGGAGAATCTTTGCGGCGAAGGAAGGGGAAATTGTCTTTCCTCTGGAACCCGTCGTGAGGGTGGAGGGAAATATTATCGAAACGCAGTTGATTGAAACGCTCCTTCTGAATCTCCTGAACTTTGAGTCCCTCATTGCCACCAAAGCATCGCGGATCAGATCCATTGCAGGCGATCGGAGAATCGTCGATTTTGGACTTCGCCGCGCTCAGGGTCTTGGAGGAATTCAGGCGACAAAAGCGTCGATGATCGGCGGTTTCGATGCAACCTCTCATGTGTATGCAGCATTTCGATACTCTCTGGAAGTGTCCGGCACTCAGGCCCACTCGTGGGTTCAGAGCTTCGATGATGAACTTTCCGCCTTTCGAAAATTTGCCGAGACGTTCCCCGACAAATGCATTCTTCTGGTCGATACGTATAATACTTTGAAGAGCGGAATCCCCAACGCCATCGTTGTCGCAAAGGAACTGGAGAAAAAGGGTCACAGGCTCGTGGGAGTGCGTCTCGATAGCGGTGACCTGGCTTATCTGAGCAAACATGCCCGGGCGATGTTGGATGAAGCAGGACTCTCGTATGTACGAATCATCGCGTCGAATCAGCTCGATGAATACGTCATCCGAAGTTTGCTGGAGCAAGGCGCTCCTATCGACGCATTCGGGGTCGGGACACGGCTCGTCACCGGGCACAACAGCGCTGCATTGGACGGAGTCTACAAACTGAGCGAGTGCGGCGGAAAGCCGCGGCTGAAGTTCTCGGAGAACTTCGCAAAGATCACCCTCCCGGGAAAGAAAATGGTGAACCGGTACTTCGACAACGACGGGATGTTTTACGCCGATGGCATAGCGCTTGAAGGGGAACAAAAGGTGGAGACCATCTATCATCCGTTCTTTCCGGAAAACAGAAGCAGCGTTCGGGGACTCCGATCAGAGAATCTTCTCCTGAAGGTCATGGAGGATGGGAAGAGACTCGAGAAATGGACGATTGTAGAATCGTCGTCCACCGCACGCAGACGCCTGTTGGCCCTTTCTGCGGAACATAAACGGTTTGAGAATCCTCACGTTTATAAAGTAGGGATCAGTGGCGGGCTGCTGGACCTTCGCTCCACTCTGGTCGATGAGTTTCACAAAACGCTCTAAGGAATGTTGAATGAGAGGATTGCTGGTTGTCGATGTTCAGAACGATTTCTGCCCCGGTGGATCGCTCGCGGTTCCGAATGGCGACAACGTCGTTCCGGTCATCAACGCATTGATGGAAAAGTTCTCCGTCGTCGTTGCATCAAAGGACTGGCACCCTCGAAAAACTGTCCATTTCCAGAAATGGCCGGTGCATTGCGTGCATAATTCCAGGGGGGCGGAGTTCCACCCCGGCATTCATGATGTTCGAATTCAGCAGGTGTTTCTGAAAGGAACGGGGGACCGCGACGACGGGTATTCGGCCTACGAGGCAACGAATCTGAATCTCGAACAATACTTGAAGGAACGGGAAATCGATGAACTGTACGTCGCAGGTCTGGCGACCGATTATTGCGTCCTCGCTTCATCGCTTGACTCGGTCAAACGGGGATTCAAAACGTACGTGGTGACGGATGCAGTCGCGGCCGTGAATCTGAAGCCGCACGATGGTGAGAATGCTCTGCGTGAGATGAAAAAACAGGGGATCGTTCTGATTGAATCACGGGATGTCCGGTAACCTCCAGGGAAGGATCGACGAATGAATGCGTTGCCCCTCATTATTGTTACGCTGTGTGTCATGGCTATTGCCTACCGCTACTACAGCGCGTTCATTGCAGCAAAGGTGGTTGCATTAAATGACTCACGGGTCACTCCCGCTCACACCTTGAATGACGGACAGAACTACTATCCGACGAGCAAATGGGTTCTCTTCGGCCATCACTTTGCCGCGATTTCGGGCGCAGGCCCGCTCATAGGACCCGTTCTTGCCACGCAATTCGGATATCTTCCTGGATTTCTCTGGCTGCTCGTCGGTGTCGTGGTCGGCGGTGCGGTTCACGATTTCGTGATTCTTGTTGCCTCGATCCGACGCAATGGAAAATCCCTGGCAGAAATTGCCAGATACGAAATCAGCCCCCTGGCGGGTGTTATTGGCTCAGTGGCAATTCTCATTATTATTGTGATCGCGTTGGCGGGATTGGGACTGGCCGTTGTGAATGCACTGGCTGAAAGCTCATGGGGGACGTTCACGATCGCCATGACCATACCGCTCGCGCTGTTTGTCGGTCTATGGATGTACAGGATCCGCCCGGGTAAGGTTGTCGAAGCAAGCTTGATCGGCGTCGTAGGAGTGATTGCGTCGGTGTTCCTCGGAAGTTATATACCCGGCTCTGCTCTGGCACCGTATTTCACGCTTTCCCGCGAAGGTGTGGTCATCGCCATTGCCGTGTACGGATTTGTTGCCTCCGTGCTTCCTGTATGGCTGCTTCTTGTCCCGAGAGACTACCTGAGCTCCTACATGAAACTCGGCACTATTTTTGCCCTCGTCATCGGAGTCATGGTCGTTCAGCCCCATCTGAACATGCCGGCAATCACGGAGTTTATTCACGGCGGCGGGCCGATTATCCCCGGTAAGATCTTTCCCTTTGTCTTTATCACCATCGCATGCGGGGCAATTTCGGGATTTCATTCATTGGTGTCCTCCGGAACGACGCCGAAAATGATCAAAAAGGAAAGCGATGCGCGGATGATCGGCTACGGCGCAATGCTTATGGAAGGGCTCGTCGGCGTGATTGCCTTGATCGCTGCAAGCTCCCTCTGGCCGGGCGACTATTTTGCCATTAATGTTCCCGTGGAGAAGTTCGCTGCCCTCGGCATGTCAACCGTGAATCTCGACATGCTGTCGCTTGAGGTTGGAGAAAACATCGCCGGCCGAACCGGAGGAGCGGTTTCGCTTGCGGTGGGATTTGCGCAGATCTTCTCCGGAATTCCCGGCATGGCGAAACTCATGTCCTTCTGGTATCACTTTGCAATCATGTTTGAAGCGCTGTTTATCCTCACGACGATCGATGCAGGCACCCGGATTGGACGGTTCCTTGTGCAGGAATACGTCGGAAGACTCTGGAAACCGTTTGAGCGAACGAGTTGGCTTCCCGGGTCTCTGATTTCAACCACGGCGGTGGTCTTCGCATGGGGATACTTCATCTGGACCGGATCAATAAGCACGATCTGGCCCATGTTCGGCACCGCAAACCAGCTTCTGGCGGGAGTGGCCCTTGCAGTCGCGACAAGTGCCATCATCAATGCGGGCAAAGTCCGTTATGTATGGGTGACGCTCGTTCCGATGTTGTTTGTTTCGACAACGACGCTCATTGCCTGCTATCTGAACATTACCGACAACTTCTGGCCGCTCACCAATAGTCCAAACACCGCCGCGCAGGGATACGTGAATTCAACTCTTACGGTGGCAATCATGATTTGCGCGGTCGTGGTTCTCATCGAGGCGTTCCGCCGGTGGTACTCTGTCCTCGTCAAACATGAATACTTCATCGGCGGGAAACCCGTTTCTGCAACTGAAAAAGGCTTCACCCCACCGGACTTTGGATGCTCCTGACGCGGCCTCCTTCTGAATGCAACTCGAACTCTTTTCTGAAGTCTATTACGATATCGAAACCCAGCTCTCGGCAAATGAGGTCGGGGGGTGGGAAAACATTCACCGTATGCGCGTGGCGGTGGCAGTGACGTGGAGTCCGGAAGAAGGCTTTCGGCAATGGGAAGAACCGGCGGCGAAAGACCTTGTTCCCTATCTCTCAGGCTTCGGGAGAATTTTCAGTTTCAACGGCGATGGATTCGACTCGCGGGTATTGTCGCACTATGGTGATGTGAAAGGAATACACGAGCATTCGTACGACCTCTTGACGGACTTGAAGCGGAGACTGGGACACCGCCTCTCGCTCGATTCTTTGGCTCAGGCAACGCTGAATGTTGGTAAAACGGCCAACGGACTTCAATCACTTCAATGGTGGAAGGAAGGGAAGATTCAACTGATTGCGGACTACTGCCGGCAGGATGTACAGGTTCTCGTCGATCTCGTCAGCTTCGCACGAAAAAACGGCTTCGTACGATACAGCGATAGAACGACGGGGGAGATCTTCACTGTCAAAGTGAACTGGTGATTCGCTTTCTGCGATCCATCTTAGAAACAAATGTTTGGGATTTTGAATCCCCAGACTTTGATCCCCCCGTACCCCTTTTTTCGAAGGGAAGGCTTGTACCAAGGAGAGTTGTGAAAATCTCCCCCTTTCCAAAAGGGGGATGAAGGGGGATTTGAATTTGCAGCAGAAATGTCTTTCAACAGAATATTCTTGAGTTGAAACCGGAATCCCTGCCTGCATACCGACATCCCAGTAAGCAGCCCCCCTCACCAAAGTCCACACCCGTAGTTTCT
>DATECW010000072.1:0-21469 GCA_035286705.1 Bacteroidota bacterium
TTATGGACCGGATGGAAGAACCTGATGCTCGATGTGGGGGCTTTCAACGAAGCGGCGCTCCGCTCTCTTGATGCTTTCATTCTGACCGCCCGCAAGTACGACATCCCCGTCATTTTCTCCTTCTTCGCGTTCATCCCCGAAACCTGGGGAGGCGAGAATGCTTATCTTGATCCGCGTTCGCTTCACGCGCAGAAGACATTTCTTGCAGGCATTGCACAGCGCTATGCCAACGTCAACGATGTAATCTGGGACCTCATCAACGAGCCGTCGTTCTGCAATCCGAAAGCCCTCTGGAGCTGTAGGCCGAATTATGACCGGTTTGAGGTTGCCGCGTGGAACGAATGGCTTGGTTCGCGTGCACCGCTCTCATCCTATCAACAGAAATGGAGGATGACCACGGAAGAGGCAATCAGCCTTCCGAAATTCGAGGAGTTTGCCGATCTGAATATCTTTGACGATCGTCGTCCTCTCAAAGTTGTCGATTATCGGCTCTTTGCCCAGGATATGTTTCGAGGATGGATTGGAGAAATGACCAATGCGCTGAGAAGCAACGGCAATACTCATCAATTGATCACTGTTGGTCAGGACGAAGGTGGTACGAACGATTCTCCCAATAATCAATTCATGGGGGACGCGCTGGGATTCACCTCTATGCATAACTGGTGGCTGAATGACGACCTGGTGTGGGACAATATCGTCACCAAAAACCCGGGGGTTCCGAATCTGCTCGAGGAAACCGGAGTCATGTTCTATGAAGAAATGGACGGCAGCGCCTGGCGAACAGAAGAAGAAGCTGCCGCATTGCTAGAGCGTAAGCTCGCGATTTCCATTGGGGCAGGCGGGGCGGGATTCATTGAATGGATCTGGAACATTAATCCTTTTATGAAATCAGACAACGAAGCAACGATTGGACTGCACCGCGCAGACGGAACGGCTAAACCCGAACTCCATCCGGTTTCCGAATACGCCCGATTCTTCGCTGCAAACAAGGAACGAATGCAGGGTCGTCAGAAAGAAGAAGTTGTTGTGATCATCCCGCACTCGAACATGTTCTCCACCCGAAACTTCGCGACAGAAGCCACGAAGCGGGCGATTCGGGTTCTTTCCTACCATCTTGGAATTCCCGTGGCCGCGGTCTCCGAATACGGAATCCGCGCGCTTTCTCCTGCACCAAAACTCATCATTCTGCCTTCGCCACGTACGTTCAGCGAATCTGCCTGGCAGGAGATTTTGGCGCTGGTCAACGGCGGCTCAACTTTGCTTCTCTCCGGGCCAATTGACTCGGACGAACATTGGCTGCCTGTCGAGAGGTTGCGTTTGCTCGGGATCGAAACCTCGCCTAAACCCGTGGCTCAGGAAGAGCAGTTGGTCATCGAAGGAAAAGAGTCTTCCCTCAGTTATAGAAATCTGAAATCTCAACGCCTTGAAAAGAATGTCACGGGGCAAAGGCCGGAGGTTCTCATTCGGAAGCAGGGAAAAGGCACGATTCTCTGGTCCCCATTGCCCGTGGAAAATTCAGACAACATCGAGCCGACAGTTGCCTGGTATGGGTTCGGGCTGACTCATGCCGGGATCCAACCGGCCGTATCAGCTGATCCGCGGCCTGTGGGACTTCTCGTTCTGCCCATGGCTTTCGAGGAATCGATCATGATCACATGCGTTTCCGAAGCAGGTCATGACATCAGCACATCACTGACGCTTCGAGAGTCGGGAACCTCGATAACAGTGACCGTTCCTGCACAAGAAAGTGTGATTCTTTTTGTGAATCGGAAAACGGGGGCGGTTGAAAGCAGGCTTCATTAGAAGAAACAACAAACCACGAAGATACTAAGTCACCTCAGCAAGAATTGTGCCCTTTGTGTCTTGGGATGAGACATGCCAAGTTCTCCCCTCCTTGAGGTCTGCGTTTCATCTGTCAAATCCGCCATTGCCGCAGCGGAAGGCGGAGCCCGGAGACTTGAGCTTTGCGTGAACCTCGCAAACGGCGGAACAAGTCCTTCCCCACTCCTTATCAAGCAAGTGCGTGAGTCAGTTGAAATTAATGTGCGGGTCATGATCAGGCCAAGGGCGGGAAATTTTTGCTATAGAGAAGAAGAACTGGATACCATGCGTGCAGAAATTCAGCAGGCAAAGATACTCGGAGCGAACGGAATCGTACTTGGAGTCCTTCGTCCGGACAAGCATGTCGATGTTGAGCGCACAAGGGAATTGGCTTCGCTCGCCTACCCGCTGGGCGTAACGTTCCACCGGGCGTTCGATGAAACGCCTGATCCGCTGCGTGCATTGGAAGATGTTATGAGAGCCGGAGTTGATATCCTCCTTACATCCGGCCAGGAATCCTCGGCAATGGAGGGCAAGGAGCTCATCCGCCAGCTCGTCGAACGGGCCGGCAGCCGTATTCGGATTCTTGCCGGAGCCGGGATCAACGAATCCAACGCGCGGACGCTGATTTGGGAAACCGGTGTGCAGGAGATCCATGTTGCTACTGGCGTTCAGAAGAATGGCGAAACCGATTCCGGGCTTGTCAGCAGGCTGTTCTATTCCATCAACAATGAACCGGAGAGAAACTGATGTTCGATTGGATAACGTGGTCCATTTGGCTGGTCGGCTTTGTTATTCTCGTCGTATGGATTGTTGTTCCATATCGAGAATTCAAAAAGATCCTCAAGAGGCATAAGTCCATGCAGCAGGAGGGCGGCTCATGAATTTCGCCGATTACATTATCGTGTTCGGCTTCATGACCGTGATGTTTTACATCGGCTCGCGACTCTATAAATGGATCGGGAGTTCGGATGACTACTTTCTCGCTGGACGCCAGCTGACTCCATTTGTGCTTGCCGCGGTGGTCGCTGCCACGAACGTGAATCTGTACAGCTTTATCGGCCAGGCGGGCATTGCGTACAAGAGCGGAATTCCGATAATCTGGCAGACGTGGACGGGAAACATGGCCATGGTGTTCTCCGGGCTTTTCGTCATTCCGATTTTCCGGCGTCTTCGCATCAGAACCATCCCGGAGTTTCTGGAACTACGCTACAGCAAGAGCGTCCGGACGTTTGTTGCCATCCTTTGGATACTGCGCCTTTCCTTCTGGCTCGGAGTGGTACTGTATACTGCAGTCATCGCGGCCCAGCCCATTACAGGGCTCGAATCATTCACCGCCTGGATTCTCATTTTTTCCGTTGTCGTCATCATGTACACTGTTCTCGGCGGGATGTGGTCCGTGGCACTGACCGATGTCATACAGTTTGTTTTGATGCTCGCGGGAGCCCTGCTCATTTTGCCTCTCGCAATGTATCAGGTCGGATGGTGGCCCGGACTGAAATCCTCTCTTCCCCCGGAAGCACTGACGCTTGTTCAGCAGGAAGGAACATACAACTGGAAATTCATTCTGGCAATCTTTCTGCTTGGCATCGAATGGTCCTGCGTCGACCAGGGTTTGCTTCAGCGTGCATTCGGAGCTGAAAACACCCGCTCGGTTGCACGCGGACTCGTTCTCGCGGCAGTGATCACCACGCCGTTCGCTCTTCTCTGGAATCTGCCGGGTCTTGCGGCACGGGTTTTGTACCCGGACCTCGCCAACGCCGACCTGGCGATTCCGACACTTATCGCCTCACTCGTACCGAATATCGCTCTCGGATTGGTGGTTGTCGGACTGCTTTCATCTCAGCTCTCCACGATTTCGGGAAACTTGAACGGCGTGGCGACGATTTTTACCAGCGACATCTACGAGAATGTCATCAACAGAAAAGCATCGCAGAAAGAGATCGTCCAGGTCGCGAGAATTGTGACATTCGCCATCGGCGTTTTCATGATTGTCTTTGCCTACCTGGTGCCGTTGATGGGGGGCGCAGTGAACGCTTATCTGACAATCATCGCGATCATGGATATGCCGCTCTTTATTATCGCCGTTGTGTACGGCCTCTTATGGAAGCGCGCCAACTGGCAGGGAGCCATCGGCGGATATCTGGCAGGATCGACCGTCGGGGCAATCGGACAATTCTATTTTCAGCTCGATTTCAATGTCACAACGTTCATCACAGCAGGTGTTGCTCTCGTCTTGACTCCCGTTATCAGTCTGATGACACGCGATTCACATCACGATCAGATCGAACCGATTTGGAAGGCAAAGCACACGAGCGAAGAGGAAGTGGCTTCGAACATTCGCTATCATATCGTGCCCACTACTGCTGGAGGTAAGTTTGGGCTCGGATTGCTGGGACTCGGTTTTGCGGTCTTCCTCACCGGCGTCATCCTCGGAAGCACCGGCGCCGTCGTCGCCTCCACACTTGCCGTTGCAGGAATGATCCTCTATTTTGCAGGAGGAGTCGTGCGAGCCTACAAAGATTGATTCGTTGCCTGCCCGCCGGAGCTTTCGTCTCAAAGCGTAGGCGGGGGTCGTTGTTTCGTTGCCTGCCCGCCGAAGCGAAGCGTAGGCGGGGTTCGTTGGCTCGTTGACTCGTTGGTTCGTTCCAAGTTCACAAATGCCACCTTCCTCCTTAACCATCTCAACTCCGGGCAGAATCTGCCTCTTCGGGGAACACCAGGATTATCTTGGACTCCCCGTCATCGCGGCGGCAATTTCCCGCCGCATTTCGATCCACGGTACCGTTCGTGCCGACAACATGATGGTGTTGAAGCTTCCCGATATCGGCTCGGAGGTATCGTTCACGGTCGGCGGCCCGCTGAAGTATGGCGAGGAACGCGACTATTTCCGCAGCTGCGCCAACATCCTGCAAAAACACGGCCATCATTTCTCGCGAGGGTACGACTGTATTGTTCGGGGCAATATCCCGATCAACGCGGGAACATCCAGCTCGTCCGCTCTCGTTGTCACCTGGATCCATTTTCTTTCGCATGTTTCCGATTCTCCCGTGGCGCTTTCCCGCGAGGACATCGCGAAGCTTGCTTATGAAGCAGAGGTGCTGGAATTCTCGGAACCGGGCGGAATGATGGATCACTACAGCACCGCACTTGGAGGACTGATCTTCCTTGAGTCGCATCCGCAAATGAAAATCGCAGTGCTCCAGGCCCCGCTCGGAACCTTTGTGCTCGGAAACTCCAAGGAGAGCAAGAACACAAAGGGAATGCTTTCACGCGTGAAAGCGGAAGTCTCCGATGCAGCGGCTGCAGCGAGAAAGCTTTTTCCTGAGTTTTCCCTGCACCGCGTAACTCTGGATCAGCTTGGGGAGTTCAAGAAGAGACTCAATGAACGACACTTTAGCTTGCTTGAAGCAACCGTGGTTCATCGCAATATCACCCAGGAAGCCAGAAAACTCCTCCAGTCAAAGAGTGCGGACCACAAGCAACTCGGATCATTGCTGAACGAGCATCAGAGCCGATTGCGCGATGTGTTGCGTCTCTCGACCCTGAAGATCGACTCGATGATCGAAGCAGCTCTGAAGGCGGGGGCATTGGGTGCCAAGATCAACGGCTCGGGCGGGGGAGGATGCATGTTTGCATATGCGCCTGACAATGCAGAACAGGTTGCTGAAGCAATCAAAACTCTCGGGGAAGCAATGATTATTGCAATCGACAGGGGTACGCAGAGGGAGCCGCGGGAATACTGATATGAATGAACCCAACATTGTGATACTCGCCGGCGGAATCTCCTCCCGAATGAAGAAATCGGCACAAACCGCAAAAGAAATCGAACAATCCCTTGTCGAAGATGCCGCTCAGAAATCGAAGTCGATGATCGGCGTCGGGGAGGGCCATCGGCCATTCCTTGATTATCTCCTCTATAATGTGCAGGAAAGCGGATATCGTACCGTGGTTCTGCTTATTGGAGAACGAGATGAGTCCATCAAAGAATATTACGGGGGGAGGGAACAGGCGTCAGCGTTTTCAACGCTCTCCTTGACGTATGTCGTTCAGCCAATCCCCGCCGCGCGTACAAAGCCTTTGGGAACTGCCGACGCCGTGCTTCGTGTGCTTGAGGCGAGACCGGAATGGAAGGAACAGCAGTTTACAGTCTGCAACAGCGACAATCTCTACACTCAGGACGCACTGAAGCTCCTGCTGAATTCCAACGAACATAATTCCATGATTGATTATGATTTTGAAGCGCTTCGTTTTCCCCGTGAGCGCATCTATCAATTCGCTATTCTTAAGACAGATTCCGATGGATTCCTCGAAGATATTTTGGAGAAGCCGTCGGATGAAGAGCTGAAGCAGATCAAAGGAAGAGCCGGCGTCAGCATGAATATCTTTCGATTTTCATATGAAGATATTCTCTCCTTCCTGAAAAGCGTTCCGCTGCATCCGGTCAGAAATGAAAAGGAGCTGCCTGAGGCGGTGAAGCTCATGGCCGCTCGAAATCCCCGCTCAATAAAAACCTACCGACGCGCGGAATATGTGCCTGACCTCACCACGGTGGGGGATATTCCGGAGGTACAGAAATACCTCCGCCAGCACTTTTCCGGCAAACAATTCTAATCACAATTTCCAACACCACGGACTCGGGGAACGAAGTCCGAATTCAGTCTGTTCATCATGAAAATGAAACGACAGTATGGGAATCTATGCGCAAAAACGGGCCCGGTTCTCTTCTCCTCCAGATCTTGCTGCTGGCGTTTGTTTTTGGCTCGTGCGACGAGCACTTCCTGCCCACTGAGCTGACCCTCCCGACGATCAATGGCATTGTCATTGAAGCAAATCCACATAATGCGTTTGCTGCGGTTGTCACCATTCGATCTCAAAACAGCAACTCGGCATTCGTCGAATTTGAATCCCCTTCCGGTGAGGCCCATCGTACACCGACCGGGTTTTTTCAGGAAGGCTCTGTACGAATCGATATTCTCGGGTTGCAGCCCGCAACGCTCTACCACGTTCGGTCTTTTGTGAGTTCTCCTTCAGGGGCAAGTGTCCAAAGTACATCGCTGACGTATTCTGCGCCGGCAGAATCCCTTCAGCTTCCGAGTCTGTCCCTGCGTTCCACGAATTCCCCCTCTCCCGGATTCATCATGCTGGGCATTATTTCAAACAGTCCACCTTCGCCAAAAGCCGCCGCTCTTATTGTCGACAATACCGGCAAGCCGGTTTGGCATCGGAAGTTCGACGGTCAGGTCATTGACTTCCAGCCGCAGCCGAATGGCAATTTCACGGTCTACTCGTGGCTTGACAGCAATCCGCCGCATTTTTATGAGATGACTCGGGGAGGTGTCATTATCGGTGAGTACGCGGCCGGCGAGCCCAACAGCACAGACCCGCACGAAGTACGAGTTCTTGGCGGCGAGTATTACATCATGGGAGAAGAGTTTCGCTCGATGGATCTCACGTCCATCGGAGGAATGAGCTCTGCGACTGTCCGGGGAATCACCGTCGAACGGCGAAGTGGACCCGTCTCCCTCCTGCACTGGACAACCTTTGACCACTTTCAGATCACGGATGCATCATCCGATATTTCCCTGAAGGGCCTGAATGTCAATCCCTGGCACGGAAACGCCTTCGACCTCGATACCGACGGCAATCTCCTCGTCTCATTTCGCAATTCTGACGTGGTCACAAAGATCGACGCTGCAACCGGCGCAATCATCTGGAGAATGGGAGGGAAGAACAACGAGTTTACATTTCTCAACGATCCGCTGAACGGCTTTTCACACCAGCATGGAATCCGCCGGATTCCCAACGGAAACATTCTGCTCTTCGACAACGGAAATCTTCACACTCCGCCCGTGAGCAGAGCCGCTGAGTATTCTCTCGACGAGTCGGCAAAAACCGCAACGCTGGTATGGGAATATCGGGGCTCCCCGGAGTTGTTTTCATCTGCGCTTGGATTTGCGCAACGGCTGCCCAACGGCAATACACTCATTTGTTTCGGTGGAGCAAAGCGCATTCTCGAAGTGAATCAAGCCGGTGATGTACTGTTGGATCTGGCTGTTGACGAACCGGGCCATTTTCCCTACCGAGCATTCCGCATCGGCTCACTCTATTGACACATCCGCTAATCGATGCGTATTTCATCCACAAACACCCACGCGTTGCTTCCGGCCCCGGGCTTCCCCTCCGGAATTGTCCCTGCATTACGGGCGATAACCTTGACGTAGCGGGCAGTGTGGCTGCCGAGTTGAATCGTGAGAGCCTGACCCTGCGCCAGGATTTCTTCACTTGAAAGCTCCTTCACCGGCGAAAAGTCCGCGCCATTCTGTGAAATCAAAACACTCACGCTCTTCGGCGGAAGAATCCAACTGGCTTCTGCGCTGATCGTGTTCATCGACACCGTGGAGAACTCCTGAGTGGATCCCAGATCAACTACTGCCTCCATGTCGGGCCCCTGCCATCCGAGCCAATTCTGACGAAACCGTTGCGGGTCACCGCGGATCCCGTCGACAAGCGTAAATGCACCATCGCCGGGATAACGCGGATCCGGTGCTGTGACAAGGGAAATCCCCTTCCCGGTCGATTTTGAAAACATGAACGGCTGCGAGACAACTCTTCCGGCCATCGCACCGCCTTCAAAGTAGCCGGACTTGAGCTCACAGGTTTCCGTGAGCAGCATGGGTCCTTTGTACTCCTGAGAGGACTTCGTCGGCTCAGAGCCATCCAGCGTAAAACGTAATCCGGTGGAATCAAACGCGGAACGAAGCGCGACGATCAAACCCTTTCCATTCTCGGACGGCCTCACTGTCAGCTTGACCTCGTAAACCGCTTTTGAGTAGTTCACACCGAGTTTATCAAGAAGAGTGAATTGCCGGAGCAGGCGAGTGCGAAAATCGTCATAATCCCTCTGTTCCTTGGAACTCCACACGACTTCCGCCAGGGCCGCCATTCTCGGCAAGGCCATATATTCAACCTGCTGCGGCGTGACAATATACTCAGTCCACACATTCCCTTGGGCGCCAAGAATGTACTTCTGTTCCTCCGGCGTCAAATCCTCGGGCGTCGGCTCGTATGAATACACTCTCTCAAGAGGAGTATAGCCCCCGATCGCCAGCGGCTCATATGCCGGGGCCCCCTGATAGTAGTCAAAGTAGCAATGCGATTCGGGAGACATGACTGCGTTGTGTTTTTGTTTTGCCGCGGCAATGCCCCCTTCGGTCCCACGCCAGCTCATAACGGCTGCATTCGGCGCCAATCCACCCTCCAGAATCTCATCCCACCCGATGATCTGTTTTCCCTTTGAATTCACAAACTTCTCGACACGGCTAATGAAGTAACTCTGCAATTCGTGTTCGTCCTTCAACCCCTCTTTTTTGATAATGGCCCGACATTGAGAACATTCCTTCCAACGGGTTTTCGGACATTCGTCCCCGCCGATGTGGATATACTTCCCTGGAAAAAGCGGAATGACCTCCTCCAGTACATCAGCAAGGAAATCAAACGTTGAATCCTTTGCACAATATACATCGTCATACACTCCCCACTTTTTGCCCACTTCAAACGGTCCACCTGTGCATGAGAGCCATGGATAAGCCGCCAGTGCCGCCGTTGAATGACCGGGCATTTCAATCTCGGGAATAACCGTCACATGCCGCTTTGCTGCATACGCGACGATTTCCCGAACCTGATCCTGGGTGTAGTATCCCCCGTACCGCACAGAATCGAACTGTTGTGCGCTGTACGGACCTATCATCGATCCGTTCCGCCATGCTCCAATTTCCGTCAGTTTCGGATACTTCTTGATCTCGATTCTCCATCCCTGATCTTCCGTCAAGTGCCAGTGGAATGTGTTCATCTTGTACATCGAAAGGTGATCGATGTACCGTTTGATGAAATCGACGGGAAAGAAGTGGCGGCAAACGTCGAGATGCATGCCTCTCCATTGATAGCGCGGACTATCCCGGATCTCGCCGCAGGGAATGTCGAACGGCGGTTTTGCGTCGACGGGAATCATCTGCAGAAGCGTCAGCAAGCCGTACCAGACCCCCGCCCCGTTTCCCGCAATCGTGATTTGATCTTTGGTAATGCGAAGATTGTACGCTTCTGTTGAGAGAGACGTATCCTTCGTAAGAACAATGGCATTCTTGGCGGTCTTGTTCCGTGAAACTTGAAGCCTGAAACCGGCGGTTTTTTCCAAAAGGTCATTGAATGCCTCAGCATCAGAACCGAAATCTTTCCGCTGAGCCACAATCTTCGTCTTCGACGTAATGGCAAACGTACCCTTCTCCCAAACCACGGAGGCCGGCTTGGGAATGAGGGGCAAATTTTGCAAAGGTTGCGCAATCATGATGTCCCCCGTCACGAGAGTAAGTATGAGGAGAATGGATCTCATAGCAGATGTTCCCTTGTTTCGTTTCTTTTGCCGACTCGTTGTTTCGTTGACTCGTTGTTTCGTTGCCTACACTTGCGTTGCTTCGTTGTTTCGTTGCCTGCCCGCCAAAGTTGTTTCTCAAACGAAGGCGGGACTCGTTGCTTCGTTGTTTGGTTGTTTCGTTGACTCACTACCCAGTCACCTAACGGAACAACAGCGAGTCTGGAATCTCCTGCCTTTGATTTCCCGCACCGCTGTAATAAACCTTCAACCCGTCACCACCGGTCTTTTCGAAAAAGGTTACTCTTATTCTGTGGTACCCGGCCGAGAGGGCAATCACTCCTTTCGCTTCCTGCATTCCATGAAGGCCATCATTGTCAACCACCAGCGAATCGGCAATGTAGAGCCGACTCCCATCATCAGAACTTGTCGAAAAGGTGTAGACTCCTATGGTCGGCACCCGGATATACCCTCGATATTCAAATGCAAAATGCTCTTCGTTGAAGCGGGGTGAAAAAACGAAATTCGAAACGGTTCCCTTTTTTGCAGGTGTAAGGACTCGGAAATCGGGTAATCGGTCCCACTCTCCCTCAAAATAGGCAAACTCCACTCCCGGCTGCGGAGTATTGACTGCAGCTCCCTGGAGCGGCTTCACCTTCGAGAATATTGTGCTCGATGGTGCACTGACCGGCTTTCCATTGAGATACAATCTGGCTGTGACAGTGCAACTCTCCAGAATCCGAATTGGGCCCTCTGCCTTCGGCGAGCTCATGGTCGGGACAGAACCGTCTAAGGTATAACGGATCTCCGTGCTCAACGCTTTGCTGCTGACTGAAACCTCGAGCTGATCGATGAAAATATTCTGGTCGGCCGTAATCGCAGGAGGATCTGCAACCTCCGCTTCCCCCTCCGTCTCCAGAACAACGACAGTGTTGATCGGGTCGCGAAACTTGTTCTCCAGTGTCAGGACAATGGCGTCTTCCTTCCTGGACCACTGAAGGGGGTTTTTGTCATTGTCTTTCAAAGCGTACGCCTTCTTTGGCTCGCTGAGCAGCCCCGGAACGGCAAGCTTTCCATCAGCCGGCCAATTGAACACGTGCAGATACAGGCGCGTGCCGCCCTCAATCTCTTTCTTCGTGCATCGCCCCCACGGAAGTGATCGGAAGGGACTTGCGGTCGTCCCGTAAATTGACTCTCCGTTTTCCTTCATCCATTCCCCAATCTTCTTTAGCCGCCCGATACTCGTGTCCGGAAAGACACCTTCGGCTGTTGGCCCGACATTCAACAGGAAGTTTCCCCCTTTTGATGCAACATCAGAGAGAGTGCGAATCAGTTCTTCAGCCGATTTCCAGTGTTGATCGTTCTTGTTGTATCCCCAATTGTTGTTCATCGTCATGCATGTTTCCCAATCGACTCCGGGTAATCCTGTCGCCGGTACTTCCTGTTCCGGAGTACCAAAATCTCCGCCGAATTGCCCTTCCTTCGTAATCCCTGCCATTCCCTCTCGCCCGGCACCCACTCTATTGTTGATAATGATCGAAGGCTGGAGACTCCTCACATATTGATAGAGATCCAGTCCATACTTCTCGTTCCATGTTGATTCCCACTCTCCATCGAACCACAACACACCAATCTGTCCGTAGTTGGTAACAAGCTCCTTGAGCTGGCGCTTCATGTGAGCTACGTACCGGTCAAAATCGGCTCCCTCGGCCGGACGAACATCCTTTTCCCACGGCCTGCGCGGCAGATAGTCAGGATGGTGCCAATCCATGATCGAATGATAGAAACACAGCTTTATCCCCGCTCCCGTGCAAGCTTCGGAGAGTTCTTTCAGAATATCGCGTTTGAACGGCGTGAACTTGACGTCAAAATCGGTTTCTTGTGAATCGAAGAGACAGAATCCGTCATGGTGCTTCGACGTGATAACGATGTACTTCATCCCCGCATCTTTTGCCATTCGCACCCATGCGCGGGAATCAAACTTGACGGGATTGAATTGTCCGACGAATTTGTCATACTCTTCCAGCGGAATCTGAGCCGAATGTCGTATCCATTCCCCATATTCCGTTTTTCCCTTCCATTCACCCGCAGGAATGGCATAGAGACCCCAGTGAATGAACAGGCCAAATCGTGCCTCCCGCCACCATTTCATTCTCGTTTCATGGTCTGCCTCCGACTCCTGGAGGAATTCTTTGATCACGGGACGGTTCTCCGCATTCCATCGTACCATCCCCCCATCCATATTGACTGCCTTAAACCCTTTGGCCTTGAGCAGAACACCGGCCTTCGCGCTTCGTCCTCCCTTCTGGCAATAAACAACGATCGTACTTGAACGGTGCGGCTCAATTTCGCCCAGGCGTTCTTCCAGATTTGGAGTGGGAATAAGGATTGCCTTGGCGAGATGGCCCGTGAGACTGCCGTATTCTGTTTCGCTTCTCACATCGAGCAGGACAATATTCGAGTCCTTCTGCATGAGGGCTTGAACTTCCGCAGGAGTCACCTTGGGAGCTTCCACAAGGCTCCCTGCACATCCGGCCACAAAGAGGAGCGCGACAATCAGCGATGATTTCATTTTAAGTGTTCCGCCATCGTATTCTTAAGAAGGCATTGATGGAAGGTCGATCGAGTGCGAACAAGATAACAATCGGTGGGGAAAAAGGGAATATAATTGAATAAACTGCTGTATTCTGGTACCTTCTTCGTGATTAGATTGAACCCAGCTGATAAGCATGTCCACGTTCTACCGCTTATATTACATTCTGAATTGAAGCCGACAACTTTGCCATCACCACTTCGTATACAATGGCGACACCCCCCTCCATGAACACCACAGATCATAAGAAACAGTCGCTGGGCGAGAGAGTGCGCGATTTTGTCCAGACCATTATCAGCCCTGAGTTCTGGAGGGACATCAGAAGGGACTTCAAAGATATCTACACTTTCTACATCGATGAAGAAACCCGTCAGCAGCTCGCTAAGCTGGGATTTATCCGTCGATCATTCAAAATCGCTCTGCGTATTCTCGCGGCCCTCTATTCAAAACTCACGCCCGCACGAAAAGCCCTTCTTGTTCTCAGTATCATCCTCTTCCTTTTTCCGCGCACAGGATGGGATGAAAACGGAACCTCCCTTGTCGTCACATGGGCACCGCTCGGATTTACGATCCTTCTGTTTATTCTCCTGCTTGAACTGAAAGACAAGCTGCTCGCCAAAGATGAGTTGAGGGCTGGACACAGCGTACAGGAAGCATTAATGCCGCGTGATACACCCACCCTGGAAGGATGGGATTTCTGGTTGTCGACTGTACCCGCGAACGATGTGGGCGGCGATCTTGTCGATTACCTTAAGACCGGTTCCACAGAACTGGATCTTACCCTTGCGGATGTTGCGGGAAAAGGACTCGGTGCAGCACTTATGGCGGCCAAAATTCAGGCGATCCTGCGCGCCATTGCACCCGAATGCCCGACGCTGACCGAAATGGCAGGGAAGGTAAATGCCATTCTCTGTCGTGATGGTGTTCCGAGCAGGTTTGTCACTCTTGCCTATGCCCGCCTTAAGAGCGGCTCCGCTACCGCAAGAATTCTCAACGCTGGCCATCTTCCTCCGCTTATCCTCCGAAGCACCACAATTGAACATCTCCCCCGCGTTGCACCCGCCATCGGCCTGACCGACCAGGCGCAATTCATCGAACAGGAAATCACCCTTTCCTCCGGTGACTATCTCATATTTGTTTCCGACGGAGTCCTCGAAGCCCGCAGTGAGCAGGATGCCTTCTTCGGGGAAGATCGTTTTCACCGATTGCTGGAGCGCTCTCGAGGACTCAGCGCCGAATCACTCGGAAATGACATTCTGCGCAAGGTGTCGGAATTTACCGGCCATGCGAGCCGGAGCGACGACATTTCGTTGGTGATTGCCAGAAAAATCCAGTAAAATCAGTCTGATAATCGGAAAGAAAACGTCATGAAATCCCTTTCGGCAATTTCCCTGACCCTTGCGCTCTTGATCGCGGCGTGCACATCCAGGCATGAGGATTCGACAACCATGAAGAAATCGTATGGCATTCTCCCGGACGGCAGAACGGCATTTCTCTACACATTGAAAAACAAGAACGGCATGGAGGTGACCATCACGAACTACGGCGGCATCGTGGTTTCATTGATGGCACCTGATTCCCACGGCACGATGAAGGATATAGTCCTCGGGTACGACTCGTTATCATCCTATGTCGCAAACAATCCGTACTTCGGTGCCTTGATCGGACGGTATGGAAACAGGATCGGCAAGGGGAAGTTCAAGCTGAACGGCATCGAATACAAACTGGCCACGAATAACGGAGAGAATCATCTTCACGGAGGATTGACGGGATTCGACAAAGTTCTTTGGGATGTGCATGAACTGGAAGGCCAGCCCGGCAAATCTCTTGTATTAAAATACCTCTCGAAGGATGGTGAAGAAGGATACCCCGGGAATCTTTCGGTAAGAGTCGTGTATGCCCTCTCAGACAGTAATGAATTGAAAATCGACTATGAAGCCACAACCGACAAACCGACCATCCTGAATCTCACCCATCATTCTTATTTCAATCTGGCGGGAGCGGGAAGCGGAGACATCCTGGGGCACGAATTGCAGATCATCGCAGACAAGTTCACACCCGTCGATACGGGCTTAATCCCGACAGGGGAACTGAGGCCGGTCAAGGGTACACCGATGGATTTCACGACTCCAACAACCGTTGGCGCCCGCATGAGCGCAAGAGATGAGCAGATACAGCGGGGAGACGGATACGATCACAACTGGATATTGAATAAGCCGGCCGGAACATTTGGCCTTGCGGGGCGCGTTGCAGATAACACATCAGGAAGAGTGATGGAAGTGTGGACAACGGAGCCGGGCCTGCAGTTTTACTCCGGAAATTTCCTTGACGGATCCAATATAGGCAAAGGCGGAATTTCGTACGAATACCGATACGGATTCTGTTTAGAGAGCCAACATTTTCCCGACTCACCGAACAAACCTTCGTTTCCTTCCACTGTCCTGAAACCGGGAGAAACCTACAATTCGAGTACGGTCTACAGGTTCCTCACGCGGTAGTCTTCTCCTCACCACCGTTCGTTAGAGGTGGGTCGGCGTTTACGCCGACACTCTAATTCACGATAGTCGTCGTGAACAACGACTACTGAATACCGCGTTTCACCACCGTCAGTTGGAAACGGATGTCTAGCTGCCCCGAGGCAATCCCCAATCCCGCTTTGCGGGATTGTGATTTATCGGGCGGATTAGAGCCGTCGGTTTTCAACCGATGGCGAGAGCCAGAAGCATTACACGAATGCCACCGAGAAAAGCGTTATTCTTCATGTTCTTCGTGACTCCTCTATGTCCCTTCGTGTCATGTTTTTCCTCCCCCCTGTCTATCCTTCATTTCTTTTTCTACATTTCCACCGTCCCCTTTCCGAAGGATCCTCTGCCATGAAATCTGTCTCATTGTTTTTGACTTTTTCCTTTTTCCTTTTTCCTTCTCTGGCTATCCCCCAACAATCCGATTGGAAAATCCCATCAAACCCTCCGCTTGTGACGAGGTGGACAAAGGATGTCAATCCAAAAAATCCTCTCCCTGAATACCCGCGCCCTCAAATGGTCCGCGCCCAATGGATGAACCTGAACGGGCTTTGGGAATTTGTCGAAGCAACAGAGAAGGACTCTCCACCCTTCGGGAAGAAACTCGGCGGCGCCATTCTCGTCCCGTTTCCGATTGAATCTGCCTTGTCGGGTGTCATGAAACACGTCGACCGGCTGTGGTACCGAAGGACCTTCGAGATTCCAAAGAAGTGGTCCGGTCAACGCATCCTCCTTCATTTTGGAGCCGTCGACTGGGAGACATCAGTCTATGTCAACGGCACGCTGATCGGCTCTCACCGCGGCGGCTATGATCCTTTTTCCTTTGACATGACAGATGCGTTGAAGAAGAATGGAGCCCAGGAAATCCTGGTCGGCGTTTACGACCCAACCGATTCGGGCGATCAACCCAGGGGAAAACAAGTCCTGAAACCGGGAGGGATCTGGTACACCCCCACCACCGGAATCTGGCAGACCGTCTGGATTGAACCCGTGCCCGAGGTCTACATTTCGCGATTGCGACTCATTCCCGATCCCAATGTATCGCAATTCCGGCTTTTCGTTGAGACCTCGAAGCCCTTTGCAGGAATATCGGTCGCAGCGCAGGTCAGACAAAACGGAAAAACAATCGCCTCCGTATCCGGATTGCCTGGAAGTGAATTCTCCGTTTCTGTTCCCTCTCCGATCCTGTGGTCGCCGGACAATCCATTCCTCTATGACCTTCATGTTGTGCTGATTCAGAATGGAAAAACGATCGATGCCGTGGAAAGCTATTCCGGCCTCAGAAGAATCGAAATTGCCAGAGATAACCGCGGGATCAACAGGATCTTCCTGAATGGAAAAGAGATCTTTTTGACAGGCCCGCTCGATCAGGGATTCTGGCCGGATGGAATCTATACGGCTCCAACCGATGAGGCATTGCGATATGATATCGAAATCACCAAGAAACTCGGCTTCAATATGGCGCGCAAGCATGTGAAGGTTGAGCCGCTGCGATGGTATTATTGGGCCGATAAACTTGGTCTTCTTGTCTGGCAGGACATGCCGAGCGCAAACAACAAGACAGATGAAGGGAAGAAGCAGTTCGAGCTTGAATTGCAGCAGCTGATCCGAACACACGAAAATCATCCGTCGATTATGATGTGGGTTGTCTTCAATGAAGGATGGGGACAATACGATACCGAGCGATTGACTGCGTGGGTGAAGAAAACTGATCCGGCCCGTCTCGTGAACAATGCAAGCGGATGGACAGACAAGAACGCCGGCGATGTCAACGATATTCATTCCTATCCAAAGCCAAAATCTCCACCTGCCGAACCGACACGTGCCGTTGTGCTTGGAGAGTTCGGGGGACTTGGCCTGGCACTCGAAGGCCATACATGGCAGAAAGAACATTGGGGCTACCAGGGAATGAAGAGCGCAGAACAATTGACGTCAAAATATGAATCGTTCCTTCGGACTGTGTATGATCTCAAAAATGACCCGGGCCTTTGCGCTGCCGTTTACACACAGACGACCGACGTCGAGGTCGAATGCAACGGGCTCCTGACATACGATCGCGCCGTCATCAAACCCGATGCTGATCGGATCGCGCGCGTGAACCGTGGAGACTTTTCGATGGTTCCTCCTTCTCCGGTTCTTCATATCATCGTTCCCACTTCACAGGAACGGCCACAGATGTGGCGATACACATTCGAGCAGCCCTCCGAAGAGTGGATCAACAAACAGTTTGACGATTCGAAGTGGCAGTCTGGTCCGGGTGGCTTTGGCACAAAGCAAACACCCGGCACGGTGGTTGGAACTGAATGGACCGGCAATGACATTTGGATGCGGCGATCGTTTTCGATTGAGAATCCTGACACTGACTCGCTGGCATTCCTCCTCCATCACGACGAAGATGTAGAAATCTACATCAACGGTTCGCTCGCTGCCGCTGAAACCGGCTGGACGTCCGAGTACGAGCTGTTCGAAATAGGGAAAAAGGCCCGCGTCGCAATTCAAAAAGGGGAAAACGTTATTGCACTCCACTGCAAGCAAACCGGGGGCGGCCAATACATCGATGTTGGGATCGTGCGAGTTGAACGACCAAGAAACCGCTGATAACCTTTGGCGTTTTTCACCTGACTCATTCCCATGGGATGAGTTAGGTGGCTCATTGACATTGCTGACTGATTTTTCAATCTTCCACGACACGTGTTCTCCTTAAGAGGTACGAAGAAAACATCGTATCCAACACAACTCCAGGAGGAGCCATGACACTTGCCCGACGACTTGTATTCTGCTGTTTCATTGCTGCATTCGTCCTGATTTCAGCCGCAGTTGCACAGGAAATGCAGGATGTTGTCTACTTGAAGAACGGAAGCATCATTCGGGGACTTGTGATTGAACAGGTGCCAGGGAAATCTCTGAAAATCAAGACGAGGGATGGAAGCGTATTCGTTTACACGATGGAGGAAGTGGAAAAAATCACAAAAGAGGAAGTTCCCGGAATGGCTGCGGCTCCATCGATGCAAAACTACGCACCAGGCCGCTTCGTCATTGCGGTGAATCCTCTGGGATTTATTGTCGGCGGACCGTCATGGGTCGGATTCGAGCAGTATGTTGGGAACAATTTTACCTATCAGATTCGCGCCGACATTTGGACATACGGTGAAGAGGAAAACGACGCCGGGTATTATTACAAAGAAGACGAAACCGGCTTTGGTGTCGGGGTCAGTGCCCGGGCATACGCATTTGGCACTCAGCCTTACAGCGGGCTCTTCGGAGGATTTGGTTTGGATGGAGTGTTCACAAGCTGGAAATGGGAGGAACGAAATTACATTACTCAACCATTGCTGACCGGTGAAGGGTCTTCCTTCACTCTTGTTGTCAACAGTCAGGTCGGCTTCGCAATTGCGATCGGCAATATCCGGATTGAACCGTCGATCATTGCGGGCTATTTCGCTATCAAACAGGAGGATCGCGGTATTACAGGATTCTTTGTGGCGCCGGGAGCCCAGATTGGCGTGATGTTCTAGCAACAATCCCCAACAGTGCTGCAAATCAAGAAAACCGCTGATGACCTCAGCGGTTTTTTTATTGTCTCACGCGACAAAAATTGTCCGCCTCCGGCAAAAGGCATCCGTTCGAAACGGACGCCTTACCAATCAATAAGGGAAGCTCAATCCCGCTTTGCGGGATTGAGATAATTCCACGGATCGCGGAGCCGTCGGATTTCATCCGATGGCGAGGCACGGTAAATCTAGAATTCAATTTCAATCCCCCCCACCGGAAAGAGTGTAAACTGATACACTGTTTCAATCGTCCCATCGCTCCGATAATTATCGAAGAATACATTCTTCCTGTTCAGCACGTTGATGACCATCAGATACACATTGATATTCCAGTTCCGAAGTGGAAATCTGCTGATCCACTGAATGTCGAGCCTGCTGTAGTTGGGATAGCGCGTTGAGTTGATCCTGTCTGAATCGATCCACGCCCCCTGAGACCATTTTATTGTCCCTTCCCGGACCTGCTTCCATGTCACGTACGTCTTCGGCGTAAACGGACGCCCGGTTTGATACCGGTACTTGAAACTGAGTTCCATCTCATTCGAAAAGGGAAGGATGTATGATGGATACTTGATGAAGAACGGCGAGTCATCGAGCCACTCCCTGACACCCCGAACCACCTGACCGCCCAGGACTGTGACGATCAACGGGTAGTCGTAGTCGGACGGATACCGTTCCACCTTCCGCGGTATGCGCGGATCGCTATCCTCGGTCTTCGAAAGAGACACGCTGATCGTTCCGAAGAAGTCTTTCACCTGTTTCTGCTCAACGAAAAACTCAAGCCCATACGACCGCCGCTTTCCAACCGTCAAGTACTTGTCCGACCAGAACGTGGGATTAGCCGAAAAGATGAAATCCTCCGAAACCGCCACGCGCGAATAATCTTTGTAATACGTCTCGACGCTCAGCTTGAGACCCTCATCCGTGAAATGCTCCAGCGAAAATACGTAATGGTTCGCCCGCATGTTTTCGAGTCCGCGGTTGTATCCCGCATTCCGGCGGTCTCCATAGAAAGGAAACGGATGAGTCTGGTAGTACTGACCGGCTGCACACGTCAGCGTCGTTGTCACGGGAATAATTTGATACGCGAGACTGACCCGCGGTGAAAAATTTCCCCTTCCTGAATATGTGAAATGGTCATACCGTCCGCCCACGGTGAGCGCCAATTCCGGTGTGATCTTGAACTTGTCGCTCGCGTACAGGTAGTACTTCGAGGCGTTCCCAAACGTCATATCCTGGCTGAAGGACCATTCCGGAGTGACAATCGGGCCCGTCTCAAACACGCCATCCTGATTCAAGTCAAACCGCGACGTATCTGAGACCAACCAGACGTTGTTTTTCCATTTAGCTGCCGTTTGAACCTGTGCGCCGGCTGAGAGTTCATGACTGGAATGCCACTGGTAGAAAAGATCATATCGTGCGCCCGCAAAGGATTCGATCGCTTTGTTGGAGAAGACATTGCGGGAATTCAGAATTTCATACGAAAGGACTTCACCTGAAGGTCCTCGGACCCGGCTTGCGAAATCGGATCGTGCCTCAACATCGATCGTCGTTCCCACCGAATAGAGTGTGAGTGTGCCAAATCCCGCTTTTCCCCAGAGAGTCTGATGATTCAAACCAACGACGTATTGGGTGTTGACCGGATACACGCTCTGAACGCTCGATGAATCACTCACGTTTTTTCGAAGCTCATCTTTCTCCTTCGGGTCTCCCTCAACGTCAATCTTGCTCCGTCCGTAGAGAATATTCAGCGCCAGTTTTTGATTGGAAGTGAGATCATACACGAATTTTGCCTGTGTGTCCCAGTACTTGGGAACGGCCGTCAATGAAATGGAGGAGATTCCGATAATCTTGTCCACAAGTTGAAGGAGACTCTGCCGTGCAGAAACAATGTACGATCCCCTGCCGCCTGCAAATCCCCCTTCGATCAGCGTTCCAATCCCAGCCATGTTGAAACCGGTGTTTGAAGCAATCCCCACGTCTCTGTTCCCTTCTCTTATGCTGATATTCATCACAGACGAAACTTTGTCTCCGTACTGAGCCGGAAACCCTCCCGCCGAAAACTGCACATCGCGAATCATATCCGCATTGACCATATTGATGGGACCGGCAGAATTGTACTGGTTGGAATAATGATTAATGGAGGGTATCTCCATGTGTTCCATGACAGTGAGGTTTTCATACGGCGCCCCGCCGCGGACAATCAGCTCATTGATGTTGTCCGTCGAACTCGCAACGCCCGGCATCATCTGCGCGACTCTTTGAACGTCCTGTACTCCGCCCGGAGACCGAAGAATTTCCGATCTGTCCAATGAATTAGTGCTTAACGGCGCGATCTGCGCCCCCTTGCTCTGGTAACTTGCCTTGACGGTAATCTCTTTAGTCTCGATGACTCCTTCGTCGAGGGTAACAAAGACGGGGGATTGCCGGCCTGTGCTCACGACGACGTTGGTTAACACCTGTGTCTCGAACCCCACTGCGGAAATTTTCAGACTGTAGGTCCCGACAGGCAGAGAGGATATGAAGAATGTGCCGTCGTCCGATGTCGCCGTACCCTTGCCCTCGCGTTCCAAAACGATGACGTTGACCCCGGGAAGCGGCTCCTTGGCCTTCGCGT
>DATECW010000073.1:0-3869 GCA_035286705.1 Bacteroidota bacterium
TCACCAGACCCTTTCTGGCATCTGCAAGGGCAACATCCTGCGGTGTCGTGACGATCACAGCCCCTGTCAGGGGAATCGTCTGGACAAGCGTGAGCTGAATATCGCCCGTTCCCGGCGGCAGGTCAAAAACAAGATAGTCGAGATCTCCCCAGGCAACGTCCGAAAGGAACTGTTTGACTGCCCCGCTGGCCATGGGGCCCCTCCAGATCACTGCCTGCATCGGGTCAACCAGAAAACCAATCGACATCACTTTCACACCGTAGCGTTCGAGGGGAAGGAGCTTGTTGTTTGACATGCGCGGCTTTTCGGTGATACCAAACATCAGCGGTGCACTGGGCCCGTAGACATCTGCATCAACAAGACCCACCCGGGCGCCATCCATCGCAAGGGATACGGCGAAGTTCACGGCAATAGTGGACTTCCCCACTCCGCCTTTTCCGCTCGCCACCGCGATAGTGTTTTTTACGCCGGGAATGATGGATTCTTTGCGCTCGTTTGAGTGGGCTACGACATTTGAGGTCATTTCAATGCTAATGGTCCCAACATCCTGAATCCCTTTGCGAATGACGCGTTCACAATCGGCTTTGAATTGGTCGCGCACCGGGCATGCCGGCGTCGTCAACTCGAGATTGAATTGAACATTCTTTCCGTTGATCTCAAGTTTCTTGACAAAACCCAGGGTCACGATATCCCGGTGCAGATCAGGATCGTTGACCTGGCGCAGGCACTGCAGGACGTTTTCTTTCGTCAGCTCCAGCATTCTCTCTCCAGAATAATTTCAGGAATCATTTCTAATATACGCAAAAACTTCCGATCCTCCAACGATTCGCGCACTTTGGTTTTCAGCCTATCATCCTTTGATGACACCCATTGGAATGAGTTTCGCCACTTTGCGCGCAATTCCTGCATTCTGTACGACTTCTACGACTGCGCTGACATCTTTGTAAGCATCGGGACTCTCCTCGGTTAAGCCACTTCTTGACGCTCCGCGCACCTTGATCCCTTTTTCATTGAGTTGTCGAATGAGCTCCTCTGCAGTTATTTCCTTTTTTGCTGCGTGACGGCTCTTTGCTCTGCCCGCCCCATGACATGAGGAACCAAACGTTTCCTCCATCGCTTTTTCCGTACCAACAAGGACATAGGAGGAAGTTCCCATGCTCCCCGGTATCAGCACGGGCTGCCCGACTTCAGAGTATTGCGCCGGCAGTCCGGGAGCGTGTTTTGGAAATGCCCTTGTTGCTCCCTTTCGGTGAACCAGGACATTTTTACGTTCTCCGTCGATTTCATGCGTTTCTTCTTTTGCAATATTGTGCGCGACGTCGTACACAATCCTCAGATCGCCTCCATCAAAAACACTCTCGAAGGCGGAGCGAATGCCGTGCGTAATGACCTGTCTGTTGGCAAAAGCGAAATTCGCCGCGGCCGCCATTGCTGCCAGGTAGTCGGCCCCTTCTTTTGAGCGAATCGGGACACAGGCCAGCTGACGATCGACAACGTGGATGCCATACCGCTTCATTGCCTCCTGCATGGTATCCAAATAGTCCGTGCAAACCTGATGACCCAGCCCCCGCGACCCGGTATGAATGAGCACAACCATCTGATCCTTCCTCAGCCCAAACGTTTCCGCTGCCGGCTCATCAAACACCTCGGCCACATATTGAACTTCCACAAAATGATTGCCCGACCCAAGAGTCCCAAGCTGGTCCCGGCCCCGCTGCTTTGCACGCTGACTTACCTTCGAAGGATCCGCCGACCGAAGCCGCCCGGTTTCTTCGATATAATCCAGATCGCGCGATGTCCCATATCCCTGCCTCACAGCCCAGTGAGCGCCCTGCTCGAGCACGTTGTCCAGTTCATCGATACTTAAAGACACCATCCCTCGTTTCCCCGCTCCACAGGGGATATCGCGAAAGAGCCGGTCGAGAAGCGGATCGATCTTGTTCTTGCCGTCGTCCCTCGTCAAGGACGATGCCAGAAGTCGTACCCCGCAGTTGATATCGAATCCCACTCCCCCGGCGGAAACAACTCCCTGCTCCATGTCTGATGCTGCAACCCCGCCAATAGCGAATCCATAACCCTGATGAGCATCCGGCATCGCAAGGGAACGGCCGACGAGGCCGGGCAGCGTCGCAACGTTCGCCACTTGCTGCATCGTCTGATCGCGCTCGATGGCCTTGATCAGCTCCTCGTCGGCAAAGATCATGCCCTCGACATTCATTCCACGCAGGAAGGACTTAGGGATGACATAGCGATATGGACCAAGACGCCGGAGCACGAGAATCAAATATCCAGGTACACGTTGATGGTAACACTCGCAGGCCGCCGATTGACGGACAACTGATGGTACGTCACCGCCTTCACATCAATCCGCATGTGATGTTTGTCTCCTTGAAGCGGTTCCCCGCTGAGGGATCCCTGAAGGCCGTTTGGCGACTCCGAGAACACCTCAAGAGTCTTCGGTACAAAATGCGCGCCATCAAAAAGAAAGAGCACCTCCGACAGCGTTTTGACGACAAGACTCTCGATGTCTTCTGCCGAAACGGAGATAAACCGCTGTTCTGTCGGTTCGACCGAGGAGGGATCAACAATCAGAGACACGAGGCCCGAAACTGCCATCGACAACGCTTCCGAAAAGGTCGAGCCCCACGACTCAATTCCAATGTCGGCTGGATGGTCAAGGATTCGATATCCGGGCTGCATTTCGCCTCCGGAATATTCAGACGAGCGTTTTTCCTGTGAGGATCCGAAGTGCCTCGAGGTAGAGTGCCGAAGTCTTGTAAATCACTTCTTCGGGAAATTTCGGACCGGGAGGCTTCTTGTTGAAATTCATTGAGAGAAGGTGGTCGCGGATGTATTGTTTGTCGTAGCTCGGTTGGGCCTTTCCGGGTTCATACCGGTCCTTTGGCCAGAACCGTGATGAGTCAGGTGTCAGGAGTTCATCGATCAGAATGACCTGTCCGTGATCATCGATCCCGAATTCCATTTTTGTGTCCGCGATGATAATTCCCTTGCTCTCTGCAATTTCCGACGCCCGACGGTAGATCGCGAGCGAATACTCTCTCACTCGTGCGGCAGTCTCCTTCCCTACCAGAGACGCCATTTGGTCAAATGAGATGTTCTGATCGTGCGCACCGACTTCTTCCTTCGTCGCCGGCGTGAAAATGGGTTCCGGGAGCCTTGCCGATTCAATGAGTCCTTTCGGCAGAGCAACACCGCACACGCTTCCCGTAGCCCGATAATCGTTCCAACCCGATCCCGAAAGATAGCCGCGGACGACACACTCAACAGGAAGCGGCTTGGTTTTTCTCACCCACATGCTCCGGTCGCTGAGCCGATCCCAATACGGCTTGCACGAGGAAGGGTAATCATACACAATTGCAGATTGAAGATGGTTAGGAATGATGTTTGTCGTTTGCTCAAACCAATATTCGGATATCTTCGTCAGGACCTTCCCTTTGAACGGAATTCCTTGCGGCATGATGACATCGAAGGCTGACAAGCGGTCTGTTGCGACAATAAGGAGAGAATCGCCCAGGTCGTACACATCCCGCACTTTTCCCCTTCGCGGAACACCCAGGCCGGGAAAGTCCGTTTGCGTCACTACCGTTTCACGATGGCCGGTGATCATAGAATACCGTCAGTGTCAAGTGAATGTGCATTGCTTCCTGATTGCTGCCTGGAGCCGCGTCATATACTCTTTGCGGGGAATCTCTGTTCCCCCGAAATGCTCCAGGTGAGGAGTGAGATATTGCGTATCCAGCAATTCGTATGAGCGCGACCTCAGCCGTCCGACCAGGCCGGCAAGTGCAACCTTTGACGCGTCGCGCTGCAGGGAGACCATGGACTCGCCGAAGAACGCCCCCCCAATG
>DATECW010000074.1:0-17154 GCA_035286705.1 Bacteroidota bacterium
GTGGGAAATTCAACAGATTCCATCTCGTTCAAATCGTACGGTTCGCCATATCCCAAAGGATGGGGAATTCGTTTCATCGACGCCGACTCGGGCAGCAGCGTTCACTATTGCACCATTCAGGACCAGATGGCAAGCGACCTCGTGTGGGGAAGCGCAGAGCCTGATCGCGGCGGCGCAATCTACGTTCGGAACTCCGCTGTGAGCATTCGTAACTGCCTGATCCAGAATAACCAGGGGGGAGAAGGTGCAGGAATTTGTATCTCCGGAGCTATCTCTTCTGCCACAACAATTGAGCATTCCACTATAAGAAACAATCATTGCATAGAGAACGGGTACAATGCCGATGGCGGCGGTGGAATCAGAATTATCGGAAGCGCCCCAAGGATTCGTTACAATTTCATTTCCTCAAATTCAGCGATCTGGAATGGGTATAATTTCGAGGGCGGCGGCGCGATGTATATCGAATCAGTCTCGGGTGTATTGGAAATTACAAACAACATCTTCGATCATAATTTCACGGGGTACGGAAAAGGAACCGCAATCTATTCCCGTGATTCGAAAGATCTTCGATTGCACAATAACGTGTTTTACGGAAACTATCATGAAGGTCCCTCGACCGGAGGTACGGTCTACTGGGGTAACGCCTTCGGTTCTTCAACGATGGCAATGAAAAACAACATCTTTCGAAACAATAATCCCGATCCGATTGAAATCTACAGCGGGTTGAGCGTTCAGGTTGCTTACAACGACATTCAAGGAGGATTCGCCGGAACCGGGAACATCGACGCGGACCCGGTATTCCAGGATACTGTTTCATTCAAGCTGAGTGCCGGGAGTCCCTGCATTGACACCGGTTCTCCGGATCTGTTCGACGATGTCTTTATTCTCGGTCAGAGTACACAGCTTACCGATATGGGCGCCTATGGCGGTCCCGACAACGCCGGATGGTATCCCAGTTTCAAACCTGATTTCTCTGCAACTCCACGTGCCGGGATCGCACCGCTCAATGTGTCCTTTCACGACAGTTCAACAGGCTCCATCGCGGGCTGGCTATGGACATTTGGCGACGGCGATAGCGCCTTCGTTCAGAATCCTTCCCATCAGTTTTTATCGATCGGAGCGTTCGACGTTGCGCTGGTGGTAACCTCGAACGGAGTCTCTAAGAGGCTGGAACGGACGAGCTATGTCCAGTCACGTTTTCAGTTGAGCACATCCTCAATCGCATTTGGAACAATCCGGCTAGGGCAGTGGAAGGATACGACTTTCTCCATACCGAATACAGGGGCGGATACGTTGAAAATTACCAATATCGCTTCTTCAGACACATCGTTTGTCGCTCGCCCGCTCTCTGTGAATATACCGCCCGGTCAGACGTTCCAGGACACCGTGCGCTTTGCACCGCTGGCCGCAGGGGCACGATCGGGAGCTATCCGCATTTATTCCGCAACGCTCACCACTCCTGATTCGGTGGTAGTTTCAGGATTTGGTGCACTCTATTCCGCCAGTGTGAGCTGGACGAACGCCTCATTCGGTCCTGTTCGGGTTGGGACAACAAAGGACACGACCGTCACAGTCACAAACACGGGCAACGACACGCTTCGAGTGACAAATATTACTGTCTCCAATCCACGATTCTCGACGCGTCGAACCTCCTTCAATCTTGCCCCGGCGCAATCGATAAGTGACACAATCGCCTTCAGCCCGACCGGAGCGGGCCTTGATTCGGCCTTGGTACTTGTCTATTCGAACGCCACCGTCGATCCTGAGACCCTGAAGGTCTACGGATTTGGAGCTATCTACGCGCTCCAGCTCAATGCTGTGAATCTCGACATCGGCTCCGTTGTTGTGGGTCAATCAAAGGATACGACTGTAACGCTTACGAACACCGGTAACGATACTCTCCGAATCCAGAGCATAACGTCCTCGAATCCCAAGTTCTCAGTTCGGCCCACATCTCTTACTATTTCGCCTGGTGGATCCGCGAATGACACGCTTCGATTCAGTCCGACTGCCGGAGGAGAGGATTCGACAGTGATCGTCATTGCCAGCAATGCGACAACTTCGCCAGACACTCTTAAGGTTGCGGGATTCGCATCGTCACCGACGGGGGTGAACGATCTCCTGAGCGAGATCCCGAAGGAATTCAGCCTCTCCCAGAACTACCCCAATCCCTTCAATCCGTCGACCGTGATCCGTTACGGTTTGCAGGAGCGATCCACCGTGAGGCTGGAAGTGGTCGACATCTTGGGTCAGGTGATTGATATTCTTGCGGACGGCGAGCAGGATGCCAGGTATTACGAAGTTCAGTGGAATTCGCGCGTCGCGTCCGGTACCTATTTCTATCGGCTCGTTGCTACAGCCATCAATGATCCGTCACGGAAATTCACGCAGATCAGGAAGATGGTCCTTCTGAAATAGGCAATTGAAACACCACATGCAACAACAAAGCCCCGATCTCTCGGGGCTTTTTGCTTGTTCCGTGATGTCCCTCTCGCTCTGGGAAACCATTTCCGACTCGTGCCTTTCTCATCCTCCCCGTTTTTGAATTGCCTGAGCCGTGAGTCGCGTAATCTCCCCAAACTGCTTTCCCGCTATCAGGGCAGGCTTCACCATCCAACTTCCCCCTACCGCAAGGACTTTGGGATGCTGCAGGTACGGAAGAAGATTCGATTCGTCAATCCCCCCGGTCGGGATGAATTTCAGATTCGGGAACGGCGCACTGATCGCCTTGAGATACTCGATACCTCCGCTCGCCTCGGCAGGAAAAAACTTGACAACATCCAATCCCAGCTCCAGCGCAACACCAATCTCTGTCGGTGTCACGACGCCGGGCGTGACACAAATATTCTTCTTGAGACAGTACTCAACCACTTTTCGAGGGATTCCCGGAGACACAATATACTTCGCACCCGCATCAACTGCCGCTTTAACCTGATCGACCGTGAGGACCGTCCCTGCTCCCAAGACAATGGATGGATGTGATTTTGCAATTCGGCCGATGGCAGGTTTCGCTGCGTCGGTCCGAAATGTTATTTCCATGGTGGGTAACCCGCCATCGAGGAGGGCTTGCGCAAGCGGCTCGGCATCCCGCTCATCCTGAATGATGACAACGGGCACGATTCGCAGACGCCCGATTTGTTCGAGAAGTGGATTCATTGCTCATCCCTCATATGTCTTTGGAGAAATCGCCAAGCCCGGGCAGTTAAGCGATATAGGCGGTGGAGGCCGTTTGACCTCCATGTCCCGTCCAATTCGTGTGGAAGAACTCTCCCCTCGGTTTGTCGACGCGTTCGTACTGGTGCGCCCCAAAGTAGTCGCGCTGCGCTTGCAGCAGATTCGCCGGCAATCGTGCGGTTCTATATCCGTCATAATAATTGAGCGCCGTGGAGAACGCCGGTATCCAAATTCCGTTCGAAACCGCCGCCGCAATCACCCTGCGCCACGCATCCTGCGATGATTCGATCTTCTCCTTGAAGAAAGGATCGAGGAGAAGGTTGGCAAGGCCGTGATTGTGGCCGAATGCTTCCTTGATTTTTCCAAGAAACACGGAACGAATGATGCATCCGCCCCGCCACATGAGGGCAACGCCTCCATAGTTCAGATTCCATTTGAATTCAGACGCAGCGGCCCGCATCAGCGAGAAGCCCTGGGCATACGAAACGATTTTCGACGCGTAGAGAGCTTGCTCAAGATCGGCAAGGAACATTTTCCTGTCGCCGGAGAATTTCAGGGAGGGCCCTTTCAGTACTTTGGATGCCTCCACTCGTTCTTCCTTCAGAGCGGAAAGACATCGTGCGAAAACAGCTTCACTGATAAGCGTCAAAGGGATACCCAGGTCCAAAGAAGTCACACTTGTCCACTTTCCAGTTCCCTTTTGTCCCGCCGTATCAAGGATTTTCTCTACAAGCGGAGTTCCATCGCCCTCCTTGAACGCCAGGATGTCCCTCGTGATCTCAACAAGATAACTATCAAGCATGCCGGTGTTCCACCGTTTGAACACTTCGTGCATCTCCGCAGCGTTCATTCCCAGCAGGTTCTTCATGATTTGATATGCTTCACAAATAAGCTGCATATCCCCATATTCAATGCCGTTATGGACCATCTTGACAAAATGCCCGGCGCCGTTCTCTCCCACCCAGTCGCAACACGGAGTTCCGTCACTGACTTTCGCGGCAATGGACTGAAAGATGGGCTTGACATGCGGCCATGCTGCAGGTGATCCCCCAGGCATGACCGAGGGCCCTTTGAGGGCGCCCTCCTCGCCGCCGGAAACACCTGTTCCAATATAGAGCAGTCCCTTTGATTCGACATACTTCGTACGCCGAATTGTGTCGGGGAAATGCGAATTCCCGCCATCGATGAGAATATCACCCGCCTCAAGATGAGGAACCAAAAGCTCGATAAATTCATCAACCGGCTTTCCCGCTTTAACCATCAGCATTACTTTTCGAGGCTTCTTGAGTGATGCCGCGAATTCCGCAACAGAGTGAGCGGGGATGATGTTCTTTCCCTTTCCCCTTCCCTCTGCAAAACGATTGACCTTCTCGAGCGTACGATTGTAAACTGCAACGGTAAATCCCTTGCTTTCCATATTCAGAACAAGGTTTTCACCCATGACCGCTAGTCCGACCAAACCGATGTCTGCTTGTTGTTTCATTGTTTCTTCTTTCTTGTTCGTATTTCACGCTTTCGGGATTGTGACAGAACTTTCTACGTTCTACATTGAAGATTGAGCATTGAGCGTTGAGCATTCATTATTGTTTCCTCGTAGAAAAGCAATGTTCAATTCTCAACACTCAATGTTCAACGTCCAAGTAGACGTGCCCAGTTTCAGCTCTTCCTTCCAGATTCTGCGGTGCCAATGCTTTTCGCGAAAATCGCAATCAATTGGCGGCATTCATCCGCAGCATCTGCCAATGCACCATCCGCTCGAGCCATCCTTTTTCTGCCGATTATTGTCAGGCAAATCCTTGTTTCCTTCAATTCCTTCAAAACTACCTTCATCTTGTGGACGAAGTCACTTCTTGATTCCGCAGCCTGCACCTCTCCATAGTTGAGTGCCGGAGAAGTACCCGAACGAATAAGCTGCCCGGCCAGATGGTTGCCGACGCGTGTCTTCGGCAGTGATCCAACGACATCGATGATTCCTATCGCAAAGTTGATAAGTCGCTCCTCTAGATCGTATTTCATTGTCCCCCCAAGAGTGGTTATGAATCGAAAATTGAACATTGAACATTGATAGTTGTTGTTCGACGTAAAAGCAATATTCAATATTTCCAGAAGGGACCCCCTTCGGGGCAACTCTCAACTCTCAATGTTCAATATCGTATTTCATTTTCCCCCCAAGAGTGGTTATGAATCGAAAATTGAACATTGAACATCGAACATTGATAGTTGTTGTTCGACGTAAAAGCAATATTCAATGTTTCCCGAAGGGACCCCTTCGGGGCAACAACGCTCAATTTTCAATGTTCAAGTGATCCTGCTCTTACCGCCTGATTCGTGCGCTGCCGCCTTTCATTACATGCATCGTCTCTTCCATCGTCACCATACTCGTGTCACCGCGTGTCGTTTGGAGCAAAGCGCCATGTGCGGCGCCGAGCTCGACGCATTCCTGCGGAGACATTCCGTGGAGCAACCCGTAGATGAATCCGCTGCAGAACCCGTCGCCTCCTCCCACGCGGTCTTCGATCTCCAGGTTCTTGTATTTCCTCGATTCGTAAAACGTTCCACCGTAGTACATGATTGCAGACCAGTTATTGACCAATCCGCTCACCACTTCACGCAGCGTGGTGCCGACCGCATGGATATTCGGATACGTTTTGACAACCTTCTCCACCATCTTCTTATACCCCTCAACTGGCAGATCCTGAAGGCTTTCGTCGGTCCCCTCAACTTCAAAACCCAGGACCTTCTGGAAGTCCTCCTCGTTGCCGATGAGAACATCAATGAAGGGGATGAGCTTCTTTGTCACCTCAATGGCCTTCTTGCTCGACCAGAGTTTGCTCCTGAAATTCAGATCGTAACTCACAATCGTACCTGCCTCGTGAGCCGCCTTCATGGATTCGAGGGCCACTTCGGAACAACTCTCCGAGAGCGCCGAGAAAATACCTCCTGTATGGAACCAACGAACTTTTCTCTTGCCAAAAATGCGCTTCCAGTCGACATCACCCGGTTTCAGATGCGAAATGGCCGTGTGACCGCGGTCGTAGAGCGACACACTTGCACGCACACCGATTCCGACCTCAGTGAAGTTGAAACCGATCCGGTCTGCACGACCGCTTCCGTCATACGTCACCCACAAGACTTCGCTGAGATCCATGCCACTTGCCTGCGCATGATTGCGGACAAAATGGCCTAGCGGATTGTCGACGAGCCGGGAGACCCATCCGGTCCTCATGCCGTATCGTGCAAGGGCATACGAGACATTGTATTCCCCGCCGCCGGCGTATGCCTCGAAAACAGGAGTCAATTCAATACGCTGATGGCCGGGAGGACTCAGCCGGATCATGCACTCTCCCAAAGAGAGGAGATCAAACTCGCAGTCCGATGCTTGACGAATCTTCAATGCCATGGCACAGTCCTTTCGGCTAACTGGTTATCGTTGAATCCGGGCCGAACCGCCCTTGGCAAATGCCCGAACCTGCTCAAGCGTTGCCATCGTCGTGTCCCCGGGAAACGTTGTTAACAGCGCGCCGTGCGCCCATCCTAACCGCACTGCGGCATCAGGATCTTCTCCCGTGAGCAAGCCGTAAAAGAACCCGCTGGCGAAACCATCTCCTCCGCCAACCCTATCCAGGACGTCCAGCTCACAAGTCGGGGCAGTATAGGTCTTCCCGTCGACCCAGGCAACAGCGCTCCAGCTGTGGTGGTTGGTGGAATGGACTTCTCTGAGAGTGGTTGCGACAACCTTGACCTGAGGGTGCTTCTTGACGACCTTGTCAATCATTCCGAAGAATGTGCTCGGATCGAGTTTAGACTTGGCTGCAACCTCCGGGCCCGGAATCCCCAATCCCTTTTGCAGATCCTCTTCATTGCCAACCAGCACATCGGCATGCTCCGCGATTCGGGCGACAACTTCAACAGCTTTCTCCTGTCCTCCCCATATGTTCCAGAGCTTCTCGCGAAAATTCAGATCAAAACTCACGATCGCACCCGCCTTCTTCGCCGCCTTCATCCCTTCAATGATCAGCTCTCCTGTGGACTCCGAGAGGGCGGCAAAAATGCCGCCTGAGTGGAACCATTTGATTCCTCCGGCCATGATGTCGTCCCATTTGAAATCCCCCGGCTTGAGTTGCGCCGCAGCTTCGTTGGATCTGTTGTAAAACACCACAGGACCCCGAACACCCTGGCCGCGATCGCTGTACACGGTTGCCATGTTGGGACCGTTGACGCCGTTATGTTTGAAGTGCTTATAGAACGGCTGCACGCCCATGGCTTTTACACGCTCTGCAATCAAATCGCCAATAGGATAATCCACCATGGCAGAGACGATTCCGGTTTTGGCGCCAAAACAATCTGCCAGATTTGCCGCGACATTGAACTCGCCCCCGCTGACATGGATCTGACAGTTGGTTGCTTTTCGAAACGGAATGATGCCGGGATCGAGCCGGTGCACCAGGGCTCCGAGTGAGACAAAATCGAATTTTGCATCTTGGCGAATATTCAACGCTTTGGCCATGGTATGTTCCTCGAATTATTTCACAGAGAGACACAGAGAAAGAAAAGAGAGCTCCACGGAGAACGGCTTTCCTCTGTGTAACTCTGTGTCTTCTCAGTGGAACTCTGTGTAATGCTTTTCTCCTCGCCTTGTTTCACAGAGAGACACAGAGAAAGAAAAGAGAGTTCCACCGACAAAAGGGTTCAGCTTCCGTTCCGGAGTCGATACAGATTCTGCCCGGCGTTTTCGACCATCAAGAAGTCTCCGCCGGTGCGAGACTTCCAGCTTTTGATATCCATGGAATGATAGTCCTGGAATCCCAGGTTCACTCTCTTGCAGACTTCTTCCGGAATCGAGGTCGCAAGTGTGACGGTAATCCTCGGGCGTTCTCTTCCTTCTGTGAATGAACCGATTCCCCTCACATTCGTTGAATGAGCAAGAATGAGTTTCGGTTCCTTTGAAAAACGCTCCCACTGGTGCGTGAAGTACTCAATCACATGGTACCCGATTCTCCGGATCGCCGGTTCGTGCATGAAGGAGAGTGTTTTGATCTGGGGTCCGTAAATGATCACTTCTCCCCCATCGGCAATGATCGGCTCCAGCTTGTACATCGCTTTTCCACCCACCCAAAGGTCTTCATAGAGAGCCGGCGTTATTGCCAGGACTGTCTTGTACGGACGTTCAACGTGGGTTATATGGAAACGGGCCGAATAGTCAGCCGCCCGGGACCACGACTCGATTGGATCACCAGCAAACAGGCAGACCGGCTGATCCTTGGCATTGACGACAAAGGCAAAGCATGTGCGGGGGGTGGTAATGAACTCCGCAGACCGGTCAATGACTCTTCTCGTCAAGGTATCTTTGACGCCGTTCACCTTCAGATTCGTCAGGAGTGCGCCCAACCAATGAAAGGTCTGAACGACATCGAGGCCCGCGATCCCGGGAAAAAAGTACTTGTTCCCGCCTGCAAATCCCATCGCCTCGTGCGGCACGACGGGTGTAACCAGGAGAACGTGATCGTACTCAAGGACTTTCTTGTTGATCGTGACCGGAATCGGCTCCGCAAAAACACCCTCTGTCAATCGCGAGATTTCGTCGGCCGGGATCGTCCCGATCGTGGCAAGCGCGGATGGATTCGCATGTTCGTGATTGAAGAACCGGACGCCGGAAAAGGTCGTTCTGTGCTCGTCACCGGTGATTCCAACATGCCGGTAGATTCGCTCCGGTTCCATGTCGGCATGAGTGCCGGTGGCAATAAGGAAATCGAGTGCGCGGACTCTCTTTATAAGAAGTTCATGGAGAATGTGGAAAAAAAGATCAATCCGAGCGTGCCGCGTGTGGTCGGGAATAAGGATCAGAATGCGCTTGCCATCCAGAGCGAGTCGCCCCAGAGCTTCCTGACAAATCTGCACGATCTCAGAATCCTTGAGGGGCTGTTCGGATCCCCGCCCGACGACCGAGGTCATTTTGCCGCCTCCGTGACTTCCGTCATGAATCCGAGATCCTGAAGGATCTGTTTTAGTTCCTCTTGGCCCTCGTGGAGATCCACAACACGGTTCGGGAATTCCCGCCTCGTGCGGTATTCCGCTCTGAGCTTCATAAAATATGCTCCCTGATTCCCGGGAAGAAGCATCATGATCTTCCGAAGCATGTAATCATCCAGCTCGATATCGTAGGCCTGATGAACAATATGATAGAGCAGTCCTTCCCCATGTCCGGCGGGTTCAGGCACACGAATTCGGGCCGCGCCGTTTTCATTCTCGTCCGAATCACCGGTCCACGCGAAAGGTACTTTCAGGAAACGGGCCGTTTCTTCCGCGACCATTCGAACGGCGTTCAGTTTTCCATCAAGAGAGTATCCTGCGATGTGGGGCGTCCCGAGCATGACCCGATCCAAAAGAGCGGTGTCGATTCGGGGTTCCCCCTCCCACACATCAAGAATGGCAGTCGAAAGGTGACGTGAGAACAAGGCTGTTCGCAGTGCGCTTGTGTCGACCACGGCACCGCGTGATGTGTTGATCAGCACGGATCCTTGTTTCATCCGCGCGAAACGAGACTCATCGAAAAAATGATACGTCGCGTCGTCGCCTGTTCGAGTCAACGGAACATGAAGACTCACAAAATCGGCCCCCATGAGCTCATCAAGAGGCACATACGAAGGATCGCCGGTCAGTCGTTTCAGCGGCGGATCGTTCAAGAGAACGGTCAATCCGAGAATCCGCGCAATTCGTTCTACCTTTTTCCCGACATTGCCAACACCCACGATGCCAATCGATTTTCCACTCAAGCCCTGGCCTGTCCGCTGAGCCCATGTAAGAAGAGCCGCGGCCACGTATTCAGCGACCGAATTGGAATTACTGCCCGGAGCGCTCGCAAATCCGATTCGGCGCGATTTCAGGTACTCCAGATCGCAGTGGTCAGTTCCGATCGTCACCGTCCCCACAAACTTCACCCGGCTCTCCTCGAGAAGATGGCGGTCAACCGTCGTTTCAGAACGGACGATGAGAACATCGGCATCCTTGACACTGTCGGGGGTTATTTCGTCGGTTTTGAGCGGCAGGACTGTTCCTAATTGTCCGAACGTTTCAAGTGCGCGGGGAGTATTCTTATTAACGATGATAACGGGAGAGTCGTTGTTCATACGCCGGAAAACGCTGAAAAACCGCCGTCAACTGGAACAACAATGCCCGTGACGAATTCTGAGGCAGGAGAAAGGAGCCACACGACAGCTCCGATAAGGTCGTCGGGAGCGCCGAACCGCGCCATGGGAGTATGCTCGAGAATCTTCTTCCCTCTTGGAGTCAAATTACCTGACCCCTTGTCGGTAAGGAGAAAACGGTTCTGTTCGGTGAGGAAGAATCCCGGAGCAATGGCATTCACGCGAATTCTGGGAGAGTACTCCTGTGCCATGTGCACAGCCAGCCACTCGGTGAAGTTGATGATTGCGGCTTTTGCAGCGGAATACGATCCAACCCGCGTGAGCGGCCGAAATCCGCTCATAGAAGTGAAATTCAGAATCACGCCTTCTTTCTGTTCCGCCATATACTTGCCAAAAACCTGACTGGGCAGGATTGTGCCCAACAGGTTGAGATCGGACACATACCGGAGTCCTTCCTCACTCAATTGAAAGAATGACTGATCCGGACTTGTCGTGGCCTTTGGACTGTTTCCTCCGGCGGCATTGATCAAAATATCGACGCGCTTGAACTGATTCAGGATGTCTTTTGACACCCGGGTCAGTGCGTCATGATCCAACACATCCGCTTCAAAGACTACTCCCGTTCCGGTCTTGCTTCCGAAACTCTTGAGGATCGAGTCTCCTTTTGCCCGATCGCGGGTGAGCAAGGCAACATTCGCGCCGGCGTCCAACAGGGCTTCCATGATTGCCCTGCCAAGCACACCCGTTCCTCCGCTCATGACAACCGTGCGTCCGTTGATGCCAAAAAGAGAGCTCGAAAACTTCACGTGAATCCTCCTATGCCGCTGCCGGCTCTTCAACCGGAGCGGGATCGAGTTTCGGTACCAGCATATGGAAAATCAACAATGCAATCAAATACATCGACCCGGCGATGATGAACACCGGCAGATAGCTCCCGGTCCATTCCAGGATGTACCCGACGACCTTTGCAATAACCATTCCGCCGACAGCTCCCGCCATTCCCCCGATCCCGACGACCGAGCCCACAGCACGCCGCGGGAACATATCCGAAACAGTGGTAAAAAGATTTGCCGACCATCCCTGGTGCGCCGAGGCCGCCAGTCCGACGATCAGCACTGCACCCCAGAGAGAGGCAACCTGGGAGGCGAACACGATGGGAATCACCGCCAGCGCACAAATCAACATGGCCGTCTTGCGTCCTCTGTTCACCGTCCATCCTCTCTTGATCAGTGCGGAAGAAATCCACCCTCCGCCGATGCTGCCGATATCGGCAATAACATAGATGGTGACAAGCGGCAGCCCGATATTCAGGAGAGTAATCCCATGGCTCTTGTTGAGAAAATCAGGAACCCAGTAAAGATACATCCACCAGATGGGGTCCGTCATGAACTTGGCAATGGCAAATGCCCAGGTTTGACGATGCGGCAGCAAGCTGCGCCATTTGATGGGGGTCGTGGCATCGGGCGGGTCGCTTTGAATCAAGGCCAGCTCTTCCGGCGTAACTTTTGGATGATCTTCCGGACGCTTGTAACCTGCCCACCACCAAAACAACCAGAAGAGGCCAAGCAGTCCGGTCACGATAAACGCCCATTGCCATCCGTACGTAATGGTAATCCACGGCACAACGAGTGGTGTGATAACGGCACCAACATTGCTCCCTGCATTGAAGATTCCGGTCGCAAGGGCCCGTTCCTTTTTGGGAAACCACTCGGCGACTGTCTTGATCGAGGCAGGGAAATTACCCGCCTCTCCGAGGCCAAGGGCGAATCGGGCCGCAGCAAATCCAAAGACTGATCGCGCCAGGGCGTGAGCCATTGCGGCCACACTCCAGAATATGAGCGCGAATGAGAATCCTCTCTTCGTCCCAAGCCAGTCCATCACCCGACCCATCAGGAGCAGGCCGATCGCGTAGGCGGTCGTAAATGCCAGAACAATGTTGCTGTAGTCAATCTCGGTCCAGTTCATCTCCGCGGCAAGAGTCGGCTTGAGAACCCCAATCACCTGACGATCGACATAGTTGATCGTGGTGGCAAAGAACAGCAGTGCGCAAATGGTCCATCGATATCCCAACCATCGCTTTTTTCCCGGATGTGCGGCAGAGGTATCAGATTGCATTGCGGTCCTTTCGTGTTCTTGCGGTTATCGGGTCCCTGCTTCCGAAATCTTCAAAGATGGTTCTGCGTGGCTCGGGGGCTGCTTTCCCAAAAAAAGAGGGCGAACATGACGTTCATAGAGGTTCAATGTAACATTCTCTTCGATTTCTTTCCTGCATTCCTGAAGAAGACCGGCATATCGGTCTCTCATTTCAGCGGCAATCTTGTATGCCACATGGACAAGCTGGCGGAAGTGCACATTGTATCTCCCGCAGCTCTGGTCATGTCGAAGGGTCTCGACATATTCTTCCCCTGACCACCCGGCGACATTCTCCGGTTTCGGGAGTCGTGCCTTGTCAATATCGATCACTGTTTTGTAGGGGCCACAGAGTTCGTCATATCTCCTCACGGCGGCCGCGTAGACCTCCTTCGCAACCTTCAGGCCTTCGCCGCCCGCGGACGCAAGGCCAATCAACTCCTCAAGCCATGTTGTCCCTGCCGTTTTAATATGGAGCCCCGAATCGGATTTCATGATCGCCCGGCGGATGATGGGGTAAAGGGAGAACTTGTCGCTTCCCGAATGGACGCTCAGCTTAAGATTTGAGGGAAGATTGAAGGTTTGAACCGCGAAGGACAGTACTGCCAGATCATCCTCGAATTCCTCCTGGAACCGCGCGCGGTCACCGACGTAGTCAACGCCTTTCAAAAATGAACCGGTAAACTTCGGGGCTATGGTTTGCAGCGGAATACCTTCCCGGGCCGCCGCGGCCAGTATGAAAAAGAGTTCTACTGGTGTTTGGGGAGCGCCGGCCTCGTCAACGGAAACCTCTGGTATAAACCCCTCAGCGCCTTTGCGATCCGCAATTGCGCGATACACTTTTGCCGCTTCGATGATTGCAGTGAGGTACTTTGCTGCAATATCACTCAGAGTCTTATCGGTCACAATGAAGGGGCGATCGATACCGGGAATGGACAATGTTCCTTTGAACGTGTCCATCGCGCTCACAAACGCGCGCACGGTTTCCTTTTCAGGGGAAACGCCAATGAAGTCGGCAACATCAATGGTGAAGAAATCGCTCGGATCAAGAAAACGTCCGAATGTCGCCAGACCGATGTGATCGGCATCGACGCGATAGGAGTGGGTCCAGCCGCTCGTTCTAACGGCATTATCGGCTTCGACGCGCGTATCCTCCGGCGTCGTTCCGATGGTTATGTGTTCGCGATTCGATTTGTTCCACACCGGGATGATAAGAATTCCCTCGTGTTCGGCCTGCTGGAGAGCCCTCAGCTGCGCTGCCCCTTCGGCCCCGAATCGGTCCCCCATTCCAAACGAATACTTTTCCAGTTTCATGGTTGAATCCATTTCTTGGATGCGGGACATAATGTCCCGTGAAGCTCAGCGAAGCTGTGTCATCGCCACCGGGTCCATATCGGAAAACTCCTGGTTTTCTCCTCCCATTGCCCAGACAAACGAATAATTCCTTGTCCCGGCACCGCAATGAATCGACCAGCTCGGTGAAATGACCGCCTGACGGTTGCGCATGATAAGGCTTCGGGATTCCACCGGCCTGCCCATCAGATGGACCACCAGAGACTCAGCGTCGATCCCAAAGTACAGATATACCTCCGATCTCCGCTGATGCGTGTGGGCCGGCATCGTGTTCCATATACTGCCCGCGGCAAGATCGGTCAAACCCATAACAAGCTGACAACTCTTCACTCCCCCCGTATGAATATACTTCTTGATGGCGCGAACATTGGCGCCTTCGCTTGTCCCCAGCTGCACCGCCTCGGCATCCGACGAACGAATGATCGAGTCAGGGTATTCCCGATGAGCCGGATAGGAAACGAAGTAGAACGCGGGAGGATCTGCGGCATTGTCGCCGGAGAATGAAATCCATTTCTTCCCACGCCCCACATACAGCATGTCCTTTGCGCGAAGCTTCCACGGCTTGTCGTCGACATGGATGGTTCCCGACCCGCCAACGTTGACGATGCCGATTTCCCGGCGTTCAGTAAAATGTTCGGCAGCCATTTCTTTCTTGCTGGCCTCGAGTTTCAGTGGCCCCGTGGTGGGCACGACGCCCCCAACGATGACGCGGTCGGTGTCACAGTAGACCATCCGGACCGCACCCTCAGTGAAAAGGTCCTCAAACACGAAGGACTTCCGAAGTTCCCCCGTGTTCAGCCGTTCATATGCTTCCTGATTCGGTACGTAACGCACTTCCATGGGTTTCTCCGTTTTCTTAGTAACCTCTGTTTTAACGAGCCATCCAGCCGCCATCAACAACCAGAACATGGCCGTTCACATAGTCCGATGCCTGAGAGGCAAGAAAGACCGCCACTCCCTGAAGGTCCTCGGGCGTTCCCCATCTGCCGGCCGGAATTCGGTCGAGAATTGCTTTTGACCGAACCGGGTCTTCGCGCAGCGCTTTCGTGTTGTTCGTTGCCATGTACCCCGGTGCGATCGCATTGACCGTAATACCATGCTGCGCCCATTCGTTGGCCAGGGCTTTCGTCACCTGCGCCACTGCCCCCTTGCTGGCTGAGTATGACGGCACCAGAATTCCACCTTGAAACGCAAGCAACGATGCTATATTGATGATCTTGCCATATTTCCGCTTCATCATATCCCTTGCCGCGGCCTGAGAGAGGAAAAAGACCGTCTTCGCATTGATCGTCATGACCTCGTCCCAGTCTTTCTCGCTGAAATCGATCGCCGGTGTTCGTCGGATGATCCCCGCGTTGTTGACGAGGATATCGACCTTCCCAAACTCCCGGAGAGCAGTCTCAACCACCTTTCCTATCGATTCCATTTTGCTCAGATCTGCCACCACTGTGACTGCCTTCCTCCCAACGGACCGTACGGCCTGTGCCGTTTCATCACAGGCAACGTGATCGACGAGAACAAGATCCGCCCCGGCAGCCGCGAGTCCAATGGACATTCCTTTTCCAAGTCCCGTGCTGCCGCCTGTGACTATGGCAGTTCTGCCCTTCAGATCGAAGATCATGCGTGCACCTTTTTCGCCTTTCCAGTTTCAACCGACGACGTACTTCCGTTCTTTCCTCGTATCAACGGAAAGTTGAAGTACCGTTTTGCATTCGAGTAACAGATGTCCTGAACCATGCCCCCAACCAGCTTGGAATCGTCGGGGATCAATCCGGCCTTCATCTCACTTCCCAGAACATTGCAGAGAAGTCGTCGGAAGTACTCATGACGCGGATACGAAAGAAAACTGCGGGAATCAGTCAACATCCCGATGAACTGGCTGAGCAAGCCCATGTTCGAAAGAGCATTCAGGTTCTTCGTCATGCCGTCGATCTGATCCAGGAACCACCATGCTGATCCATATTGAATTTTCCCCGGAACAGTCCCGTCCTGGAAATTGCCGATCATTGTGGCAAACAGTTCATTGTCCCCGGGATTCAGATTATACAGAATGGTTTTCGCGAGTTTGTTATCAGTATCCAGACGGTTGAGGAATCGGGCGAGCGGCCGCGCCAACTCAAAATCACCGATGGAATCGTACCCGGTATCGGGACCCAGCGTTCGCATCATCCGAGAGTTGGTATTGCGCAGGGCGCCAAGATGGAATTGCTGCACCCATCCTTGTTCCCAATCCATCAACGCCAGCTCATACAACACGGCCGACTTGAATTTCAGAGCCTCTTTCTCATTGAGCGCCTTTTTCTTCATGAGCTTCGCAAAGCAGGCTTTGATTTCCCGTTCAGTATAACTCTCGGCATAGATTGTTTCAAGTCCGTGGTCCGAGAGACGCGCACCCATTGCGTGAAAGAAGTCGTGCCGTTTTTTTAAAGCTGCAAGAAAATCGCCGTAGGTCCTGATGACCGAATCGGCCGCTTTTCCTAGGAGACCGACATAGCGGGCGAATGCCGCGGGATCATTCACTTGCATCGCTTTGTCGGGACGGAAGGCCGGGTAGACGCTCAATGATGCCTTCGGATCCTGCGCAAGAGTCCGATGATACTCCAGACTGTCTGTCGGGTCGTCGGTAGTGCAAACGACTTCAACCTTCATCGACTTCTGGATACCCCTCACCGAAAACTCCGGAGTCGCAAGTTTCGCGTTGCATTCCTCCCAAATCCCCTTGGCGGTCGACGAGTCGAGCAGCCTGTCTGTGATTCCAAAAGGCCTTTTCAACTCCAAATGAGTCCAGTGATACAATGGATTTCGGATGGTTTTCGGGACGGTGTCGGCCCAGCGTTCAAATTTCTCCCAATCCGTGGCAGACCCCGTAATAAACCGCTCGTCCACACCGCAAGTCCGCATGGCTCTCCATTTGTAGTGGTCGCCCGCGAGCCAAATCTGGGTCAGGTTCTCAAAGTTCCTGTTTTCTGCAATGTCCTTTGGAGGTACGTGACAGTGATAGTCAATGATCGGGAGCGATTCGGCATAGGTATGATACAGGTCCCGGGCCCGGTCGCTCTCCAGGAGAAAATCATCATGCATAAAAGGAGTTTTCATATCGTTCAGTTTGGGAATGTCGTATTCATGCACCCGCGGTAAAGCAAGCAGGTTAGTGTTTCTTGCTGCCTGAAATGGAAATTCGCACACGCAACGGTTCATTCAAACGCCGATGAGCCGACACCACATCGCTCGACAACAAGTCCTGATCCCACCGCGCAGCTCCCTCCCCCTGCCATCGGGAGAAGATCAAATACCGCAAAGGCTCATCCTTTGTGATCCTGAGCAGGACGAGGTGGTTCGGAGCGTCCTCCCT
>DATECW010000075.1:0-19219 GCA_035286705.1 Bacteroidota bacterium
CTGACGCTTGGGGCAGTCATTCTTGGCATCACGCTCTCGACCCTCCACCAGTCGGGCCTCGGAGCGCTGTTCCTGATGGCGAAAAGCAAAATCCATCCGCTTTGGTACACAGAATTCATTCCTATCCTCTTCTTCGTGTCGAGTATTTTTGCCGGCCTTTCCATGGTCATCATTGAGGGTACCATCAGCCAAAAGGTGTTTCGTCATCAAATCAGTCCCGCATCGCATGCTTCTCACGACGACATCGTACTCGGACTGGCAAAAGTGTGTGCCGGAACTATGTATGTGTATTTCTTCCTGAAACTCCTCGTTTTCTTGCACGGCCAACAATGGACGTACATCAACACCCCGATGGGTTATTGGTTTCTTGTGGAGGTCATTGGCTTTGTGCTGATCCCTGTCAGATTGTTCACTCAAGCAGCCAGGTTCCGTAACCTTACGCTTATTCGCACGGCAGCTATCCTCGCTCTGATCGGAATCGTCCTCAACAGACTCAATGTTTCCATAATCGCCTACAAATGGTATGCTCTGGAAAGGTACATACCCTCCTGGATGGAGATTGCCGTTACCGCCGCTGTTGTGGTTGCTGAGATCCTTGTGCTTCGCTGGGTCGTTAACAGAATGCCCATATTACGAGATTCACCGGCATGGGCAGGCGAGGAATCATACCGACCGAAAAAGAAACGCTATTTGATCAAAGAGGGAGAGGAACAGACATGGGTAACGAATACGTAGACATCTTTGCCACAAAGGGCATCGAGTATCTTCTCGTCATCGCCTTTCTCCTGACTCTGGTGCTATTCTGGAGAGTCCTCAACAAACCGAAGACTCGTGTTGCTCCATCCGGTGCCAACAACCATTCTCCCGCCGTACCGGTTGAATGGTTCGAGCTCGCCGATGACCGGTACTTTCATCAGGGCCACAGCTGGGTGATGCCCGAGGATCAAGAGCTGGTTACTGTGGGTATTGATGACTTCGCACAGAAGCTTCTGGGGAAAGCGACGGCGATTGTTCTGCCTCCCGTCGGAAGCCACGTTGCTCAGGGTGAAGTAGGTTGGAGATTTCAGTTTGACACAGCCTCGATAGATCTGCTGTCACCGGTCAACGGTGATGTCGTGGCAATTAATGATCAGGTGACGCAGTCGCCCTCAATCGTCAATCAAGATCCATACGGAAACGGCTGGCTCCTGAAAGTGCGGGTTCCAAAATTGAGATCGAACCTTAGTAATCTGTTGCATGGGGTCCTCGCCTCGGCATGGATGCGCGAAACCGTGAACAGACTTCGGCAAGGAATGAGCGGGAAGATTGGTCCCGTTCTCCAGGACGGCGGTGTGCCGGTGATCGGATTTGCAAAGAGTCTTGCCGGTGATGCTTGGAAGGATTTTGCCGCCGGATATCTTCTTTCACCTGCTGATGCTCAGACGAACAGGCGGGGAGAATAGGAAACACCAAGGGAAGAATCCGAGGCATACGGAGATTTGCGATGGAAAAACGACCAATGGATGGGAAAGACAGCGAGAGCCTCCGATGCATCTGGATGGATGCAGGTGTGGTCGGGTACAAGCTCTGCGACCGCGACCTGCAATGCGATCAATGCCCCTTCGACGAAAGCATGCGACGGCCATCGCGTTCCTCTTCCGCCCACGTGAGTCCTCCTCCTCCGTCCGGAAGCGGCAGCGATGCACCGGCGGCGAGCGATTCCGATCGGGTGGCAGCACTCATCACCGCGATTGCTCCGGGGGAATATCCCGACGACAGACTCTATCACAATGGGCATCTCTGGGTCAAGCCCATGATGGAATCGATTGTTGCGATCGGGATTGACCATCTTGCAGCTTCGATGCTCGGATCTCTCGCGAGCGTGGTGCTTCCTTCGCGGCAATCGCGGATCATTCATCGCATGCCTTGGTGCTGGCTGATTCACCATGAAGGGGCGATTTCGCTTTACTCTCCCGTTCATGGCGTGGTCATCGAAGCCAACCCCCGGCTCCTCGATCATCCGGAACTGCTGGTGCAGGATCCTTACGGCGACGGATGGCTTGTTCACGCCCAGATCGACAAATCTGCGGCCGAAGCGCCGTCGCTGTACGCGTCTCCCGAATATCACACGAGGTCGGAACGAGAGCTTGTAGCGCTCCAGGCGCGTGTGATGCAGACTCTGAAGAAAGCTCCTTCCGTCGGTCAGACGCTGCACGACGGCGGGCAACCCGCGGAGACGCTTGCTGCGATGCTCGGCAGCAAGTCGTTCTTCAATATCACAGCAACGCTCTTTGCGCCATGAAGTAGTAACCATTCTTATTGTCAGGATTGGGGATGAGATTGCAAAAATGAGAGTCTCATCCCACACAAAAGGGAAAACGACAAGTTTTCCCTTTGTTTTTATATGGCGCAAATGGCACAAGAGTTGAAGTTTTCAACACAGGGGCAAACGCATGAAATTCACACGTCTCATCGGCTTTCGCCTTTTTCTCATTGTCCTGGGTGCAATGGCAGTGGGAACGGCGCTCGTAACAACGCTCACCGTCCAGTGGCAAACAAAGAACCATATGGACACCGCGGTGAAGACTGCCGCCAGCGTCAGCGACATCATCAAACGCTCCACGCATTACAGCATGCTGCTCAATCGAAGGGAAGACATCTACCAGATCATCAACACCACGGGAAGCGAACCGAGTATTGATGGGATTCGGATCTACAACAAGCAGGGGATTGTTTCCTTTTCGACAAACGCAGAAGAAGTGGGCAACAGGGTCAACATGGACGCTGAGGCGTGCACAGCGTGCCACAGCGTGGACCAACCACCCATCCCCCCGTCACCTCAGACACTGAGCAGAATTTTTACATCGCCAAAGGGGTATCGCGTTCTGGGGATGATCACTCCCATTTACAACGAACGGAGTTGTTCTTCTGCCGACTGCCATGCTCATCCGAAGACTCAAACGGTGTTGGGAGTGATCGATGTGATGCTTCCGCTTTCCGATCTGGATCGGGCAGTGGCCGAATCCTCCCGCGATCAGTATGTCGGGGGCCTCCTGCTGTTTGCCGTCGTCAGCCTTGTCACGGGGCTCTTCATATGGTTCATGGTGAACGTACCGGTTCGTCGGTTGACGCAAGGAACGGAAGAAATCGTGGAAGGGAACCTGGCATACCGTATTCCGATTCACTCCAAAGATGAAATCGGGGTTCTTGCCGATTCATTTAATCATATGTCGGAGGAACTCCAGCGGGCGCGAAACGAGATCGTGGACTGGACCCACACGCTGGAGGACAGAGTTGCCCAGAAGACACGCGAACTCCAGAGGGCTCAGCAAAATATGATCCATGTCGAAAAGATGGCATCGCTGGGTCAGCTTGCCGCAACCGTGGCTCACGAGCTGAACAATCCTCTCGAGGGGGTTCTTACGTACGCGAAGCTTCTCAAGAAAAAAATCCGGGCAGAAGCCCTCTCGGACGAACAGACGGAGGAAATCCAGAATGAGCTTTCGCTGATCGCGGATGAGACTGCCCGATGCGGGAGTATCGTGAAGAATCTGCTTCTTTTCTCCAGACAGAAGATCGCAGACATGCGTCAGGAAGATCTCCGGTCCATCGTCAATCGCAGCTTCCAGCTTTTTCATCACCATCTCCAGATGAATAATATCATACCGGTGCTGGAGCTTGGAGAGGAACCGGTGACGGTCACCTGCGACTCCCAGCAGATCGAACAGGCCCTTCTGGCTTTGGAGATGAATGCGGTGGAGGCGATGCCCGAAGGCGGGACTCTCAAGCTTCGGCTGGAAAAGGATCCTGCCGGCGGGCTTGTCCGCATCATCGTTTCCGACACGGGATGCGGCATCCGCACGGAAGATCTTGCTCACATTTTTGAACCCTTCTTCACGACGAAAGAAGGAGGAAGGGGGACGGGCCTCGGATTGGCCGTCACCTATGGTATCATCCAGCGGCACAATGGCACAATCGATGTCGAGTCGGCTCCGAATTCCGGTACCAGTTTTGTTATCACACTGCCCGTCAAGATCCTCGCGAGCAACAGCTCGTCAGATTCAATCCATCATGTCTACGGATAATCACCATGGCACGGAATCATAAAAGCAGCATCCTTGTTGTCGACGACGAATTTGTCGTCCGCGATTCCCTCACGAAGTGGTTTCGCCAGGACGGCTACAGAACGGAAGCGGCCCAGGATGCGTCTTGCGCCCTGCGAATGATGGGACAGGGCCCCTGGGATGTCATCCTTCTTGATATCAAGATGCCCGGGATGAGCGGATTGGACCTTCAGAAGCGGCTGCGCGAAATCGACCACTCCGCAACCATTATCATGATCACGGCCTTCGCTTCGGTCGAGAGTGCAGTACAGGCGTTAAAAGAAGGCGCATTCGACTATGTCACCAAGCCGGTGGACCCCGACCATCTTTCTCACCTGATTCAGAACGCACTTCAACAGAAACATCTGTCCGATGAAAATGTCCGCTTGCGCGAGCACCTCACCAATCTCATCAGTCCCGATGAGTTGATTGGCGACAGCCCCCCGATGCGAAAAGTGGTTGAGCTTGCTAAAACCGTGGCACAAACTGACACGACAGTCATGATTCGGGGGGAAAGCGGCACGGGCAAGGAGCTGATCGCCCGCACGATCCACGTCAACAGCAACAGACAGTATTTCCCAATTGTCCCCGTGAACTGCGGAGCTGTCCCGGAAAGCCTTCTTGAAAGTGAACTCTTCGGACATGAGAAGGGATCATTTACCGGAGCGCAATATAAAAGGAAAGGGAAGTTCGAAATGGCAGATGGGGGGACGATTTTTCTGGATGAAATCGGGACGATCAGTCCCAAGATGCAGGTACAGCTCTTACGGGTTATCGAAGGCAGACAATTTACAAGAGTAGGGGGAAATGATCAGATCAAAAGTGATTTTCGCGTCATCTGCGCCACCAACCGGGACCTTGAAGCAGCAGTGAAGGGAGGGGCATTTCGGGAAGATCTCTATTACCGGCTCAATGTTTTCTCTATCTCCATCCCCCCCCTGCGCGAACGAAGAAGCGATGTCCCTCTCCTCACCCAACACTTCATCAAGAAATACTCGACGGCAATGAACAAGCCGGTCACCGAGATGGATCCGACTGCACTGGATTTGCTGGTAAAGTATCCCTGGCCCGGAAACGTGAGAGAACTCGAGAACGTAATAGAACGTGCGATGGTCCTCGCCAATCCCCCCTCCATCAAGCCGGATGACCTTCCGTTTCAGCTTGGTCAAAGTCATTCCGTGCCGGCCAACGATACTCTGGATGCGATCGAGCGGATGCACGTCGAGACTATTCTCCACCGGACAGGATGGAATATCACCCGGGCGGCCGATATTCTCGATATTGACCGCGTGACGCTTTACAACAAGATCGCCAAATACGGACTCAAGAAGCCATAAACGATGCAATCGATTATGGTTGTGCCGATTGCCCCAGCCCCCCTCGAACACCTGGGGGGAGTCCTGAAGCACCTTGGCGAGAGATTTCGCCTCCCGGTGAGGCTTGTGATGGATCACGGGATTGATCCGGCGCCCGCCTACGACGCTTCACGCAACCAGTACTATTCGTCGTTTCTGCTCGCCGCTCTTCTTGCCACGTTTTCCCATCACCAGGGAAAAATTCTCGCCATCACCGGCAACGACCTGTTTGTTCCGGTGCTGACCTATGTCTTCGGAGAGGCACAACTTGATGGCGCTGTAGCTCTCGTGTCATCGTTTCGCCTCGACGAACGATTCTACGGTATGCCGGAAAACAAGATGCTTTTTGAACAGCGCCTCATCAAGGAAGCAGTTCACGAGCTCGGCCATACATTCGGACTGATCCATTGCCGGCGATTCGACTGCGTTATGCATTCCTCGACAGCAGTAGAAGAAATCGATGTGAAATCGGAGAATTTTTGCCCAGAATGCGAAGGCCAACTGCAATCCTTGGCCCTTGCCAAGGTGTGACCTACCCCCTTGGATGGAAGGTCTTGTGGACCTCTTTGAGGTATTCCCTGTCGATGTGGGTATAGATCTGCGTGGTGGAGATATCCGCGTGCCCGAGCATCTCTTGTACCGCCCTCAGATCTGCCCCTCCTTCCAGGAGATGTGTCGCAAAGGAATGTCGGAAGGTATGCGGATGCACTTCGTGTTTGATCCCTGCCGCACGCGCGTATTTCGTCACCATTTTCCAAATCGCTGTTCGCGATAATCTCCCTCCGCGCACGTTCAGGAAAAGAACATCCCGGGATCTCCCTTTCCCGGCAAGCTTGTAGCGTACCTGTTCCTGATACGTTCTGATCCAGCGAACTGCAGACTGACCAATTGGAACCAGGCGCTCTTTCGAGCCTTTTCCATACACCAGCACCAGGTCTTCGTCGAAGAGGAGATTGGACTGCTTCAACTCGAGCAGCTCCGAAACGCGCATCCCCGTTGCGTAGAGAGTTTCCAGAATTGCACGGTCCCTGATGCCAAGGGGTGCGGAAATTTCCGGCTGCTTCAGGATTCTTTCAATTTCCGAAATGCTGAGGACGCCCGGCAAGTCCTTCGCTCTTTTTGGAGGATCCACATTTTGAGTCGGGTCGTCATTTGTCATTCCTTCACCGACCAGGTACCGGTGGAAACCGCGAACAGCCGAGAAGGCCCTGGCCTGAGAGCGGGGCGACAACCCGTACCGATGCAACTCCTGGAGAAACTTGCTCACCGAGTTCTCCTCCACGGCTGCGGCATCGTTCTTTTGGGCTCTGAGGAGGAAATCGTAGTATTTTTTCAGATCGAAGAGATACGACGTGTAGGAATTTGTGGCAATTCCTTTTTCCAGCAGAAGAAAATCGCAGTACTGCTTCAGCTGGCGATCGAGCTTCGTCTTGAGGGGCTCGGGAGGAAAGGGTGTTTGCAGGGAAGCCATGAACTTCCTATCGGCCGGAAGATTCTTGTTCTCGTGGACTGAGTTTGCTCAAGAGTCCTCCAACGACAAGCGTCACCACGACCCCGATCAAGGTAAACCATGTCCAGGCAACAAGCTTGAGGGCAATAACCGTGATCATCACGAGAATCCCGGCAACGAATGCGGCCAAGGCATCTTCCTGCTTTGCTTTCTTCATCAACACTCCGAGCAGAAAGGTCCCCAGCAAGCCGCCATAGGTGAAGGATGCAATACTGAGAGCGAGCTCCACGACCGTTTGATCCGTTTCCATGAAAAACAAGGCGGTACCGACCAGCATCACCGCGACAATCGCTGTCACCCCGCGGGAGATCTTCAGTGCCTTTTCTTCATCAAGGGTGCGTCCTGCGATCGGCTTGTACAGATCCAGCATTGTCGACGACGCCATCGAACTCATCGATCCCGCCAGTGTCGAGAGGGCGGCTGCCATCAAACCAGCGATGATGAACCCCGAAAGCCCCGGCGCGAGTCCTTCAATGATGAATTTCGGGAAGATCTTGTCGCTCCGATCAACCCCCAGCTGAGCCAGGGTCGATCCGTGGTAATGATCGAACAGCAGTAATCCGACGATGAGGAAAAGGGCAAACTGAACGATGATGATGACGCCGCTTCCGATCAGCGCTTTTTGTCCTGCGCGAAGAGACTTAGTCGTCAGCACCCGCTGAACGATGAGTTGATCGGTACCGTGAGAAGCCATGGAAAGGAATCCCCCTCCAAGGATACCGGCAATCAATGTATAGGGCTGTTGAAAGAAATTTCCCGTCAGGCCGAGGGTGAAAACTTCAAGCTTCCCGCCTGCGATCGAGAGTGAGAGAGCGCCTGACAATCCATTCTCCGACGCGGAAATCAGCACCCATGCGGCGATGACAGCTCCTCCGAGATACACGACCATCTGAACGGCATCGACCCAGATCACTCCCCGGACTCCCCCAGCGTAGGTGTAGAAGAATGCCACCAGCGCCAAGAGCATGATCGCTGCGGGGTAACTGATATCGGCAATCAATTGAAGGGGAATAGCGGTTGCAAACAAGCGAACTCCGTCGGCCGCGAGACGAGTAAAGAGAAAGACTCCCGATGCGAATCGTCTCGTCTTGATCCCGAATCTTGTTTCGAGAAACGCGTACGCGGTGGAGAGTTCCCCCTTGTAATACAGGGGCAACAGCACGAAGCTCACAGCAATACGCCCCAGGAGATAGCCAAACGTCACCTGCAGAAAATTGAGATTCGTGAGATAGGCCAGTCCGGGAATGCTGATAAAGGTGAGCGTACTGGTTTCTGCGGCGACAATCGAGAAGCAGACGATCCACCAGGGGATTGTATCTTTTCCAAGGAAATAATCCTGCGCGGTGCGTTGTTTCCCCCCGCGCAAAAAGCCAAAGAGTGCAACGCCGACAAGATAGGCAGCGACGATGATGTAATCGAGGGAAGTAAAACCCATCAGATTCGCCCTTCAATGGTGGGGGGAGGGAAGGGGAGTGAAGGAGGTTGGATGCGTTCAGGCCTTGAGGGCTTTTGCAACGGAATCGTAGATCAGGAATGCACGATCGAGGTGAGAGATCTTAATCAGCGACATGACTTTTTTCTGGAGCCCTACCAGTTTCACGGAGCCCCCGTGTTCTCTCATCTTTCGCTCCGCAATCAGGAGAGAGCTCAGGCCGCTGCTGTCACAAAATTCGACATCGGAGAGATCAAGAATCAAGTTCGTCGTTTTGCCGTCACACAGGATGAGAAACTCGCCCTTGAGTTCTGGAGAAATGGTGGCGTCAAGTTTCCGCTCTTTCAGCCGGAACACCGTTGCACCGCCGTTCTTCTTGACTTCAAACTCCATAACCATCCTCAGTTAGAACATTTCCAGACACCGGACAAGATTCCGATAGGCAACCGCGAGACTATTGACAGATTTCGTGTTGATCTGAAAATTGTAAAATTCATCCGCGTAGTTCTTAAAGAAACTCACCCGCAGGGGGGCGTTTGATTCGCGGCACAAGAATGCACTTGGAAGCGTGAAGGTTGTGTTGAGGTCAAACGCTATGTCGAATGTACTTCTTTTCATCTTTCCAAGCAACTCTTGGCGGGGGACATACCAGGCGCTGATGTCGTTTGGACTATATGTCAGAATCTGGAACCGGCTGTCCCCCTTCATCCATTGTACCTGTTCGTTTGTTGCCACGATTGTGAGCGATCCCGAAGAAAAGCGTTCTGAGAAATTTCTCACGATCCACTGGACAGAGGCAATATCACGAGTGGACTCCGGCAGGAGTACCAGAGCCCGATGCGCGTGGGAAACTGCTTCCGTGAAGCGAAGCGCCGGATCTTTCAGTTTTCTAAAGTGGAACCGCGCATAGAGCAGTCCAACTTTGAGACGCAAACCATTGAGCATGTTTTTTTACTTGTAGCGCTCTTCAAGAGCTTTGAGCATCCGGGTGATGAAGTCCTGATCAAAGAAATAATATTTGACGCCGAGGGAGATCCGCTGATACGAATCCTTCTTGCTTCCACCCAGATATCCGTCAAGCAGGTCGGAGTATGGAAGTCCCATTTCGCCGGCCACGGTAAAGGAAAGAAATTCGCTCACAAAATAATCAAACCCGACACCACCAACAACCGTGGCTTTCATCCTTTTTCCAACACTGCCATTCCTCAGGATTGTGCCTGAGACTCCGGCAACCGTCGCCCTGGAGTCGAAGTAGACTCCGCTCCCGCCGGCGAAGACAAACGGGTTGAATTCCCCGTTGGGGGAAAGATCGGCAGTCAAATACAAATTTCCAAAAATGAGCGAGGTCTGCATCGAGGACGCAAGAGTTGTCGTCCCCGATTTCAGCGTTTTCGCCTCCAGCAGACCCACACCCATCGAAGTTCGGATGCTGAAGTATTCCGTAACGGAATAGCTCAGGTCAACTCCTCCTCCGAGGGATGGTTTGGCTGTCGAAAAGTCCGACTGGAGCATAAAGTACGACCCGCTGAGCCCCACGCCGAATTTATTAGAGCGCATCTGACCCATGGCGACGGCAGAAATTAAGAAAAGCACCGCAATGGTCGTCGACATGCGCAGTACGAGGTTTTTCATATCCCCTCCGTTTATGATTATTCCGGTTTCACAAGTTGAAGGAATTCTTCTTCTTGCAGCAACGTGATGCCAAGTTTCCTGGCATCTTGAAGCTTGGAGCCTGCATCTGCACCCACGACTATAAAATCGGTCTTGCCGCTCACGCTCGAAACTACCTTTCCCCCAAGACGCTCGATCATTTCTTTAGCTTCCCCGCGTGTCATGCTTCCGAGTGTCCCCGTCAATACAAATGTCTTGTCGCTAAGTCTCGAAGATACGCTTCGCGCGGTCTTCCGTTCAAACTGCAGTCCGGCTTTTCTGAGACGCTCCACCAGCCGGCGGTTGTGACTGTCGGCAAAAAACCTCTGTATGCTTTCCCCAATCTGCGGCCCGATCCCTTGAACATGGTGAAGATCCTCCTCCGACGCCGTCATCAACGTGTCCATCGATCGGAAATGATCTGCCAGCAGCCGGGCGACTCCTTCGCCCACATGGCGGATTCCAAGGGCAAAAAGCAACCGGAAAAAAGGGCGTTTCTTGCTCTCTTCGACGGCTTCCAGAAGGTTTTCAACACTTTTCTTCCCCCATCGATCCAGTTCGAGGATCTCATTCCTGTGTTGATGCAAATCATAGAGATCAGCGTAGTTCTTGAGATAGCCAAGCGAAACGAATTGATCGACAACCGCTTCGCCAAGACCTTCGATATCCATTGCACCCCTGTGCGCAAAGTGCCCAATGCGGGCCTTGACCTGAGCGGGACATTCCGTATTCTCGCAATAGTAGTTTGCCTCATTCACGGGCCGGGAAATCGGCGATCCACACTCGGGGCAGATCGAGGGCATTCGAAATGCCCGGAGCCCCGGTTTGCGTCTCTCTTTGACGACAGCACTGACTTTCGGAATAACGTCTCCCCCCTTCTCCACCACCACCACATCGCCAGGCCGGATATCAAGTTCCTTGATGTAGTCCTCGTTGTGAAGCGTTGCACGGGACACCGTCGAGCCGCCAACAAACACCGGTTCCAGCTCGGCCACCGGAGTTATCGTCCCCACCCGCCCGACCTGCAGCAGAATATTCTTGAGAACAGTCTCCTGTTTTCTTGATGCGAACTTGAACGCAATCGCCCAACGCGGACTTTTTGCGATGGCGCCGAGCCGATCCTGCTGCCGGAGATCGTCGACCTTGACCACAATTCCATCAATATCAAAGGGCAGCTCATCACGTCGTTGTTCCCAATTTTTCCAATACTCCACAACTTCTTCAATTGTCCTGCAGCGCCGTGTGTGCTCGCTCACAGGGAAGCCGATTCTCTTCAATACTGCAAGGTTTTCGTAGTGGCTCTTCAAGTTGCCGCTTGTCGCTCGCAGGTAGTACGAGATGAACTTCAAAGGTCGCCGAGCCACCGTCGTTGGGTCCTGCAGCTTCAGTGTTCCGGCCGAGGAATTCCTCGGATTCACAAAGAGCCGTTCTCCCATCTTTGCGCGTTCTTTGTTCATTCGTTCAAAGTCGCTTCTTGTCATGAACACTTCCCCGCGAACCTCGAAGTCTTCAAGCCCTTTCACATGTGAACGAACCGAGAGCGGGATCGATCGAATTGTTTTGAGATTCTGAGTCACGTCATCTCCCTGAACTCCGTCTCCCCGGGTGGCCCCCCGGACGATAACCCCCTCGCGGTACAACAGACTTACCGCCACGCCGTCCACCTTCAGTTCGCACACATATTGGTTCGCTTCGCCCTTCAGGCCCCCCTTCACTCTTCTGTCAAACTCCCGCACCTCATCTTCACTATAGGTGTTGGAGAGACTCAGCATGGGGACCGAGTGGGTAACCGCTTCGAATTCTTTTGCAGGCGCACCCCCCACACGCTGTGTCGGGCTATCCGGGGTTTTTAGCTCCGGATAGTGCTCTTCAACCCCCACTAACTCCCGCATCAGCCTGTCATATTCCTCATCGGATATGGTCGGCTCAGCCAGCACATAGTACCGGTAGTCGTGGTCACGCAGCCGGGTTCGGAGTTCTTCCGCTCGCTTCTGTATGGTCGCATTGGCACGATCCGCTGGCATGTCAAACAACGACGGTTATTGCTTTGGGAGATTGGCTTCAGAAATCTGGACATTGCGAACGACCGCGCCGCGTTTACCCAGCGCCCCAAGGTCATAGCCGTTCAGAGAAAAGGTTGCTCCGCCGGCATTCCCCATGGTGACTGCAAAAGTTTCCTTTGCTTTCCAGGTTCCTTTCCGGGATGGTGGAAAGAGATATTCAAGCGTCCTGGTTCCGTCCAGAGTAACGGTCATCCACACAGAATCCGAAGTCGTCATCTCCAGCGTCAGGCTGTCGGGATTCACCAACCTGTTCACTGACGGGAGCGTAATCGGCTCCTGCTGCGGGCTCGGCTGTGCTGCCTGGTTCTCCTGAACCACCTTGTCAAAAGGCGTTTCAGTGATCTCACTGACGGCCGAAGTGTCGCCGACGGGTCGGGTTAGATACACGATAAAAATTGCGACAACGACGATGATGCCGATGAAAACGGCGTTCTGGCGGGCGAAGCCAAGTATGCGATTCTCAGATGCAGGTGTCCGTGTGGGTCCCGTACTTTTCAGCAGTGGAGATGGGTTGTCAGTCTTTTCAATCTGCTTGGGCTCTCTGAGGGCGTCGTACTGCTTCATCGCATCCTGTACGTTGTATCCCACGGCATCGGCATACTCACGAATGAAGGCCCTGACATAGGTTTGCGGCAAAACGCTGAAGTTGCCTTCTTCGATTGCTTCAAGAAACTTTACGTTGATTCTCGTCGAGGCAGAGATGTCCATCAGCGAGATCTGCTTTTCAACGCGTGACTTTTTCAGTTCGGCTGCAAACGATTCGAACGTCATGATTTTTGTGGAACGGTGGATGTATTGCGTTTTCTCATGGTACCGATTATTTCAAGGAGTTGCAAGGGAAGGAGGGCAGGGGTGCGATTCAGCGATGCGGAACAATCAATGCGGCTTGCCGCGTCCGAGAACTTCCCGCATGGTTTTCGAGAGTTCTTCCAACTGATACGGCTTCTGCAGAAATCCGTCAATGGCCTCTTTGAATGGAGTGCCGTCGATACTCGTGTTGCTGTACCCGGTCGATACGATCACGCATACGTCGGGATCAATATTCTTGATACGATAAAACGTTTCCTGTCCCCCCATCTCCGGCATGTTCATGTCGAGCACAATGACAACGAACCGCCGGCCCTCTTCGTACACTGAAAGAGCTTGCTGCCCGCTCTGCACCACCGTCACGTCGTACCCGAGGTATTCCAGCATTCCTTTGATCACCTCGCCGACGTGTTCCTCATCGTCTATGACCAGAACTGTTTCTTTCCCCCGCGCAAGAGGTTTCTTTTTTCCTCCACGTTGGCGCCCGGCTCCTTCGCCGAGCAGCGGGAAGCAGAGAATGAATTCGGATCCTTTTCGCGGTTCACTTTGCACCGTGATAAAGCCGTTGTGCGAGTTGACGACCCCATAGACGACCGAAAGCCCCAGACCTGTTCCTTTTCCCTGGTCCTTCGTGGTAAAGAAGGGTTCAAAAATCCGCTGCTGGACTGTTCGATCCATTCCAACACCCTCATCACGGATGCCCACGGCGACGAATTCCCCGGATCGTTGCTCGCCGATTGCATTAGTCAATTTCGTATCGACGTCAATCCTTTCGGTTGTAATGGTAATCGATCCGCCGTCGGGCATGGCATCGCGCGCATTAATCAGAAGATTAAGAATTGCCTGTTGAATCTGGCCGTCGTCGCCGCTAATCAGGTATATTTCGTCGCTGAGGTCTTTGCGGACGGTGATCGTCTTGTCAATACTGCGCTCAAAGAGGTGAAGGGTTTCGTCGACGATGTCATTGATCACAACGGGCTTGAACTGGATCGATCCTTTGCGTGCAAACGTCAGGAGCTGGCGCGTGAGGGCGGCTCCTCGCTTTGCCGCCGTCTCAATAATGTCGGCAAACCGGTACCACTGCTCCGTTTTTTTCATCTTGCGCTTCATGATCGCCGTTGACCCCAGAATCGATGTGAGGATATTGTTGAAATCGTGGGAAATCCCCCCTGCAAGATTCCCGATGCTGTCGATGCGCTGGGCATGGAGGATCTTGGCCTCAAGTTTCTTCTTTTCGGTAATATCGCGGGCCACAGCGCGCATGAGGATCGGTTGTCCTTGGTCATCGTAAATGATCGACGTATTAAGGCTTACATCCAGCAGTTCACCCTTGCTGTCGACCATTTGTTCTTCCAACCCCTGAACGCCGCGCCCCTGTTCAAAGATCTGTTCCAGCAGCCTTTTTGCCTGATCGTGATAGTCGAGCGGATACAGTTTCAGAATGGAGTGTCCCACCAGGTCTTCCTTACGGTACCCGAGGAGATCGGCTTCCGTGCGGTTGCAGCTTACGATGGTCCCCACCCGGTTTACGAGATGGTACATGTCGGGCGAATTCTCAAACAAATCCATATAACGCTCTTCTGAACGCCTGAGCCGCTCGAAAAGAGTTGCATTTTCGAGCGCCACGCCGATCTGGTTGGCAAACGCCGCAATCAGCTCGAGTTGCTTTTCCGTCAGGGCTGTCCGGTTCCTGCTGGCGACGATAATGAGGCCCGAGAAGGTATCCTTCATCATGATCGGTACGGACTCCCATACACGAATGTCGGCGGGCCCGCCGATTTGTTTTTCCCCGCCGGCCTGCGGAATTCTCACCACACGCGGGGCCTGAATCCATGCCAATGATGCATCGCTGATGGAAGATCCGGAAGGAAGGATGGGCGCCGGGAGCCCTTCGATGCCGCGTGAAGATTTCAGAACGAGCTTTTCTCCTTCAACCAGATAGATCCATCCGTACTCGGCCGGAAGGACTCTCTGAACTTCGAGCAATGCGTTTTGAAGGAGGTAGCTGATTTCCAGCGCGCGGTTGACGGCTTCCGCTATCGCATTGAGAGCGATCACTTCCTGCTTCTGCTCTTCAAGAAGGCGGCCGTAGTTCAAAGTGAAGTACACGATGAGAAATCCGAAAATACCGACGGTAATGACACTGAGGAAATCGTACCAACCAAGCTTGTAGCCGCTAAACACCCGCACGAGGACAATCGTCACCATGGCCACAACGACAGCTGTTGAGGCAACGATCTGTGCCTGCTCGACGGGGCCGAGCGTGGCGCGGAATTTTTTGATGTTACGAATGAAGTTCATGGGTCAGGCTGAAACGGGGTACGAACGCGGGAGGGCATTACCTGGGAAGGTACTTCGCCAGCACCGAATTGACTTCCTTTTCGTCGATGGGCTTCAGCAGATAATCGGCTGCGCCCAGCTCACGCGCGACTTTCTTCGCATGAAAGTCGTCCATGGCCGAAACAAACACCACGGGTTTGGAAGCCAGTTTGGGAAGCTTTTTGATATGGTCCAGGAGGTCAAAGCCGTTCATGTCCGGCATCCGTACATCCAGCAAAATCAAGTCGGGCTCATAGTGTTTGAGGGTATTCAGAGCGTCGGCACCGCTCGCCGCCTCTTTCACGACATACCCCTTTGTCTCGAGCATTTGCTTCAGGACTTTGAGCCACACGGGCTCATCGTCGACGATCAGGATTTGCTTGAGTGATTTCATTGCTTGCCTCAGGACCAGCTATCGTGCAAAAGATACAAAGTGCAATGATTGAAAGCAACTGGGTTGCGCCTCGATTTTGATGTAAACGATAACGCAGAGTCCTGCTTGCCGAAGTGTCGGCACGCAGGCAAGCGCAAAGGACGCCTGCCTGCCTCACGGGATTCTCAAAGGCGGGCAGACCAGAGAAAACGCAGAGATTTCCTTGCCACCGTGTTCTTTGCGTAACCTCCCCGCCAGACCTCGTGGCGGGCTGGTGCGACACTGCGCTAAAAAACTACAAATAGAAATTGAGGCGCTACCAGGCAGCCGCAACCCGCGGAAAACATCCGCTTTGTGTTTTCTCCTTCTTTCCCCTACTTTATCAACAATATTATCCTCGAAGGACCCCTGACCATGAACCAATCCCGACGCTCGTTCCTTGCTGCTTCAACGCTCCTCGCCACAACCGTGGTGGCGGATTCACAAACCCTGACGAATCAGGAAAAGCCGAAACACAAAGCATCCGGCGCGCTCAAACTGCGCTTTCGTTCCTATACGCTTGAGCTGAAACACGTCTTTACGCTTGCCACAAGCTCCAGAACGACTACGCCGGTTGTCCTCACAGAAATCGAGTATGACGGAGTCATCGGATACGGCGAGGCCTCCATGCCGCCGTACCTTGGCGAGTCACACGAAACAGCAACCGCGTTTCTTTCGAAAGTGGATCTCAGCCGCTACAAAAATCCGTTCGAGTTGGAGACGATTCTGGGGGATATTGACCGGATCGACCCCGGAAACCCGGCCGCGAAGGCTTCCGTGGACATTGCGCTGCACGACCTTGTCGGAAAATTGATGAACCAACCGTGGTACAATATCTGGGGGTTGGACAAAAGCAGAACGCCGGTCACATCGTTTACCATTGGAATCGATACCACCGAAGTGGTTCGCAAGAAAACCCTGGAAGCAAAAGAATTCAAAGTCTTGAAGGTCAAACTGGGACGCGAGACCGACAAAGCAATGATCGAAGCCATCCGGTCCGTGACAGACAAGCCATTGACGGCCGATGTGAATCAGGGGTGGAAGGACAAGGAGTCTGCGCTTGACATGGTTCACTGGTTGAAAGAGAAGGGAGTCCAGTTTGTCGAGCAACCCTTCCCGAAGGATCGCGTGGACGATCATGCATGGCTCACAGAGCGGAGTCCGCTCCCGATCATTGGAGACGAAGCGGTGCAGCGTCTTGCAGATGTGGTCAAGGCGAAGGGAGTCTACAGCGGAATCAACGTCAAGCTGATGAAATCCACAGGCATGCGCGAGGGGTACAAGATGATCCTCCTCGCCCGTGCCCTCGGTATGAAGGTCATGTTGGGATGCATGACCGAAACGTCATGCGCGATCTCTGCCGCGTCGCATCTTTCCCCGCTTGTCGATTGGGCCGACCTCGACGGCGCTCTTCTTATCAGCAACGATCCGTATGAAGGCACCCGCATCATCGACGGTATGGTGACCCTTACCGATCATCCCGGAATCGGCCTCACGAAGGTGTGACGGCGTTCATCCGACCTCGGGCACCTGCGAAGTCCCGACAACACGTCGGGCGCGGACAAAAGTTCTCAGCCTGTCCGCATCGAAATGAGAGGCGGTCGAATCGAAACTGTTTATCCGGACACGATTGGAACAATGGATGAACTCCTTTTTTCCCAGATAGATCGCCACGTGCCAGATTCGTTCGGGACGCTCTTCGGTTGCCGCTCGCCCGAAAAACAAGAGATCCCCTTTCTTCAGTCCTTGAGAATCGGACCCCACCGCAACTTCGTCTCCCATCAGCGCCTGCTGATTGGCGTCGCGGTTGAGTTCCATTCCGTTGAGTCGAAAAACGGTTTTTGTGTACCCGGAGCAGTCAAAACCTTTTACAGACGTACCTCCCCACAGATAAGGGACGCCGAGGAAGAGTTTGGAGGTCCTTTCAACATTTTCGGTATTGAGCTTTCGCGAGGATCTCCATTTCTGATAATCCTCGACCATTGACCGTTCGACGAATCCTTCTCTTCCGTCAGGAAGAAACACTTCCTGCCACGCTCCCTTGACCCGTCCCCGTCGCATCAATGCGCCTGCGACGACATCACTCACGGGAAGCGATTGAGAGCCGGCCTCAGACCTGATAACCGCAAAGTAATCGCTGGCAATCACTTTTGGCGCCTGAGCCCATTCGTCAACGCCCTGCTGATCCGTGATCACCATCGATTCGCGCTCGATCCAACCAAGATAGTCGTCGTGGGATTGTACATAGCTCCATCCCCCGCGTTCTTTCAGAACCTTCACGACAACTCCCATGAGCACCTGGGTCGCGAGTTCTTCCGGATGACCGGGTTTGCTGCGAATATTCCCGACGCTCACCGTGACGATGCCGTAGTGTTTCTCGCCGAGTTTCGGGTCGGGAAGAACCATGATACTGTCCACCGGATCCACACCTGCCGTGTTCTTGAGAACACTCAACGCGTCGGATTTGGCCTGCAGGTTGTCGACTTCTCCTTTTGCGACGAGCACTCCGCTTTGCCATTCGGGAGTCACAGAGAAAACCGCTACACGACGGTCGGGTGCATACTGATCGCGGACAGGAGTTAACGCCTGTACCAGGCGTTCATCCGGATTTGAATTCGTTGCGCAGGATGAGAGAACAAGGGCTGATAGGAGAATCAGGCTGGTGAAGATTGGATTTCGAATTTTCATAGGTTTCTCAGATTTCTACCGAAATTCACTTGTTGACTCTGAAGCGAAAACCGTTGAAACGGTTTCTTTCAAATTATCTTGGCATCGTTGACCCACGGCTTAAGCCGTGGAGAATGGCGCGGATTCTCACGAATGTCAGTGTCTTTCTTTCCTTCCCGTTCTGCTCCTTGGAACGGACCACTTGATTTCTGATCTTTGATCTCTGACCTCTGACCTCTGATCTCTGACCTCTGATCTCTGATCTCTGACTTCTGCCCGCTTCCTCCCTACTCCCTGCTGCTTACTGCTGCTTCCTTCTTGCCAATCGCTCCTCCGCCAGTCTGACATACGAGTCATTCTTCTCATAACCCACGAAATGTCTGCCTGTTTCCCGCGCAGCGAGACAGGTAGTCCCGCTCCCGGCGAACGGATCCAAAACCACATCTCCCTCGAAACTGTATAATTGAATCAACCGGCGCGGAAGCTCAAGAGGAAACGGTGCGGGATGCCCCACGCGTCGTGCCGATTCAGCCGGAAAATCCCATATGCTCTTTGTGTATTCCAGAAACTCGTCCCTCGAAATCGTATTTCTGCCGGAATGTCCGTTTCGGGAAAACGATCCTTTCGAGAAGACCAGTATGTACTCATGGACATCTCTTAGCGTCGGATTTGAAGCCGATTTCCAGCTTCCCCAGGCCGTGGACGGTCCGGCGCTGGAACTCTTGTTCCAAATAATTTCCCCGCGCATCACAAAACCCAACTCAAGCATATCCTGCATGAGAAAAGCATGAAGGGGGATATACGGCTTTCGTCCGACGTTGGCGATATTCACACATGCCCTTCCACCGTGCACCAGGACGCGGAAGGTCTCGCCAAAAACTTTCCGTAGAAGATTCCGGTATTCACCCAGTGTGAAGTCTTC
>DATECW010000076.1:0-3212 GCA_035286705.1 Bacteroidota bacterium
GGAGATTCCGCCTGAGAGTGATCCATCCTTTCGCCGGGTGGTCATCGGTCTGCTTGTTTTGGCGGAAGTGATGTTGTACACCCCAAGCCTCGTTCATGGTCTTGCTGGATACGATTACGTATTTCGTGAGCTGCACAACCGATCGCTCTTATCGCTTTGGAGCACTCCGACTGATGCTCTCGGACATTGGCGCCCGCTTTCGTATTCTGTGAACCATGTTCTTTTTTCCTCCTTTGGCGAAGTTCCCTTTTACTGGCATTTGTTCAGTATCCTCGTTCATTTGACCTCAGTTCTGGTGTTCTTTCAGATTCTTCTTAGACTTTCTGAGTCGTCTGAGAAGAAAGGGCTTATCGGGCCCATGCTCGCCGCGATTGTCTTTCAGGTTCACCCAGCCGCTGTTCAGAATGTCTACTGGGCATCAGGATTCTCCGATTTGCTTTGCATGCTGTTTCTGCTTTTAACGACTCTGTGCTCAGCGGTGATGGTTCAGAAACAAAAGACCCATCTCATTGCCGTTGCGGCGGCATTCTTCGCAGCGGCGCTTCTCTCCAAGGAATCGGCGATTGTCTTTCCTGTTTTCCTTGCTCTGGTACTTCGACTCACCCTGGGGTCGTGGCAATCCGTCATCAAGCTTCAAGGCCGCCTGCTTGGTCTTTTGAATCTCCTTTCCTTTCTTTTCGGAGTTGCGTTCATTGCTGTTTCGGGTCACGTCCTTTTCCAGCAATCTGGACTCTTCGCAGGGGCTCCGGGGGTTTTCCTTCGCGGTTTCGGAATGCTTGTGATTCCTACTGATGCCATGAGACTTTATCAACTTGGTGCAGACACTCCGTTGGCGGCTGTGGGATTGGGAGCCCTTCTTGTTTTCATCTTCGTTTTGTTGCTTCGAAAGAAGCTCTTGAACTTGAACGTGACCTTGCTGTTTGCTTTGACCTTTCTGGCAGGATTCGCTGTGTATGCAGTGGGTGGATATATCTCCCTTCGCCTGATGTACGGATCAGTGGGTTTCTTCGTGTTGGCCCTGTTCATTGTGTTGACACGGAATCCATGGTGGACCAATCCCGACCTCCTTACACAAATCACCCGCTGGTGTGTGGCGCTTTGTGTTCTTGCAACGGTCTTCCTTTCTTTCTCCGCTGTCATGGACTGGCATGTTGCCGACAAATTCGCGAAAGCGATACGCGCATCTTTTGTGGACTTTCACCTGGCGGCTCTGGAAAAAGAATACGTTTTTGGAGCTGTTCCGTCACGAATACGTCAGGCAGAGGTTGTCGGGGAACCTGGAACGGACTTCAGAGGAGAGCTTCGTCAGGATGAAATGTCCGATAGTGTCGATATGCGATCGCTCCTCCGAATCGTGCTTCTCGACCGCGACGATGTCTCCGCGAATGTCGTGCTTCTTAGAAATTCTGATACTTCGTTAATCGTGAGCACTCAAACGGAGAACCAGTTCTTTCTGCTCGGAAAAGTCGACACCCCCCTTCAGTTGCCGGTCGGAACAAGCTTCGAGGATGGGTCCTATACCATTGAGGTCCTTGACACTATTCTGGATAGCCGGGCGGTTACCGTGAAAGTGACCGTCACGGATCCCGTTGATCTTGACCGGCTGCTGTTCTACGACGATCAGGAGAGGGAATTCGTTCCTTTGCAGGGACTTGAGCCAGTTTCGCAGGACGATCCGGATGAGTGAACGAATCAGATCCATGAAGTGGGTAGTGGATCGCGCCGCATTTCTTTGTTTTCACATGTTCTTCAGGAACCGAAGAGGAAATGCGTCGAAAACAGTTGCAATCATACGAACGGACGGGATAGGGGACCTCGTCTTTTTTCTTCCTCTTGTCGCGGATTTGAGAAACCATTTTGTCGGTCACCGGTTCGTACTGGTCTGCAGAGATGAAGCTGCTCCGATAGCAGTATCCGGCGTATTCGACAAAGTGATATCCTACCGATATCTGCGTTACCGCTGGAACTACTTCTATCGGATTTGGATACTCGCGAAAATTCGATCGACGCGGCCATCGCTGTCCCTCTACCTTAGTTATCATCGTCAGCATATCGGGGATGAGATGGCAATTCTGTCAGGTGCGGAGCGCGTGGCGGCATTTGACGGGAATGATGAAATCATTCATCCTTCCATGAGAAAAGCGAACGATAGTTACTATTCGGATGTCGTGGACGTTCCGGATCATTCTCCCGAATCGGCAAAATACCGAGCGTTTTTTGGGAAACTGGGTATCAAGGCAGAGGGGCGTAGTGAGGCGCGAAAAGCTTTGTTCAGTCAGAAAAGAGAACCACAAAACGCAGATCCAGATTCCTATGTTGTTCTTGCGCCCGGCGGTAGTTCCCCTCTTCGTCGCTGGCCGTGGGAACGATTCACGGAGCTGGGAGACAGGCTGGTTGAACGGACAGGGATGAGGATCATTCTGTGCGGCAATCGGGACGATAGGGAGATGCTCGAAAGAATCGCAGGCAAGATGACAACGGCCCCAACGATTGAGACGGGTTTACCCATTCAGTCGGTTGCCGAGCTGATCAAACGGGCGAAGCTTGTTGTGGGAAATGAATCGGGCTTGCTTCACATTGCAGCATCTGTGGGGACACATTCGGTTGTTATTCTCGGCGGGGGTCATTTTTCGCGGTACTTTCCGTATGGATCTGCAAGAATCGTGAATCACAAGCTCGATTGCTACGAATGCAATTGGAAGTGCCCCTTTCCGGAGGTGTATTGCCTGACGAGGATTACGGTTGAAGAGGTGATGAGGGAAGTGGGGAGAATTGTTGGTCGGGACGCTGTCCCGACATAAGACATTATCTCACCCTTTCAGGGTTGCGGGAGAATTATGCTCTGGAGGTCGGGACGTTGTCCCGACCTGAGTTATCTGACCCCTTCGGGGTCGGCACGCCTTAAGGTCTTTTTGGTCTTCGTTAGATCGGGGCGGTACCCCAACATTAGTTATGCGACCCCTTTCCACTTCGAGGGCGTCCCTTTGAGAAAGGGACCGCATCGTGGTCGACGATGTGTGCAAGATTCTAAGAGAAATGACAATGTCGGTCTTCCCCGAATGGGAAGCATGCATTAACCGGGGGTGCAACCCCCGGATTATGGTCCACAAGATCACTCAGTAACCCTGAAAGGGTTACATAATTGACAAGGCAATCACTGTCGTGAACACGAACTTACCTGGCAGGTCGAGTTAGGCATCAGGATCCCAATG
>DATECW010000077.1:0-3026 GCA_035286705.1 Bacteroidota bacterium
CCTTGAAAGGGTTCATTCCATTGCGGTCAGTCATCAATATTGATAGGGGAGACTTATGCTCGCGATGTACCTGAAGATAGTTCTCCGAGCCCTCTTGCGAAGCAAGTTGTATGCTGCAATCAATGTCGTGGGCCTCGCGGTGGGGATAAGCTGTTGTATTCTCATTATGATATTCGTAGAGAACGAGGTCTCGTACGACCGGTATCACCGGAATGCGGATCGAATCTATCGCTTTGTGGCCGACCTTGAAATCCAGGGAAGTATCGCCACCCCGTCCTCGGTCGCGGCGCCGGAGGGGCCGGCGCTTGTGTCGGAGTTTCCGGAGATCGATCGTATGGTCAGATTCTTCAGCCCGAACATTTTCGGACAGCCGGTTCTGAGCCACGACGACCGTCATTTCCGGGAGTCGGGTTTCCGGTACGCGGATTCGACGGTGTTCGAAGTCTTCACCCTGCCGTTCATTGAAGGCGACCCGGGGAACGCGCTGAATCAACCCAATACCATAGTCCTGGCGCATTCCGTGGCGAAGAAATACTTCGGCAATGAGTCCCCCATGAACAAGACACTTCTGCTCGACGGCCGGTTGCCCCTGAAGGTCACCGGAGTCATGGAGGACCTCCCCGAGAATACCCATTTGAATTTTACCATGCTTGCGTCGATGGGGACGTTGGAGGCGATTCATCCCCTCCTCATGTCGGCATGGAACAGTCCGCTCATGCATACCTACCTGCTGCTGCAGACGGGAAACGATGCACGTGCGTTGGGGGCGAAGTTCCCGGCATTCGCGGAGAAGTATATCGGTCAGAACTATTTCCCGCGCACCTACGGTCTTGAACCGCTGGTGGACATCCAGCTGCGTTCCGGGAGAGGCGCGTCGATGAAACCCGCAGGAGATATCAACAATGTGTATGTCTTTTCTGCAATTGGAGCGTTTATCCTGTTGTTGGCGTGCATCAACTTCATGAACCTGTCAACCGCCCGTTCGCTGCAACGGGCAAAGGAAGTTGGGATGCGAAAGGCCCTGGGAGCGCAGCGAAATCAGATAGCGCTGCAATTCATCGGCGAATCTCTCTTAATGACATTGATGGCCACATCGGTTGCGATGGGGCTGACGGCACTCGTCCGGGCCGCTTTTGAATCAATTACTGGCCGGCCCTTGCTGCTTCTTGTCGCTCCATGGTGGGAAGCGCTCGTGGTGCTCATGGGGTTGACACTGGTCGTGGGGTTGGTCGCCGGCAGCTATCCCGCCCTTGTTCTTTCCCGCTTCAGTCCTCTGGAGATGTTCAGGATCGGGAAAATGAGGCAGGGTGGAGGAATGCGAAAAGGCCTCGTGGTATTTCAATTTGCCACCTCAGTCACCCTCATGATTTGCACAGTGGTTGTCCATAGCCAGCTTGAATATGTTCGGAATGCGAAGCTGGGATTTGACAAAGAACATATCGTCATCATTCCCCTCGGCGTGAGTGAGGCGGGGCGGCAAATCGAGGCAATGAAGACCGCTCTGACTTCAAGCAAGGAGGTTGCAGGGGTGACTGCATCCTTTGGCGTTGCGGGAATTGGAATTCCGGGCATGGATTACTGGAGGGACGGCATGGAACCGGACAAGATTGTGAATGTCGCGACGCTCCTCACCGACCAGGATTTCATGAGTACGTATGGCATTCAACTGAAAGAAGGGCGATTTTTCTCCCGTGAATTTGGCTCGGACGCGGAAAAGGCGTTTGTCATCAACGAAACTGCCGCGAAGTCATTTGGCTGGGAAAACCCAATCGGCAAGCGCATCCAATGGAAGCAGCCTACCGGGAGCGGGTATGCAACATTGAAGGATGGGGTTGTCATCGGCGTCGTTGGCGATTTCCATTACAGCACGCTCCAAAATCAGATTCAACCCCTCGTTTTGCACATGTGGCCGGACTGGCAGGCATTCAATACGTTGGCCATTCGCATTCGGCCGGGCGATTTTGCCGGGACGATGAGCCGCATTGAGGAAACACTGAAGCGGTTTGTCCCGAGCCTGCCGGTCGATTGGTATTTTCTCGATGTTTCCATGAACCAGGCGTACCAGAACATCGAGAGGTTTGGAAAGATCTTCATGTCGTTCTCCACCATAGCCATTGTGGTTGCGTGCCTTGGTCTTTTCGCCCTTGCTTCGTGCACGGCTCAGCAAAGGACCAAGGAAATCGGCATTCGCAAAGTGCTCGGTGCAACGGCAGTGAGCGTCGTCGGCTTGCTCTCGCGGGAATTTATCGGACTCGTGGCGGTCGCCAATGTCGTTGCATGGCCTCTTGCGTACTACGCCATGAATCTCTGGCTGGAAGATTTTGCCTACCGGGTCGAGATCGGCTGGTGGGTGTTTGCGCTCGCGGGGGGCGCAGCACTGTTGATAGCGCTTCTCACGGTGAGCTTCCGGGCCATTCGGGCCGCGCGGACGAATCCGGTTGAGGCGCTGCGGTATGAATAATCAGGAGTCAAAATCGCAGGTGATACTAACTCGTACGGAGGGATGCCGTCGGCTTTCTTGGGAATTATCTCATGGAGAAATTCGGCGTTGTCACAATTTTGAAATCCGGGAAACTTCAGCGATAGCGTCATAATTCCTCTCGTACAACAAAAAGGGAAAAGCATGAACAGAACCATCTCATTCCTTCATCCGCTGCTGGCAGTGTTCTTCCTCTGGATCTCCCCGGCTTTCTCCTTTCAGGAAGAAAAGACGGAATCAAGCCTTACACCGTCGCCGCGATATTCATTTGCTCTTGCCTTCGATGAAGGAAGAGGCCGGTTGATTCTGTTTGGCGGGTTCGCTAACAGCTCAGTGTTGGGAGACACCTGGGAATGGGATGGAATGCGATGGGAGAAAAAGAGTGAAACGGGTCCCTCCGCGCGCAACAGTCCGGCCATGGTCTATGATAACAAAAGGAAAAGCATCATCCTTTTTGGCGGAGATGCGGGTAACAGGGCGTTTGGGGACACGTGGGAATGGAAAGGCGCTGAATGGAAACAGCTTTCTCTCGAGGGTCCCCCTGGGC
>DATECW010000078.1:0-9927 GCA_035286705.1 Bacteroidota bacterium
CACTGTATGAAGAGGGGCTGGAGCTTTCCCGATTCTGCGGCGAAAAACTGAAGGCAACTGAACTTCGACTGAAGAAACTGTCGAAAACGATTGATGGACAATTCGAACTCACCGATTTTGACGAGCAGGAACGCTCATGAGTGAAATGCGCTACAAGTTTCTTGACGAAATCCGTTATCCAAGCGATTTGCGTGCGCTCGATATCAAGGATCTTCGATCCGTTTGCACGGAGTTGAGGGACTTTCTCGTCGACTGTGTCTCAAAAACGGGCGGTCATTTCGGCGCAGGGCTCGGGGCAGTCGAGCTGGCCGTTGCCTTGCACTATGCCTTCAATACCCCGGAGGACAAGCTTATCTGGGACACTGGGCACCAGGCATACCCGCATAAGATTCTCACGGGTCGGAAGGAAAAGCTCCAGACAATTCGCCAGCTCGGCGGTCTGAGCGGATTCCTCAAGAGATCTGAAAGTGAGTACGATGTCTTTGGAGCAGGCCATGCCAGTACAGCGATCTCCGCTGCATTGGGCATTGCCACGGCAAGGGACTTTGACGGAAAAGATTACAAAGTGGTTGCGATCGTCGGCGACGGTTCACTGACCGGCGGCATGGCTTATGAGGGAATGAATAACGCCGGTGTCCTGAAAAAGGACATGATCGTTGTCATCAACGACAATCAAATGGTCTCCCTTTCCACCCTTAATCCCACCCTCTGGTCTTTTCACGATTACTTCTCTGAAGTGTTGACCCATCCGACTTACAATAAATTCAAGGCAAACGTATGGGACCTCACCGGGAAGCTTGATCATTTCGGAGACAGGCTGCGCGTTGTTGCCCAGAAGCTTGAGAAAGGTGTGAAAGCTGTGGTGACCCCCGGAATGCTGTTCGAGGCCCTGGGATTCAGGTACTTCGGACCATTCAACGGTCACAATGTTGTGAAATTGGTCGAGATTCTCCGTCATGTGAAAGATCTCAAAGGCCCCATTCTCATCCATACAATTTCCCAGAAGGGAAAAGGTTACGCACCGGCGGAAAAGGAGGCCACGAGGCTGCATGGAGTGACTCCATTCGACAAGATCACCGGAGTCATGCACAAGAAGGAAAATGAAAAGCCGGCGTTGACAACGATTTTCGGCGAAGCGATGGTCGACATCTGTAAACTGAATCCGAAAGTCATGGGTATCACCGCCGCGATGCCGGATGGAACGGGATTGACGATTCTCCAGGGCGAAATGCCTGAGCGGTTCTTTGATGTCGGGATTGCGGAACAGCACGCTGTCACGTTTGCGGCTGGAATGGCAACGCAAGGATATATTCCGGTCGCTGCAATCTATTCAACGTTCCTTCAAAGGGCTTTTGATCAGGTTGTCCACGATGTCGCCATACAGAATCTGCATGTCGTCTTTGTTCTCGATCGCGGAGGCCTTGTCGGCGCAGATGGTCCGACACATCACGGATCGCTCGACCTTGCGTATCTGAGATGTATCCAGGGAATGGTGGTGATGGCCCCGAAAGACGAACAGGAACTACGCGACATGCTGTTCACAGCAATCGAGACAAAAGGTCCCGTCGCCCTTCGCTACCCCCGTGGAAATGCCCTCGGTGTTCCGCTTCGTAAAGAATTCAAGAAACTGGAAATCGGCAAGGCCGAGCTCCTTCGCCGCGGAAAAGATGTAGCGTTTCTCGCAATCGGAAACATGGTCCCTCATGCGCAAGGAGCCGCGGAAATCCTTGCAAAGGAAGGAATCGAAGCCGAGGTCGTAAACATGCGATTCGTAAAGCCGCTTGACGATGCGATGGTGGCGGATGTTGCGGCGAGGGTCGAGGCGATCATCACCATCGAGGACAATGTCATCCAGGGTGGTTTTGGCTCTGCAGTCCTGGAGTCGCTTGTGAAGCAAGGGAAAATCAGGAATTCTGTGAAACTCATTGGTCTCCCGGATACGTTTGTCGACCACGGGACGCCGAAAGAGCTGCACCATTTGCTGAAACTCGACCCACAGGGCCTTGCTGAAACGACGAAGATATTCCTTTCTTCGAAAGAAGGGAAAACCGCGTACGAACTCCTCACGACCTGATCGAACCACCGAATGGAAAAAGTACCTGTAGGTATTATCGGTTTGGGAGCCATTGCCCAGACAATTCACCTTCCAATTCTGACAAGACTCCTTGATGTGGAGGTTGTTGCGGTGTGCGATATGGATCGCGCAAAAGCCGAGTCTCTTGCCAGAAAGTACAATATTAAGCGCGCCTACGACGATTATGAGACGATGCTGAAGGATGAGGAGAATCTGATCGGAGTTGACATCTGCGTATCGACGAATGCACACAAGGAGGTGGCGATTGCCGCCCTTGAGGCAAAGAGACATCTTCTGATCGAAAAACCGCTCGCACGCACTCAGCAGGAGGCGATTGATATCGTTGCCAGCGCGAAGAAGCACGGACGAATGCTGATGGTGGGGATGAACAATCGGTTTCGTCCCGATTCCATGATTCTCAAGAGCTTTATCGAGGAGAAAGAACTCGGCAAGATCTATTACGCAAAAGCCGGCTGGTTGAAGAAACTTAGCGTGGCAAATCCCTGGCTGACGCGGAAAGAGCAATCCGGCGGGGGCGTGGTCCTTGACCTGGGCATCGTGATGTTCGACCTGACATTCTGGATGATGGGATATCCGGAAGTGAACGAGGTGATCGCAGCGAACTATTCACACAATACAAAAGGGGTGGAGGATTCATCCGTTGTATTCATTCGGATGAAAAACGGATCCACAATTACGATCGAATCGAGCTGGTCGTTTGAGTCGGATCAGGACTTTTTCTATTGCGATGTGTTTGGGACGGACGGAAGCGGATCCCTCAATCCTTTCCGGATTCTCAAGAAGATGCACGGGAACCTCGTGAATCTGGCGCCTGTGTCACACGAAACGCCCCTCAGCCTCTATCGCAAATCGTACGAGAATGAACTGAAACACTGGGTCGGATCCCTGCGGGGATTGCATCCCTTGTCGTCAACAGGAGAAGAAGCGGTCCATCGCATGAAAATTGTTGACGCGATCTACAAATCGGCAAAAAGCGGCAAGAGTGCACGTTTGCAGTAGAACTGGCTCTGGAATCACGAATGCATGCCACAACCGAATGACTCACAGTTCCCCCCTCCGGTCATAGCCCTCCTCACCGATTTCGGTTCTTTGGATCACTATGGTGGCGTCGTCAAGGGAGTGATTGCATCCATCAGTCCTCTCGCCACGGTGGTGGATATCACTCACGAAGTCGAACCGCACAAGGTGAAACAAGCAGCGTATCTGCTGTGGGCCTCGTACAGATTTTTTCCCGCACATTCAGTCTTTGTTTCCATAGTAGACCCCGCGGTCGGCAGCGATCGGAAAATTCTTGTTGGGAGAACAAACAAGTATTTCTTCCTGGCTCCTGATAACGGCGTGATGGATCTTGTGCGTGCAGAAGACGAGTTGTGTGAATGTTACGAAGTCAGAACGAAGAAATCACCGTTTGTCTTTTCACCGGTGTCGTCGACATTCCATGGGCGGGATGTCTTTGCTCCGGTCGCCGCCTACCTCGCAAATGGAGTTGCCTGCTCAGAATTCGGCCCTGTTCACAAGATGAGTCCTGTTGAATCACCCTTTATTACGTCGAGAGACCTCCGGGCAGGAGAAATTCTGCATTGCGACAGATTTGGCAACCTCGTCACAAACATCAAAAACTCCCTCTTTGAATCCGTTGGAAAGATCAAAACAAAGAAATCGGCAATAACGGAAAAACTGAAATATTATGGGGAGGGAAAGAAGAATACGCCTGGCCTTATTCAGGGCAGCAGCGGCTTGATTGAGATTGTGATCAGGGAAGGAAATGCTTCCCAACGGCTTGGCCTTCATCCTGAAACACCGTTCAAAATCGAATGGCAATAGACGATCGAATTCATATGAGCCGGTGTCTGGAACTCGCCGTCCGCGGTTCCGGCTGGGTGCATCCGAATCCCCTGGTTGGGTGTGTTGTTGTCAGGGAAGGTCGGGTTGTCGGTGAGGGATATCATCGACGGTTTGGGGGTCCGCACGCTGAGATTGCGGCACTGAGGAAAGCAGGAAAACGCGCGAAAGGTGCAACACTCTACGTCAACCTCGAACCGTGTGCTCATCATGGCAAGACGCCGCCATGCGTGGACGCGATCATAAAGGCAGGAATTGCCAGGGTCGTTTCCGCAACCGAAGATCCCAATCCTCTTGTGTCCGGGAGGGGCTTTCGAAAACTGCGTTTGTCCAGCGTTGCAGTGTCAAATGGGATCATGCGGAGCGAGGCGCGCGGGATCAACGAGCGTTTCTTCACATTCATGGAGCGGAAGATCCCGTTTGTTGGAGTAAAGGTCGCGCAAACGCTGGACGGCAGGATTGCGGATCATCGGGGAGTGTCCAGGTGGATCACATCGGCGAAAGCCCGCGCACACGGTCACCTGCTTCGCTCTTTCTACGATGCAATTCTCGTCGGTGCGTCAACAGTCCATCGGGATGACCCGCTTCTGACCGTTCGGGCCGTCCGGGGGAGGAATCCGATTCGTATTGTATTAGATGGAGAATTCTCTGTCCCGGTGAAAGCGCGAATGTTAAAGAATTCCCAGTCCCGGTCGATCGTTATAACGTCGAGCGCCGCTCTCAGGCGGAACAAAACAAAGGCAATGCGACTGGAAAGAAGAGGAATTGATGTCCTCGGGATTGAAGGTCGCGGCCCCCTGCGTGCGGGAGATATTCTCAAAGTTATTGCCGGTCTTGGGATTTCTTCGGTACTGGTTGAAGGGGGAGCCAGGACCATACGGACTTTTTTGGAAGAAGGGCTGGTCAACAAGATGTACTGCTTCGTTGCGCCGAAGATTCTCGGCTCCGGTCTGACTGGCTTGGATCTGAGTCCCCGGAGACTCCGATCTGCAACATTCCTCAGGAACACGAAGGTGGTCGTCCTCGGACCCGATCTCCTTGTCGAAGGAACGCTAAAATGACACTCCTTGCTCTTGCTGCAATGCTGCTCAGTCCGCAACATGATGCGTGGGATGGTCTTCGACGAGATCTCAGCGGATTGTTTGGCTCAGTGCAGGGAGTATTTGGTCTTGCGATGGAGGATCTTTCGACAGGGAAACGACTGCTTATCAATGAGCGGGAAATGTTCCATGCAGCCAGCACGATGAAAACACCCCTCATGATCGAGCTCTATCGCCAGGCCGAAAAGGGAAGATTTGGCCTTGGGGACAGCATTCTTGTCAAGAACCGGTTCCTCAGTATTGCTGATGGTTCTTCCTATGCACTGAGCTCCGATGACGACAGCGATACGGATCTCTACGGCAAGATCGGTACCAAAATGACGATGAGGGAATTGATTCTGCGGATGATCGCGAGAAGCAGCAACCTTGCGACAAACCTGCTCATTGAGTTTGCCGACGCGGCAAGTATCACGGCAACGATGCGGATTCTCGGAGCAGACTCAATTCAGGTTCTCCGCGGAGTGGAAGATCAAAAGGCCTTTGACAGAGGGATGAACAACCGGACAAGCGCGCTTGATCTCCTTGTCGTGTACCGAGCTCTTGCTCAAGGAGGTATTGTCAGCGAGCGGGGACGCAAAGAAATGCTCGAGATTCTTGAGGCCCAGGAGTTTCACGATATGATCCCTGCGCTGCTTCCTCAAGGAACAAGAGTGGCGCACAAGACAGGAAGCATTACGGGAGTTGAGCATGATTCGGGAATCGTGTTTCTCCCCGACGGTCGCTCTTACACTCTTGTTATTCTTTCGAAGAATTTGAAAGTCAATAAAGAAGGAAAGGACGCAATTGCAGAGGCATCGAAAATGGTCTATGAGTTCATGACGAAGGGCGGCCGCTGATGTTCACAGGACTTGTCGAAGAAATGGGAACGGTTCGGAAGATCACTCGAAGACATGGGTCTGTCACGTTTCTTGTGGAGGGAAAGAAAACGGGAAGAAGTCTGAAAGCGAACGATAGCATAGCTGTGGATGGAGTATGTCTCACCGTCATTCGCAGAACAAAAGCTGTGTTTGAAGTTCAAGCAGTAGAGGAAACGCTGAAAAAGACCACGCTGGGAAGACTCTCGGTTTCTTCGAAAGTGAATTTGGAACGTCCGCTGACAGGCAATGGAAGGATGGGAGGTCATTTCGTTCTGGGGCATGTTGATGGGATTGGCTGGGTTGATAAAATCGTTCGTCGAAAGAGCAGCTGGATGTACTGGATCAAAGTGCCGCGCAGCCAGCGCAAATTCCTCATACCCGTTGGATCGGTGGCGGTCAACGGCGTAAGTCTTACTGTGGCTGCGTTGAAAACAGATCGATTCGGAGTGTCCATCATACCCCACACGTGGAGGGTGACGACGTTTCGAACGCTTAAAACCGGAGATCCGGTCAATATTGAATGTGACATGCTGGGGAAATATGTGGATCAGCTGCTTCACGCGAGGAGGGGACGCAGATGAGCCGGAGGATAATCTACAAGATCAACGAGCGGCCCGAGTATCTGGTGACGGAAGAAGAGTGGGATGAAATGAAACGTTTGCAGCACTGGTACAACAGCGAGTTTTCCTGGTCGACGGGAAAGTTGGCGTTCAAACGCTATATCCTGTTCCCGAATGTTGATGAATTTTCGGGACTGGATACGCCCATTTGGGAGATCATTCGTGAGCGAAAGGCGAAACTCCAGGGTCAGGGGTATTCGGAGCATGAGATTATTGGACAGTTGGAACGGGACAGGCTTGTCGTTGTGAAATGGGGCGGCTATTTCGATGATTGCCTTGCCAGCGGATTCACGCGCGTTGCCGACAACGAATGGAATGCATTCCTTGTCTGTGATTTTCTTTTGAAGGTGTCGACCCTCCTTCCCCACGTGATGATTGAGATACACGATGAAGGAAGATTTGTCAGAACAAAACGTCTTTGGCTTCGGGATGCGGTTGCGATGGTGCCACGTCGAAAGCGATCTTCAGGGCCTTGGGATCGTGTTGTCAAGGAGAAACGTTTTTTTGCCTGCGTCGATCCAAAGAAATATGAAAGGCATCCTGTCTTCAGGAATTCGATCCCGGGATTCAACGATATGGAAATAGAGGAACGAAGGGCCCTTGTGCGCAACTGGAACTGGTTGGGATTCGATAACAGCGATGATTATGATGATTCCCGACCGGGGGGGCTGGCGAATTTGAATTTGAAGCTCAGAGGGATTGATTTCTTCGATTGAGTGTTGCTTTTTTGGCGAATCGTAGGTATTTTATCACATGTCCCGCCTGGAGCGGGATTTTCTTTCTCACAGGAAAGGCGTATGTATACATTTTTCTTGATGATTGAAATTGTTGTCAGCGTCCTGCTGACGATAGTGGTTCTCATGCAAGCCAGCAAAGGCGGCGGACTTGCCGGATCCTTCGGTGGAGGCAACATTGGGACGGTGTTCGGCGTCCGAAGGACGTCTGATTTCTTGAGCAAGACAACCACAATTCTTGCCACTCTGTTCATTGTTCTGGCGCTGTTTATCAACCTTGTTGTATTGCCGAGAGGTGAGCGTGTGACGCCAAGCGTCATACAATCGCAGGCACCTCCAAGCGGCGCACTTCCGCCCGCCCCACAAGGGTTGCCCCAACCTCAGCAGTAAGAGCCGAATGGAGATATGAGATTGCGAACTTGATTCGCCAACCGCCAAAACGACCTGCGAGTGTTTTCTGTATGAGCAGTTGTCGTTTTGCGCGTCCCGCCACCAAGAGTAACAAAGAAGGCGGGATCTGACAATCTAGCGTTTTGCACCCATGGCTCAATTGGTAGAGCAACTGACTCTTAATCAGTGGGTTCCAGGTTCGAGTCCTGGTGGGTGCACAAGCGGCCGGCAAGGGGACGAAGTTCCCCGCACTGGCCGCTCGTGTATCATTGGCAGGATGAAGGTAGTCCTGCCTGCCCTAAGCCTGAGTTCGATCAGAACTTGGATCCTCCTTTTTTGTGTTTCGAACTGCAACAAAAGCTCTGAATTCAGAGAGCCGAGGGATCCGTAGTTCTGCCGACTGTTCCTGTGAGTAACGATACACTGCCATTCCCTTCAACCTCGCGGTCTTTTGCATCCTTTCCCAAATTCGACCCTTAGAGAATTCGTATCTGTCCAGACAAAAAAAAGCCCCGGACGCAACGCGCCCAGGGCTTGGCAGAAAATCCTCTAAACGAATCAGAAGATCTGCGAGTTTGACGCCGAGTCGATGGCGTTTCCAGTGAGATCGACAATGTTGTTGCCCACCGTCAAAACGGCGCCGGCAATGGGAGTATTACTCGTCCCAACTGTCAGGCGCACAACATAGTCAGCCCCATTCCATCCAAGATAATCTGCACGCTGGATGGTATAGGTGATCCCCCCAGTGTTGGAAAACGTGTAGTTTGTTATCGTTTCGGCCTGCGCCTTGGTTAAGGGCTCAGTAAAATGTAGCGTGTAAGGGTAGAGGTTCGCGGAAATCGCCGCACCCTGGGTTCCATTAATGAGCTGAGGCTTGACCGCGTCAGACACGGTGATTGTGTTGCTTGCCGCTCCAAGGGCCAGATCATGGCTGACGGCGCGAACAATGTATTGAGCCGGGGCGGTGCTTAAAGGATTGAAGAAAGTTACACCGTCGTAGGGAGTAACCAGCGCGGGTGCCGTGTCATCATATTGAAGGCCGAACACATCCTCTGCAAGGAGTTCGAAGGAACCTGCTCCGGATTTTCGGTACACATTGTAGCTTCTCGCATTCGCGTCAGCCGGCCATGACAGGCTCACCGTGCCCCCTGTGAAATCGAGATCGGTATACAGGCCCGGAATCAGTCGTCGTGTCAGAACTGGTGCTGCGGGAACTGTGCTCGAACCGTTGGTGGTGAAGTTCAGAACTTCAAAGTCACCGATGAGGGCAGCATTGTTTACCAGAGCGTTTCCTGCGTTGTCCTGGAGTTTCGTCGCAGCAACGGTGAAATCGAGCGTGTACTTCGCTGAGCCAACCAGATCAGTTGAAGTGATTGTGAGCTGAGTGAACGTACCGTTCCATTGCGCTGTGAAGGGAATATCGGCGGCCGACTTCTTCAGTCCGACGAAGCTGAATGTTAAGTCATCAACGATGGTCCCGTGGCCAATCCCAAGATCTGTTCGGGTGTACGGGGTTTGCTTGATCGGCTCGGAAAACGTGTAGATTGCCTGGAATGTCGCGGCGGCGACGTCTGCACTGTTCATCGGGGCCGTTGCGATAACGAAAGGCGCCACATCGTCCGAGGGAGTAATTTGGATTCGCTCTGCGACGACATGAGCGCGCAAAGAGTCCGAAGCCTGATTGCAGCTCAGGCTCAGAGGATTCGCCAGGTTCCCCTGATGTGATCCGTTCGAGCTCATCGCTGAGATCATCACTATTATGCCGTTGTCAACATTGGGAAACGAGAAATTTCCAGAGCCATCGGTCGATACTTGCCGGATGACGGCGCCCGGCACGATTGAATTGTCAAAGAGTGTGACAACTGCGTTTCCGACAGGCTGCATATCCTGGTCGACAACGCTTCCCTCAATCTGGGTGTTTAATTTGGAAATCATGAAATTGACGCTGCCAATCAATCCCAGAACTCCCGTCGAATCGACGGTGCTCGTATATGTTACTCGGGAAGTGGCATAGTAATAGTCACGGTATTCTTCAGCCGTCGTTGCTTGCCCGTTGTTGTAGTCGACGAGCGATGCAGTGACGGTGTAGATGTCATTCGCGACGAGCTGGCCGTTGAGAATCTCATAACGGCTGACAGGAACGTTGCCAAACGAGAAGCTCCCGGAGGCATCCGAGGTTGTCGAGGAAACGCCGCCGTCATATCCGACAGAAATGACAGCACCTGAAATGGCGTTATTGGTGCAGATGTCAATGATCTTGCCGGTAATGGTTGACCGCAGGATAGGGTC
>DATECW010000079.1:0-12656 GCA_035286705.1 Bacteroidota bacterium
GGTGTCGGCATTTCGAAGGTGTTTGGCGACGCGTTCTTTGAGGGGATTGAGGGGTGCTGGTTTCATCGTGGCCCCGTTTCGTGAGGTGAAGGAATAGGCTGGTGAAACCAAACTAGGCAAATCTTCGTTGAAAATCAAAACGGAGGGTCGAAAGGACCGGCTTGTAGCGGCCGAATCTCAGTTGCTTGATTACACGCATTTCCGTATATTGATCTCGTTGTACAACCGTTCTTTGAAACGTTCCTTTAATTCCTGTCCGGCGAGGCAGGAAAGGATACCATGTAAAATGTGAAATGGTAAATGGAAGATTGTGCACCCAATTTTACATTTTACATTTTCAATGTTCCATGTTGAGCCTCCTTTCCTCCGGACTGGGGGTTTTTTCATTTCTGAGGGTTCATGAAGAAAAATATAGTCATTGATGATGCGGGATTTAAGCGGACGGTGAATCGGCTCGCCCATGAAGTCGTTGAAAAAAACACGGGCGCTGAAGATATCGTTGTCGTTGGGATTCGAACGCGGGGCGACTACTTGGCGCAGAGGGTGGCAAAAAAGATCGAAGAGATTGAGGGGAAGCCCATCCAGGTGGGACGGCTGGATATTACTCTGTATCGGGATGATCTCAGGGGCCGCCTCGATCAGCCGCTGTTGAAGAGCACGGAAATTCTGTTCGACATCAACGGCAAGGTCCTGGTGCTTGTGGATGATGTTCTTTTCACCGGTCGAACGATCCGGTCGGCGCTGAACGCTCTGATGGATCTTGGCCGGCCTGCGACGATTCAATTGCTCGTGTTGATTGATCGGGGCCATCGTGAGCTCCCGATCAAAGCCGATTTTGTCGGCAAGAATATCCCCACGTCGATGAAGCAGGAAATCAAAGTCCTCATGAGCGAAGTGGATGAGGAAGATGCAGTCTACGTTTCAGAACAGGAGTAGCCAAAGGAAAGTATGAAACTTCACAGCCGTCATTTACTCGGACTTGAAGGAGTCTCAAAGGAAGATCTGACCTTGATTCTCGACACAGCTGTCTCATTCAAGGAAGTCCTGGAACGGCCCATCAAGAAAGTTCCGCCGCTACAGGGCAAAACAATCGTCAATCTGTTTTTTGAGAGTTCCACCCGAACGCGCATCTCCTTTGAACTTGCCGAACGCCGGCTCTCGGCCGACGTTGTCAGCTTTGTCTCTTCGGGCAGCAGCGTGAGCAAGGGCGAAACGCTCAAGGACACGGCCAGGAACATCGAGGCGATGAAGATCGACATGGTGGTCATACGGCATGCTGCACCGGGGGCATCGCACTTTCTCAGCCGCGTCGTGGAAGCAAATGTGATCAATGCCGGGGACGGAGCACATGAGCACCCAACCCAGGGGCTGCTGGATATGTATACACTCAGAGAAAAATACGGATCGCTCGAAGGACTGAGGGTCTGCATCGTCGGCGACATACTGCACAGCAGAGTGGCGCGATCGAACATCTTCGGCCTTCTGACGATGGGAGCAAAAGTATCGGTCTGCGGCCCCGCGACTCTCATTCCGAAAGAGATCGAACGACTCGGCGTCGATGTGTACCATCATCTGGAGGACGTCATTCCCCGCGTTGACGCTCTCAATGTCCTTCGAATCCAGCTGGAGCGGCAGGAATCGGGGTACTTTCCTTCGCTGCGCGAATACCACCGCTACTTTGGTGTGACAAAAGAAAAGGTGGCAAAGGCATCGAAGCCCATCACGATCATGCATCCCGGCCCCATTAATCGCGACGTTGAACTTTCCGCCGATCTCGCCGACAGCGAACATTCGGTGATTCTCCAACAGGTCACGAATGGCGTGGCTGCGCGAATGGCCGTTCTCTACCTGCTGGGAACATCAAACTAAGGAAACAACGCAATGAATCTCCATTTGAAGGGCGGACGGTTGATCGATCCGGTTTCGGGCAAAGATGAAACGCTTGACATCAGCATCGTCGACGGGTTGATCGATCAGATTGGCGCCGCGGTGCGACCGGCAGGGAAAGCCGAAGTGATTGACCTGAAGGGTAAAATCATCGCGCCGGGCCTCATCGATATGCACGTTCATTTGAGAGAGCCCGGCTATGAGCACAAGGAAACCATTGAAACCGGCTGCACTGCAGCAGCGTACGGCGGATTTACCGCAGTCTGTTGCATGCCGAATACCAATCCGGCTATCGATGAGGAGTCTGTTGCACGATACGTTCACGAGAAGGGGAAGCAGGTGTGTGACGGAATTGTTGACGTGTATCCGATTGGCGCGGCGACAAAAGGAAGACAAGGGAAAGAGCTTGCTCCCATGGCGGAGCTCGCAAAGGCCGGAGCTGTGGGATTCAGTGATGACGGAAATCCCATCATGAGTTCCGAAATCATGCGAAGGGCGCTGGAGTATTCTTCGATGTACGGCATTCCGATCATTCAGCATGCCGAAGACTCGACTCTCACACGCGGCGGGTGCATGAATGAAGGATTCACCTCCACCCGGCTCGGGATGCCCGGAATTCCCCCCGTCGCCGAAGAGCTGATGGTGTCGCGGGATATCATCCTTCTGCGATATGTTCCCAGGGCCCGATATCACGTCGCTCATGTGAGCACAAAGGAAACGGTGGAGCTCGTCCGAAAGGCGAAAAGGGAAAAACTGAACGTTACCTGCGAAGTCATGCCTCATCACTTCACTCTGACAGATCAAGCCGTGGAGGGTTTCGATACGAACACCAAAATGAATCCGCCGCTCAGGACTGCGGATGATGTTATTGCCATGAAGGAAGGCCTGAAGGATGGAACAATCGACGTCATTGCCACCGATCACGCTCCGCACACGATCGATGAGAAAGAAGTCGAATTCACACAAGCCCCCTTTGGCATCGTGGGACTTGAGACAGCGATCGGATTGGCAGTCACAGAACTGGTTGAACAGAAATATCTGACGTGGTACCAACTCATTGAGAAGCTTTCGTCGAGACCCCGCTCGATCCTTTCTCTGGCGCCCGTCAAGATTGAGGCGGGCTCCCGGGCCAACTTGACCTTCATTGATCCCTCGAGAGAATGGGTTGTCGATACAACCGCGTTCCACTCGAAATCCAAGAATTCCCCCTTCCATGGCAGGAAATTGAAGGGCGCCCCAATCGGGATTGTGAACAACGCGCGCAAACTGTTCTGGTAGGTAACCCGGGGTGGCTCAACGACGGGCGTTCACAATAGTGAACGCCTTTTTCATTTAGGAAGACAGGGACTCAGGTGGGAGCTTTTGAAAACGCAAGGAAAATGGCCGTTTTCTGATGGCATGGCCTTTGACATGATAGCCGCAGAGTTGAACATGATTCGAGGTTTGCCATGAAAACGACAATACTTCTTCTTAGCGCTGGCTTGATGCTCGCTGCTTGCAACGTCTATACGGTAGACACGACTCCTCCGGCGATCCCCGCGGCCATCCGCACCATCTCCCTGGACAATTCCGTCCAAATTGAATGGGCCCCCAACAGGGAAACAGATCTTGCAGGTTACCGTGTGTGGGTGAGCGACCGATACGATGGTCGGTACACAATGATCGGCACGACGAAAGATCCGTTGTTTGTCGATGAGGATGCGCAGAACGGTCTGACATACTACTATGGCGTCACGGCATATGACCTCGAAGGGAATGAAAGTGACATGAGCCATGATGTGGCTTATGATACCCCTCGGCCGGAAGGATTCGGAGTCCGCATGTACGACTACCATGTGTTTCCTTCGACAGCAGGATACGATTTCTCCACGTATTCCATCGGCCAGTATGATGACGACTTCACCGATTTTTTCTTTGAGAACTACAACGGCCGGTTCTATTTGAACGTGTGGAGCGATACGGACATTCAGGATATGGGATACTCCAATTCTCTTGATGAAATCTCGGTTGCTCCTGAGTCCGGTTGGTCGCCTTCCCGGTACACTGAAGCAATCGAAGGGCACACGTATGTGATCTGGACATGGGACGACCACTACGCAAAGGTCCTCGTCAAGAGTATCACCAGCAATTCCGTCGTCTTCGACTGGGCCTATCAGACAGCCACAGGTAACCCGGAACTGAAGCGGGCCCCGCTGACCGGCGGACGTAAGTTGAACAAGAGGGTGGCAGCGAAGCAGTAGTTTCAAGTGAACTACAACCATAGGCGGTGCCGTCATGTGGATTGGGAGAGGGTAAGGAAAGACGGCGCCGCCTTTTGGCTTTCCAGCCTCGCGTGGATGCATGAACGCATCCCTGACGAGCGTTCGTTGACTTTGTTACGGTTTTCTGATACTTTGGTACTTGTTATGAGACTTTTCGTATTGATTCTCTTCCTTTTTGTCCTCCCCCTTCAAGCGCAGATCCGCCCCAAGATTGCCAATCCTCGTCCCAACTCGTTATTGAACGAACGGATTGAGACACGGCAATCCCCGGAGGCAAGGGCATTATTGCAGAGAATAGAGCAGGGAATTCTTGGCGGCTCGGTGGAAACGTTCAGCGCGAGTTTCGGCAAACAGGTCTCCATGACCATCAGTGGTGCCGAAAGCGGATATTATTCGGCCGGCCAGGCATTCCTCATCCTCCGGAACTTCTTCTCCATCCGCAAGCCAACGCAGTTCGCTTTCTCCCGCACGAACGACACGGTCGCCAGCCCTTATGCGACCGGTCGACTGAGTTTTATCCGGCGCGGCAGCAAGGAATCTGTCCAGGTATATGTTTCCTTCACGCGGCAGGAATCTCAGTGGGTCATCACACAGTTCAATATCTATTGACACGGGCGTGCATCCTCAGATAAAGGCTCTGCTGAAGACAATCTCCCCACTCATACGGTGGGGATTTCTTGTTTCTGGCGGTCTGCTTCTCCTGTTCCTTGCGGGTCGCTCACTTTGGAGCTCCCGGCTGACAGCGAACTGGGACGTAGAGAACCCCGGCCGTCAGGCACACATTGCGGAGAGAGTACAATCAATATTCCGTTCCCGCATCGATGCACTTGCGGCAGCAGCGGCGACCGTCGCAAACAACAAAGAACTGCTTCGTGCCGTCACTTCCAACGACCCGGAGCGTGTCATTGAAGGGAACCGAAGGCTCTCTCAGTACAAAGCGAAGGAGTCGCTGAGCCTTCTTGTGCTCGATCCAAAGGGTACGCCGCTTGCGTGGTCCGGCAGGCGAATGGTTGTTGATACCGCTCCGTTCGTCGGCCCCCGTTCCGGGGATACTGTCCTCGTTCTCAGTCGTATGGAACTCAGGTCGTCGGTGTCCGCGGGCGTGGCGACCTCAAACGATGACATGATGGTCGTGGTCAGCGAACCGCTCGAGCTTGACGTCCCCATCTCGAACCGATTTATCGGCCAACAAAGCCTCCTTCGTGATATTGCTGAGGAAATCGGCCAGAGTATCCGGATTCTGTCCGACGGGAACGCGGTTGGTCCAAGCGATGGCGGGTCGATGCGGGTGGAGCTCGACGATTTTAGGGACCGACCTGTTGCTGTTGCACTCGTTTCGCTCCCGACGGTGGAAGAGGAACTCCAGGTTTTTCAGAATTCTGTGGATGCGTGGATTGGACTTCTCGCATCGATCCTGGTGCTGATGCTTGGCTTTGTCGCTGGCCGGAAAATCCTTGCGGCTTCCTCACAGTTCGTTCGGGTCGCCGGCCTGATCGTGATACTGTGGGGAGTCCGATTTACACTCCTGAGGCTTGAAACACCATCGTTGCTGGTTGGAGGGATGCTGTTTGATCCGACCGTATTCGCTTCACCAATTGCCTTCGGCCTTGCATCTTCCCTCGGGGAGACTCTGATCAGTGTTCTCGCGCTTCTTGGCACGATTCTGGTTCTTGCCCGTGAGACGCCCCTGGCATCCGCTGGATCAAAACGGCTGAACGTTCTTTTCCTCGTGACAGTGCCGGTGCTCGCCATGCTGATCGTGCTTGCGCTCAGGGCATACGGGGCCACGCTACGAAGCTTCGTGTACGATTCAACGATTCGCTACGTCGATCCGGCCGCGGTTATCCCGGATCAAGGCCTTCTGATCATGTATGCGATTGTCATACTTTTCACGTGGGCCCTTCTTCTTTTCCTTGTCTTTGGTGTTGCCTGGATGATGAGCATCGTGAGACGTTCAGTGCCCGGTCGGTCCGGCCCCTATGCAACCGGAATCATTCTGATTATCTACTCTCTGTGTGTTCTTGGATTCTCTCTTTTGAATCGCGTTCCGCAATTCCCCGGCTATTTTCCCTTTCTCGCAATAGGATGTGCTCTCGCCATCTTCCAGTGGATCGAAGTGAGGGACAAAGGCGCACTGTGGTTTCTGGATCCGGCAGGACTCTCGGTTCTTATGCTGTCGACATTCGTTCTTTCTGTGCCGGTTCTCGATCAGAAAGTCCACGACAAGGAAAATGATCGTCTTCGGGTGCATGCAGACGAAGTCGTTCGACCCGTCGATGCATGGCTCTCATTCGTTGTCAGTGAAAGTTTTAGAAGTATGGAGGGATCGTTTCAGGAAATTGTGGGGGAGGGCTCGGGGGTCAGGCGAGGGACGGCGGAAATTGCGTTCCCCGTTTGGAGCGAAACGCTCCTGAGCAGAGAGGGATACAATTCGGCCATCGTTCTGTACACTGTCGACGGTGTCGAAATGAGCCGATTCTCGGTTGGGTTGACGAACTACGAGCAAACTCAGCTCCTCACGCGGCTGTTCGATGTTGCCGAAGAGAGGCTGAATGTTGTCGAGAGGCGCGTGCCCGAAGGGTTGATCAAATACTACGGGATGTGGGGCACTCTGCGGAATGAACGCGGGCAGCCTGCTGCAATTGCCGCCGTGGTGCTTTCGGCCAGCGAGCGTGCCTTGTTTCGCGGTGAGGCGAGCGAACTTCTTCGGACATTGGGGCCGAAATCGGCCGATTTGTTCAATCGCAGGATCCTGATTTCGGAATATCAAAACGGTGATCTCCTTGCCACGAACGATGAAACGCTGACACCGGGATCGGCGCTTGACCCGCTCATCCGGAATTCTTTTGCGTCAAATCAACAGAAATATCTCGAACGCGAAGAAATCTCGATGGAACGAACGTTCGAGGCTTTGTATGTCAGGGACGAGTCACAACCCGACAGGATCGTATGTCTCAGAATGGAAGCGGTGGGGCTGCGATGGCATGTCTACAACACTGTGAAGGTCGCCCTTGCCTTCGCGGCGACAGCCCTTTGTGTCGGTCTCATCCTGCTCGCCGTTCAATGGAGGCGATACCGGGCAATAGTATTTGGATTTCGCGGAAAACTCCTTCTTGCATTTTTGATTATTGCCGTTATACCACTGATCGTTTTGGGATATTACAACAGGGAATTTGCGACGGAACGTCAAAACGTCAACACTTCCAAGAGGCTGAATGAAGATCTCGATCTCGTCCGGCAACGCGTCATCTCAAGCATCAGCGAAGCAGATGATTTTGATTACGGCATCAACAGCGACTATTGCGAGACTGTGGCATCCGATTACGGGATTGACTTCACCGTCTATCGGAGGAGTGAAATGCATGCCAGCAGCAAGCCGGAATTGTATCAATCGGGAATCCTCGATTCCCGCCTCCCCGGTATTGTCTTTGCCCAGATACTTGTTGCGGGAAAAGAATATGTTCAAACAAGTGAAACGATCGGCGACGTGGCCTACGCAGTCGGGTACAAGCCGCTGGTATTGAACGGTGTGACTCTCGGCGTGCTTTCAGTCCCCACCCTGTACCGCCAGCAGGAAGTGGAGGCGGAGCTGGCAGAGCGAAATGCCTTCACTCTCGGGGTGTACGGCATCCTGCTCGTGCTCACGACGATCGCGGGTGTCGTGTTGGCGAACCAGCTTTCGCAGCCCATACGGGATCTGACGGCGGCGGCCCGGAAGGTTGGTGAAGGAAAACTCGACGTGCAATTGCCTGTGCGGGGATCGGGTGAAATACCCGAACTCATCGGGACGTTTAACGAAATGGTGCAGGAATTGAAGAAGAGCCGTGAGGAACTGAGCCGTGCGGAAAGGGAGATGGCATGGAAGGAGATGGCCAAGCAGGTTGCTCACGAGATCAGGAATCCCCTTACGCCGATGAAGTTGTCGGTTCAGCATTTACGGCAGGCATTCAAGGACAAGGCGAAAAACCTGGGGGCGCTTGTCGACGATGTCACGCAAACGATCACGGATCAGATCGACTCGCTGGCACGGATCGCCAGCGAATTCTCGAATTTTGCCCGGATGCCGGAGCGACGATTCGAACGCGTGAACCTGCATCATCTTCTCAAGGATACCGTTCAGCTTTTTTCTGAAGTCCGGGGAATTGAGTTTACGGCCATTTTTTGCGATACTGACCCGATTCTCATTGCCGACAGGGATGAACTCGGCCGGGTCTTTGTCAATATTGTGCGAAACAGCGTCCAGGCGATGGAACAGAGGGGGACCATCACGGTGAAGACGGAGATTCGTGATCATCGGTGTCACATTCAGTTCCGGGATACCGGTGCCGGCATCCCTCCTCATCTTGTGACGAAAGTGTTTCAACCGAATTTTTCAACGAAGTCAGATGGAATGGGTTTGGGGCTTGCCATCGTTCGGAAAGTGATCGAAGATTTGAATGGGACAATCGAAGTGAAGAGCACAGTCGGTGTCGGCACAACGATGGAAATCATGCTTCCTCTCCAACCCGGCCCCCATGCCTGAATCAAGAAGCCTCGTTCCGAAACAGTTGAACGCCTTCCCGGAGATCCTCTGCGCGGTGAGTACTCGTTGCGGAGGAGTGAGCCCTGAACCTCTCGGGATGAACCTCAGTTACAGCGTGGGAGATGATCCGGGCAATGTGGATGCGAACAGAAATCGTTTTTTCGGTTCTCTGCAGATTCCGGTGGATCGATTGGCGATTCCAAAACAATGTCATTCGTCCACAGTCAGACGGGCCGATTCGCCGGGTGGCTACGATTCGACAGATGGTTTGTTGACAAACAGGAAGAATGTCTGGCTTGTGGTTTCTGTGGCAGACTGCACACCCGTCTTTGTCTTCGACCGGTCAAAGAATGTCATTGCCGCTCTTCACGCCGGATGGAGAGGTTCTGCCGCCGGAATTGTCAAACGCGGAATCGAAACCATGATGGCCGAGTACGAGTCACTGCCGTCGGATCTCCATGCATTCGTCGGTCCATCGGCGGGAAGTTGCTGCTACGAGGTAGGGCCTGAAGTCGCCGAGCTGTTCAACGGCGGCGTGGTTTCAACAAAGGATGGTGCCGTGTTTGTCGACCTCAAGAGAGAAAGCCGCCGTCAGCTCCTTGAGAGCGGAGTTCCGGATGATCAGATCGAAATGAGTGAGTATTGTACGATTTGCGGTGAGCATCTATTTCATTCATACAGACGCGACAAAGAACGGTCAGGAAGGATGATGGGCGTGATTGGACTGAAAGGATAACCGTCGATGTGCGGAATCGTCGGATATGTCGGTGAACGGGATTGCATCCCGATCATACTCGAGGGATTGAAACGCCTTGAATATCGGGGGTACGATTCAGCCGGCATAGCGGTTTTCAAAAACGGTGCTATCGAAGTTCACAAGAAGGCCGGAAAAGTCGCCGATCTTGAAGCGAGTTGGCCGGGAAGGAAGAATAGTCCGGCAACCGTGGGCATGGGGCATACACGGTGGGCAACTCACGGGGAACCGAATGACGTGAATGCGCATCCGCACTTCGACTGCAAACGCTCGATTGCCGTTATTCATAATGGGGTCATCGAGAATTATCGGGCCTTGAAAACAATGCTCACCGCAAGCGGACACTCCTTCACTTCCGACACCGACACGGAAGTTGTCGCTCATCTCGTCGAGGAATTTCTGAAGAAGACCAAAGACCTCACGCAAGCGGTCAGGCGGACGCTGGAAGAATTGCAGGGAACGTACGGACTGGTCGTATTGAGTGCGAGCGAACCGGATAAGATGATCGTGGCAAGAAAGGGAAGTCCGCTTGTTATAGGGTACGGCGACGGAGAGAACATTGTCGCGTCGGATGCATCGGCCCTGGTGGAGCACACGCGGAACGTATCCTATCTCAAAGACGGAGAGATGGCGATCATCACAAAACATGCGGTGACCATTAAAACCCTCGACGATGTCGAGATCGCCAAAGAAGTTGAGCACATCACATTCGATCTGGAGCAGATTGAAAAGGGGGGATATGAACATTTCATGCTGAAGGAAATCCACGAACAGCCCGAGACAATCCGGAATGCCATGAGGGGAAGGCTTCTTGTGGAACGGGGCCAGGTTGTCCTGGGCGGGCTTCACCCTGTCATGGACAAGCTTCTTCGGGTCAAGCGAATTGTTCTCGTGGGCTGTGGTACGTCATGGCATGCGGGGCTCGTAGGGGAATACATGCTGGAGCAGATTGCGAAAATACCTGCCGAAGTCGAGTATGCATCGGAATTCCGCTATCGGAATCCTCTCGTCGGCAGCGACGATGCTGTAGTGTTCATAAGCCAAAGCGGAGAAACTGCAGATACACTGGCGGCTCTCAGGGAAGCGAAAAAGCAGGGTGCAACAGTGCTGGGGATCGTGAACGTTGTGGGAAGCACGATTGCCAGGGAATCGGAAGCGGGCGTCTACATCCATGCCGGCCCTGAAATCGGCGTCGCATCGACGAAGGCCTTCACATCGCAGCTGACAGTCCTTGCACTTATAACATTCATGCTTGCCCGCGCGCGTGGGATGGCCCAGAAAGATGCCGTTGTGCTTGCCAGAGAACTTGAGAGCATTCCAACCAAGGTCGAGAAGATCCTCAGTAACGTCGATCAGATCAAAGTCATAGCAAATGAGTTCAAGAGTGCCGGCCATTTCCTTTACCTGGGACGCGGTGCAAATTTTCCCGTTGCGCTCGAAGGTGCGTTGAAGCTGAAAGAGATTTCATATATTCATGCAGAAGGATACCCGGCGGCTGAAATGAAGCACGGCCCGATCGCTCTGATCGATGAAAAAATGCCGGTCGTCTGCATCGTGCCGAAGGACGCCATCTATGAGAAGGTTATCAGCAACATTCAGGAGGTCAAGGCGCGAAAGGGAAGGATTATTGCGGTTGCGAATGAAGATGACAGCGAAATAGCATCCATGGCAGAATTTGTAATTCGCGTTCCGAGGACGTACGGATTCTTCGGCCCGATCATTAATGTCATTCCCCTTCAGTTGCTCTCGTACTACATGGCTGTTGCGAGGGGCGCCAACGTCGACCAACCCCGAAACCTCGCCAAGAGCGTCACCGTCGAATAACCGTTCTTATCTCTGCGTTCCTCTGCGTCCTTTGCGACTCTGCGTTGTAGTCTAAGGCATTACGCTCTTTTCCTTTTGTTTTTTCCGCAAGAAACCGCTATCTTAAGCGTCCATTCCGGACATTGTCACAGGAGAAAGCGATGAAACAACACGAGCCTCGATTCAAACCCAACGAATGGGCTTTGGTTCTTGGAGCTTCCAGCGGCTTTGGAGGCGCGGCGGCGGTGGAGCTGGCAAAGAACGGGATGAGCATTTTTGGCGTTCATCTGGATCGGCAGACTACCATGCCGGCCGTCCAGCATGTTATCCGGGATATCAAACACACAGGAAGCCAGGCAGTCTTTTTCAACATTAACGCGGCCGACCCGATCAAGCGGAATGAAATCCTCGATGAGATCGGCGAACGATTCTCCTCACAGCAGGGAAGCACCATCAAAGTCGTGCTGCACTCGCTTGCCTTCGGAACCCTGAAGCCCTTCATCGGCAATCCCGAGGAAATGCTTACCATGGCTCAAATGGCGATGACCGTCGATGTCATGGCCCATAGTCTCGTGTATTGGACTCAAGGGCTTGTGTCGCGCAATCTCATGAAAAAAGGGGGGAGGATTTTTGCAATGACCAGCTCCGGCGGCCACTCGGCAATTCCAAGTTACGGAGCTGTCTCGGCTGCAAAGGCCTGTCTGGAGTCGCATATCCGGCAGCTGGCAATGGAGCTGGGTCCTATGGGAATCACAGCGAATGCTCTGATGGCCGGGGTAACGGACACCCCTGCCCTGAGGAAGATACCCGGCAATGTGAAAATGCTCGCAGTCGCACATGCGAAAAATCCTCACGGGAGACTCACCACGCCCGAGGATGTTGCAAAGGCTCTCGTTCTCCTGGCTGATGACGGAGCATATTGGGTTTCGGGAAATGTCATCGGCGTGGATGGCGGCGAAGATGTAGTGAGCTATATCGGTCAGAAGCCGGCACACGAGTAACAGTCCCTCAGGAAAAAGTGAGCTCCAATGGCAGTATTTGAGTTTACTGAAGAGCAAAAAATGTTGCGGGACACTGCCCGCGATTTCTGCAATTCCGAAATAAAACCCCGCGCTCAGCAAATTGATCAGGAAGAGAAAATTCCTGAGGTCATTATTACGAAACTGAGGGAGTTGGGATTTCTTGGCGTGGTGTTTCCGCCGGAGTATGGGGGAAGCGGATTTGGCGAGACCGGATACTGTCTGATGCAGGAGGAGATTGCGCGCGGATGCATGTCGACGGCCACATTCATTGGAGCCCATCAGTCTATCGGCGCGAATGCGATTTACATAGGCGGAACCGAAGAGTTAAAGAAAAAGTATTTGGTTCCTCTTGCTGAAGGAAAGCTGATTGCCGCTTTTGCCCTTACCGAGGTTCTTGCCGGTTCCGA
>DATECW010000080.1:0-36392 GCA_035286705.1 Bacteroidota bacterium
GATCCTCCGGCAAGAGCAATGCGTCGGAATACGAATATACAATGCGATTTCCGACAATGGATCACCGACATTTGTTATTGTTGGGGTAGACACCAGCGGAAATGATATCATCTACGGTCCGGTGGGTGATGAAATCATGCCCTGCCCACCGTGGTGTCCTCCGGGAACATCGACCCTCGTTTCTGGTCGCCCGGTTGTTGCTATGAAAAACTGAACGCCTCATTGAATGTGGGGGAAGGGTGATGGCCCTTCCTCCACGTATTGTGAGTTATCCGAAAAAGACTCATATTCTCAAAGGATTTTGTTTTACAACACGGAAAACGACAAATCTCTCCTCCGATCCTAATATACGTAGCCGCGTTTGCAAGCGTGCTCCCCGCATTGGTCGGTCTTGTACGGTTGCGAGGGTTGGACAGCGGATTTCGAATCTTAGTAGCATTGTTTAGTGTTGATGTCATAAATATCGGATTGCAGATCTTGTTGGCTTTCCGTGGGATCAACAATCTTTGGCTATCCCATTTCTACGGGCTCATTGAGTTCGTTCTGATTGCATCGGTATTGTCTTCTTGGTCTGGATTGAAATGGAGGAGCAATCTTCGGTTGATCATTGTGCTTTTTGTCGTGTTTTGGATATTTGCCCAGTTTTTTCTCGAACCAATGAACGAGTCGGCGTACTTCACTTCTCTTGTTTCTAAAGTGCTCTATACGGGTTTCTCAATCATTTTACTTCACAAAATGTCCGGAGATGCCTCGATAAGCATTCTTCGGGATCCACGATTCTGGTTCCTATCCGGTCTTCTTGTCTTTGCTACCGGTGGGATTATGTTCTCAGCTCTTCGAGGAGTGATTGACAAGCTACCGCTAGAGGGCCTGCTTATGGCCTACTCTATCCACTGGGGAATTTCAATCTTGACAAGCCTGATTTTTACGATAGGATTTCTATGCAAACCTCAGGTCCAGAATTCTGGTGGGCAGTTGGAATTGGCTCGGTAAGCCTGGTCGCGATCGGTGCCGCCTACATCTTATCAATCGTTTTCAATCAGCGCAGATTTATCTCCGAACAGCAGCGTCAGCTCACTGCAATTCAGGAAAGCGAGCAGAAGTATCGAAATTTGTTCGAGAATTCTCAGGTTGGGATTGTTCGAGTTTCTCTCGATGATTTTCGAATCCTCGACTGCAATGCCACGTGCCTGAGGATCTTTGAAAAGGACGCTGCGGCCGATGTCGAAGCCCTTCTTCGCATGTCGTTTTCGGAAGAGGATCGTCGCATGTTTACGGAGCGTCTCTTGAAGGAGGAGGCAGTTGAGAACGTCCAGCGGCGCATCGTCGCCAATCCGGCTCAGCCTCTATGGATTTCATTCTCGTTTCGGATCTTCCCCGACAGGAAGTTTGCAGAAGGGATTCTTGTCGATGTCACAGAAGGAAAGAATGCCGAGGAACAACTTCTTGCTTCGCATCAGCAGCTGAGAAACCTCGCTGCCCACCTTCAGTCGGTCCGGGAAGAAGAACGCGTCAAGATTGCCCGGGAAATCCACGATGAGCTTGGCCAGGTGTTGACCGTGGCGAAAATGTACCTCTCCGTTCTCTTGGATGGAATCATGGCGGGACAACCGACTCCAATGGAATCGATTCACAAGAGTCTTGAATCGATTACGAAGATCGTTGATGACTCCATCACTCTGGTGAAGGGAATCGCCTACCAGCTGCGGCCAATCATACTGGATGACCTCGGCCTGAAGGAAGCATTGGAGTGGGAAGCAGCAGAGTTTCAGAAGCGAACGGGAATCGTTTGCAGAGTGAGCTCCGACGAAGATCTTGATCTTGGGCGGGAAGAATCGGCAGCGGTCTTCAGGATTCTTCAGGAGGCGCTCACCAATGTTGCACGGCACGCCAAGGCCTCCAAGGTCGATGTGAAATTGAGGGCAACCGGAAAGAAACTCACTCTGCACATCACAGATAACGGGAAGGGGATACTCTCCACGGATAAGCAGAAATCAAAGTCATTGGGAATTGTCGGAATGAAAGAGCGAGCGCTTTTTCTTGGCGGTCACCTTGATGTGACAGGAGCTCAGGATGGGGGTACGGTTGTCGCTCTTGAAGTACCAATGAATGGAACGGAAAACGGGACATAACCATGGCAACGAATGTCTTCCTGGTCGATGATCATGAACTGATGCGGGAAGGGCTGAAAACTGTGCTGAAGAACCACCAGGAAATCCTTGTGGTTGGTGAAGCCGGGAGTTTTGCCGACATGGTGGCCAGACTGAAAAGCGAAGAAGTCGATGTCGTTATTCTGGATATTAATCTGCCAGATAAAAGCGGACTGGAAGTGCTGAGATATCTCCGCCAGGAGCATCCGGATATCAGGATCCTCGTCCTCAGCATGCATCCTGAAGAGCGCTTTGCCGTTCGAGTACTGCGGGGAGGTGCTTTGGGCTATGTCAACAAACAGACTGCAGCCCGGGAGTTGATCGTTGCGATTGAGCGGATCATGAATGGGGGCAGGTATCTGAGCCCCGAAATGACCGACCAGTTGGTAACCGACTTCGGAGGCAAGAAAATGCTGCTTCACCGGCAGCTCACCGATCGAGAGTTCGAGATACTCCGAATGATCGCGATGGGACATCCCGCAGGGCAGATAGCAAGCGATCTTTCCTTAAGTGTCCATACCGTGAATACCTACCGTGCCCGGATCCTGGAGAAAATGAACCTGAAAAGTAACGCCGACATCATCCGCTACGCCCTCGAACACTCGCTTATTGACTAGAAGCCACCTCAAAAACACGCTGCGTCATGCTGAACTTGCCTGCCCCGATCTGCCCGCCGACCTGCTTGCCCCGTGGCGTTGACGGGGTCCGCCGCGCTTTTTGGCGGAAAGCGTTTCTCAGCGGAAGGCGGGAATGTCGTTGTTCGGGGGTTCAGCATCCACTTCTTGGCCTGTAATAGACCCCGAACTCCCGAACAAAAACGATTCGGGACAGGCAAGTTCGGGGGGACACATTGGCGTTTTTGAGATGAGTTCTAGGTTCGCCCCTCAGTCTCGCCTGAATCCGCAATCGCAGCCTCATGTTTCAAGATGAGACGACTGCCTTTCTTGAGCAGAATTTCGTGTACAAAAAACGCTACACGAAATGTATGAAAAGTGCTATTGCGTCTGGCCCACCAATTTCTGAGATTCTGCACAAGTAATCATGCTGGCCACCAATCCCTTCATATTATCGCCCATGCAAGAGCAGAACAGCGAAAAGGTCATACAACTTCTCAAGCCGCCCGCACTCTCATATATTCGTGAACTGAGCAGGATCGTCAACGAAGATCCCGAATATCTGACGTTTCATTCCGCAAGTGTGACCCTTCGCGTTAAAAGTCTGCTTGCTCTTCAGGATGCCGGCGAGGATTGGAGTGATTCTGACCGTCAGGTTATGGGATTGATCAAGGAAGCCATTATAAGGCTGAGGAGTTTCGAGAAGTAGGGTAAACGGTGTACCTACCGGAGGGAAACGATTCTCCGGTGGGGAGAACTTTTCAAAGAAGACGGGAGCAAATCACGCTCCCGTTTTTCTTTTCCAGGCCCTGAGAATCGAGGAGCTCGAAGGGGGGTCTTTTCAAATCTTCAACTGCAATTTTCAATCTTCAATGTTTTGGTGCGCCTGGAGGGAGTCCCCCGAAGGGGTCCCTTGGGGAGAACCCCTAACCCTCAGCTCTCCCGCCTGCGGCGGGATAAACTCCGGCTGATGCTCGATCTTCCATTTCGGCCGTAGTTAGCGTTGTATGCTAACCACGCCGCCGAAATGAGAATCCCGCCCTGAGCGTGCCAAAGGGCGGGATGACCTCGTGCGCCTGGAGGGAGTCGAACCCCCAACCTACAGCTCCGTAGGCTGCCGCTCTATCCAGTTGAGCTACAGGCGCGAATTATTCTTGGCAAGATAAGATCTCCACAGCGGTTTCTCTACTTCGTCCAGGAAACGTCGACCCACGGCCGTCTTGAAAAACCGTTCTCGTTGACGAGCCTTTGCAACATCAACGGTATATTCCCTGTAAGTTAAAACAAATGGTCGCCTCCCTTTGGTTGAAAAGACCTTGCCGCTGTTGTGTTCAACAAGCCGGACGTCAGAATCACTTGAGATGCCTACGTATCGTTTGCCATCTCGCAGGCTTCTCAGAACATAGACCTCCATTACTCTCCCCCCCGCCTTTTCGCTTCCAGGCCCTATCTCCCGCTGAAGGGAGTCCCCGCCCGAACGACCGACAAGAGGCTTATTAACGTTCGGTCGGGCGGGGAACCCCCAACCTACAGCTCCGTAGGCTGCCGCTCTATCCAGTTGAGCTACAGGCGCTTGAGAATTTCTGACTTCACATTTTCAATTGCAAAATGACAAGATAATCAGGATTCGTCGAGAAATCAAATTCTTGTAGGACGGAACGCCGTTCCGTCCGATGCGGCCGGGCTACCCGGTCCACAGCACTCTGAACGCATTCGCAGGACGCTGCTCCGTCCGCTACGGTAAGGCGATCCGATCTACTCCGCCTGTTCTTCCACTTTTCCCTTCCACCATGTATGATCCGCAAATTCCAAATAGTGAATTTCGATCTTCGCTTTTCTGGTCTTCGGGTGGTTTCTCAGGACGAGAGTGGTCGTGAAGTCTTCGCCGGGACCTATGGGAATCCGGGAGCTGGCATCAAAGACGTGATTTTTCCCCTTTGTTCCGGAAATCGGTTGTCCGTTCTCGCTGAAACAATAGATCCTCGTTTTCACAAGGGAAATTTTCTTGGCCGAAAGGTTAAGAATTGTCAAGTTGACTTGCGGAATTCCCTTTCCGGCCTGATCCATTGACGCTGAAAGAACGGCAAACGGAATCCGATCCAGCTCCGATTTCTTCTTCCTGCCTGCTGCAATGTCGGCTTTGAGTTTTTCCCTCTTTGCGAGGGCATCCTTCTTCATCAACTCAACCTTCAATGCCTCGCGGTCGATGTATCGATCGGTCACATCCCGCCCGCTCTTGAGATGAACAATTCGATCCACGGAAGCATTGTCGATCGAAACCGAGTCTCCCAGAGAAGAGACCACTCTGGTCACGAGAATCTCGCCCCTCACGAGCTTGCATGCGAGAGAATCACCGTCGTCAAGATAAATCACATGGTCGGGTTCGGGGGCCGTGGCCGCCGGTGGCGTGCAGCAATAAAACAAGACGATGAGACATGATGCGGCGAAGATTCTGAGAAGAGCCATAGATGGATTTGCTGTTTGTGAAAGGAAGGTCTGCTCTGGCTTCCGCGGCGAGTCACAAACCTACACGCGACAATCCCGCACACAGACTGCCACACAATCCAAGATCTGCGATCTGCCAACTTACAGTGCCTCGTAGCCCTAACGGGAATCGAACCCGTATTTCAGCCTTGAGAGGGCTGCGTCCTAAACCGTTAGACGATAGGGCCGGAAGAAAATGCGGAATGTCGATTGCCGATTTCGGATTGAGAAGACAGCCGTCGAAGCATCCGCCCCAACAATCTTCCAAATCCGCAATCCACACTCCGCATTCCGCAATTTGCTTGCTGCCCCGCTAGGGCTCGAACCTAGACTTTCCTGATCCAGAGTCAGGCGTGTTGCCAGTTACACCACGGGGCAAAAAGATTCTCAACCGAGACGGCGTGTTGCCAAGAGGCACAACCCGCGACATGGTTCAATCGCCGCAGCAACAAGATACTCAATCAGATCTCCTTTTTCAATCCGAAATGTAACTGAGCGCTAGCACACTCTGATGCCTTTTCTTGACATTCGGACCTTTTTTTGGTATACTTTTTTTGAAAACACTCAGAAATTGCGGTGCGTTTGCGGCGTCTCTGTTGACGTTCCCCCTGTATGATCACAAAATATGGCTATGATGTCTTTTTCACGATCACCGGCATTTGTCTCATCGCTGTCGTGATTGCCAGTATCGCAGTCGAACCACGCGTCTTAAGATACGGCATCATCGCTCTAGCCGTCCTTTTCTTCGGTTTTACGCTGAATTTCTTTCGGGATCCCGAACGATCGACCCCTTCCGGCGATTCCATCGTGGTGTCGCCCGCCGATGGAAAGGTCATTGTCGTCAAAGAGGTCGAAGAGCAGGAGTTTATCAAGGGTCCGGCCACCCAAATCAGCATTTTTATGTCCCCCCTGGATATTCATGTGAATAGGATCCCCGTCACCGGAGTTGTATCGCATTTCCGCTATGTCAAAGGGGAGTACTTTGCGGCTTTTGAAGACAAGGCCTCCGAGCGAAACGAACAAACAATTATCGGGCTCGAGAATCACAAGGGAAAAGTGTTATTTAAACAGATAGCCGGATTTGTTGCAAGACGGATTGTCTGCGACCTGAAAACAGGAAATACAGTCAGTATCGGCGAACGGTTTGGCATGGTCAAGTTTGGCTCGCGGGTGGATGTGTTTGTCCCGGATAAGGCGGTCACAAAGGTGGCTGTCGGTGACCGTGCAGTGGCCGGTGAGACGATTCTGGCCGAACTCCCGTAACTCCCAGCAGGAGTCTATGAAAATCACACGTGCCGTTGTCCCGAGTCTGTTCACGACCCTCAATGCATTCTGTGGATTCATGTCCCTGATGCATGCAAGTCGCGGCCAGATTGAACTTGCCGCCTGGTTCATTATCCTTGCTGCAGTCTTCGACTCTCTTGACGGGCTTATGGCAAGGATTACCAGATCCTCAAGTCAGTTCGGTGTTGAACTTGATTCACTTGCCGATGTCGTCTCGTTCGGAGCAGCCCCATCCTTGCTTGTGTTCCAGGCATATCTCCACACCCTCGGTAATCTTGGCATTGTTATCAGTTCCATGCCGCTGGTGTTCGGGGCGATCCGTCTGGCCCGGTTCAATGTCCAGCTCGTCGGGTATGACAAAGACTATTTCAAAGGCCTTCCGATTCCTTTCCAGGCAATCGCCGTTTGCGCATTCCTTCTTCATTACTACACGGAAGGAGCTGGGCTGCAGGGAACAAGCAAGATGATGATTGGTCCCCTCGTTGCAGGACTCTCGCTTCTCATGGTGAGTCGTGTGCGGTACGATACGCTTCCGAGATTCACTTCGAGGGACCTGAGGGCCCACCCATGGAGAGCCATCTCGTTCTCCGCCGCGGCCGTGGCCATCATTATTTCCGAGGGCCAGTATCTTTTCGGGGTCCTTCTCTTCTTCATAGGTTTCGGAATCGTCAAATCGGCCTTTCAGTGGCTCCGCAGGACATTGAGGCACATCGAACGCGATTCAGAGGATGAATCGGAAGTCTCAAGCATCGACATTTAGGGAGTGGTCAGTGTTTCATTCGACAATCACGGTTACGTTACGCAAGTCCATTCTGGATCCTCAAGGGAAGGCAGTCGAGCACGGCGTCCATTCTCTCGGGTATGACCGGGTAGCTCACGTTCGTATCGGGAAATACATTGAATTTGACATCAACACCAATGACAGGACGGAAGCGGAACGAATCACGAAAGAGACATGCGAGAAACTCCTTTCAAATCCGGTGATGGAAGATTTTTCCTACACGGTGGAAGAGAAAAAGAGCAAGGTTCATGCCTAAGGTCAAGTTTGGGGTCATAGTGTTCCCGGGTTCCAATTGCGATCATGACGCTCATCATGCCGTGGGCGCGGTGATGAATCACGATGTGCGATATATCTGGCACAAAGAATCATCGTTGGAAGATGTCGATGTTGTGATCATCCCCGGTGGGTTTTCCTACGGCGACTATTTGCGGTGCGGTGCCATTGCACGATTTTCTCCCATCATGAAAGATGTCGTCCGATTTGGACGGCGGGGGGGTGTGGTGATGGGCATCTGCAACGGATTCCAGATTCTCACGGAGGCGGGATTGCTCCCCGGAGCACTGCTGCGCAACGATTCACTCAGGTTCGTCTGCAAGGACGTGTATCTCAGGGTCGAGAACACGCACTCTCGGTTCACGGGAGACTGTGTCGCGGGGGATGTCCTGCGTATTCCCATTGCACATGGAGACGGAAACTTCTTTGCCGACGATGAGACGCTGAACCGATTGGAAGGAAACGGCCAGATCGTATTCCGATATTCGGCACCGGCTGGTGAATTGACCGATGGCGCCAATCCGAACGGGTCATCAAGGAATATCGCGGGCATCATCAATGAGACCGGGAATATTCTGGGCATGATGCCTCATCCGGAACGGGCGTGCGACGCCGTCCTGGGAAATACCGACGGACAGAAGATTTTCAAGTCTCTCGTTGAGAGTTTTTCAGTTCACGAAGTCGTCAATAACCTGTCATAGGGACAGAGGAGAAGGGCCATGTTTGGAAATATCGGCACAGGCGAAATACTACTCATCATCCTCTTTATCCTCATTTTCTTTGGGGCGAAAAAGATTCCTGAACTTGCGCAGGGTCTCGGAAAAGGGATCAGGGAGTTCCGGAAGGCTGCCCGTGAGGTTCAGGATGATGTTGAAAAAGAGGTAAAGAAGATCGACGAGCCGGAAAAGAAAAGCTAGTGCCACTTCTCAAAAGAAGTCATGTGTTTTTCTTATGAGACTATTCAAAAAGGCAGTAGTGCCCGCCTGCGTGCCGAAACACTTCGGCAGGCAGGCCGTCTTCCCTACGCGATGACGCTTTTCCAAGAACAATATTATTTACTGGAAGCGGCACGAGAGGTCAGGCTTTTTTGAAGCCTCTCTGAAGTCAATCCTTCCTATGCCGGGCACGCCCGGCATATTGCACTTCTGCAAAATCCCGGGCCAATGAAATCGTACGATGAGATCACAGCCGACCTTTCCGTGGGAAAGACATCCTGCGAAGCCATCACGCGGAATTACCTTGATGTGATCAAGAAACAGAGCCGTCTGAATGCATTCATCTCGGTATTCTCAGAAAAGGCGCTGGTTCGGGCACGAGAAATCGATAAGAAACGTGAACGGGAAACCGCAGGGCCCCTGGCAGGAATGGTGGTCTCGATCAAAGACGCGATCAGCGTAAAAGACGAGCCGTTGACCTGCGGATCGAGAATCCTCGAGAACTTTGTGGCTCCCTATCATGCAACTGTTGTGCAACGATTGCTCGACGCCGATGCCATTCTTGTTGGGAAAACCAACATGGATGAATTCGCCATGGGATCGTCCACGGAGAATTCGGCCTTCGGGCGCGTGAAGCTTCCGCAGGATGAAACCAGAGTTCCGGGCGGATCAAGCGGGGGGTCCGCAGTTGCGGTCAAAGCGGGCATGTCGACGACGTCCCTCGGAACCGATACAGGCGGTTCTATCAGACAGCCGGCAGCGCTGACGGGAGTGGTAGGAGTGAAGCCAACCTACGGCCGCGTTTCGCGATATGGCCTTGTGGCCTTTGCCTCCTCGTTTGACCAGATAGGACCGTTTGCACTCACGGTGAAGGACGCCGCAAGGGTTCTGAATGTGATTGCGGGATATGACGATCGGGATTCCACGTCAGCATCAGTTCCGGTGCCGGATTTCACTTCCTCACTCTCGAAGAGTGTAGCCGGACTCCGGATCGGAATACCGCGAGAGTATTTTAGCGATGAGATCGACACAAACGTGCGCGGAACCATTGAGAAGAAAATCGACGTTCTGCGCTCAAACGGGGCAACTGTCAAGGAAGTGTCGCTGCCTCATTCCAGCAGCGCAGTCGCAACGTACTATATTCTGGCAACAGCGGAAGCGTCCTCCAACCTGGCCCGATATGACGGAGCGCGGTACGGGCGACGATCGACGCGCGGCGATGATTTGACCGAAATGTACGTATTTTCAAGAAGCGAGGGATTTGGCGCCGAAGTGAAACGGCGAATCATGCTGGGGACCTACGTCCTTTCCGCGGGATACTACGACGCGTATTACCGCAAAGGACAGAAAGTCCGACGCCTGATCAAGGAGGATTTCGACAAGGCATTCGAGCATGTCGATTGTCTCATCACTCCGACGTCGCCGACAACGGCATTCAAGGCCGGAGAGAAATTGGACAACCCGCTGCAGATGTATCTCTCCGACATCTTTACGACATCGGCGAATCTTGCCGGAATTCCCGGTGTGAGTATCCCTTGCGGGACTGACCCTCGGGGATTGCCGATCGGCCTGCAGATCCTTGGCCGGCATTTTGAGGAAGCAACGATATTGATGGTTGCAGATTTTCTGGAATCATTTGCCAATTAACCATTTCACCAATTAACCAAGCTTCCAACCTCCATGAGCATCCTCGTCAATAAGAAGACACGATTAGTGGTTCAGGGTATTACCGGCGGTGAAGGCACGTTTCACACGAAACAAATGATCGAATACGGAACGAATGTTGTCGCGGGTGTGACTCCCGGAAAAGGGGGAATGACCTATGGCGGGAATGAAACAGACAAATTCTCCCGACCCGTTCCTGTGTTCAATACGGTTGCAGATGCCGTGCAGCGAGTGAAAGCCAACGCATCGGTCATCTTCGTACCGGCCGGAGCGGCGGCGGACGCGATCCTTGAATCCGCGGAAGCGGGAATCAAACTCATCGTCGCCATCACAGAGGGCATCCCCGCAAAGGACATGGTTCGCGTCTATGATCACCTGATAAGAAACAATGTCCGCATGATCGGTCCGAATTGCCCCGGGATTATTTCTCCCGGTCAGTGCAAGGTCGGCATCATGCCCGGTTTCATTCACAAACCGGGACGGATTGGACTGATTTCGCGCAGCGGCACTCTCACCTACGAAGCCGTATGGCAGCTCACGCAGCGGGGCATTGGGCAATCCACGTGCATTGGCATAGGCGGTGATCCCGTTATTGGTACGCGCTTTGTCGACGCGATCAGGCTTTTCAATGAAGATTCGGGAACTGACGCGATTATCATGATCGGCGAAATCGGAGGGACGGCAGAGGAGGAGGCCGCGGAGTACATAAAGAAACATGTGAGGAAACCGGTGGTGGGATTCATCGCCGGTCAAACGGCACCCCCGGGTCGCCGAATGGGTCACGCCGGTGCCATTATCTCGGGTGGAAAAGGGACTGCCGCAGAGAAAATTGCGGCAATGCGCAAAGCGGGAATTCACGTCGTCGATAGCCCGGCTCTGATCGGAGAGATGATGGAACGCGTGCTCTCCGCACGCAAGGAGAAAGGTCCTGCTGCAAAAAAAACCACAACTTCGAAGAAGGCCGGAACAAGGAGGAGAATCCGTCGTTCCGCAGGAAAAGGGAAACGCTCCTAATTCAAAGAACAACCCCAGTATTCTCAAGGAAAGCCCATGTGGGAGCAAAAAAGGATCGGAACCGTTTGGGAGATCACGAGTACGGAGGTTACGGCCATGGTCGATCCCCAAATCACCAACTTGACCAAGAAGATCGGTGAAAAGACGTACACCATTGGCCAGATAGGCAGTTATGTCATCATTCCGGCCGGAAAAGTATTTGTCATTGGAATGGTATCGGAATTTCGCAAGACCGTTCTCCAGCTTGCCGAGGGGATGGCGGAACGGTTCATGATGAAGATCATTCTGATCGGTGTGTTAAAGAATAACAAGTTCGAGGCAGGAGTCTCCATCCTCCCGACTGCCGATAGTATCGTCTTCCTTCTCGAGGACAAGGATATCAAAGTCGTTTTCTCTGCCTATCAACAGTTCAACTTCTCGCTGGGTCTCCTTTCCTTCTTCGAAAACGAACGGGCCTATCTGGACCCAAACCGCTTTTTTGGAAAGCACCTGGCCATCCTTGGATCGAGCGGATCAGGGAAGTCGTGTACGGTTGCATCGATCCTCCAGAAAGTCGTGGAATATCCCGACACGCGGATCATGGTTCTTGATCTGCATAACGAATACAAGCAGGCCTTCCCCAGCGGCGCAAAACACTTCGAGATCGCTGCATTGGAACTCCCATACTGGTTGATGAATTTCGAAGAAATGATCGAAATGCTCATCGATCCTTCGGATGAGAATGGTTCGATCCAGGTTTCGTTGCTCCAGGATCTTGTGTATGCCGCGAAAAAGAGCGCAAATCAAAAGCTCTCAGAAGTCATTACCGTTGATTCCCCTGTTTACTTTGACTTGAACCAGGTGCGGTCAAAATTGCACTTCTTTGAAACAGAAAGAACGACACTGGCAGGCGTCAGCAAGGAAGGACCCTATTACGGAAAGCTGACGCGGCTCATTGTCCGGCTGACGAGTAAAATGAATGATCCCCGCTATGCTTTCATGTTCAAGTTGAGGGTCTGCGAGACAACGGATTCCGTGAAACCCCTGATGATGATGTTCTTTGGGCTCGACGGGAAATCGAAGATCACCATTATGGATATGAGCGGAGTTCCGTTCGATATTGTCAACACTGTCGCAGCCCTCCTTGCGCGCATCACATTTGATTTCAATTTCTGGAATCCCAATAGGGCCGACTTGCCCCTTTTACTGGTGTTCGAGGAAGCGCATAACTACTTATCGACAGTGGAGGGAGGCTCAAAGGCAGCGCGCCGCATAGTCGAGCGGATTGCCAAAGAGGGACGTAAATATGGCGTGAGTTGTATGGTTGTCAGCCAACGGCCATCGGAGATCTCTGAAACAATCCTTTCGCAATGTAACAACTTCGTTATCCTCAGGCTTCTCAATCCAACTGACCAGTCCTTCATACGAAAACTCGTTCCCGAGACATTCACGGGTCTCGACGCCGCAATCCCGATGCTCAGACAGGGAGAGGCAATAATCGTGGGTGATTCGATTCCGATGCCACAACGGATTCAGATTGATTTTCCGAATCCTCCTCCGAGAAGCGGAGATGTGAAGTTCTTCGACAAGTGGAAGCAAGCCGGAGCCAAAACGAATGTCTCCGATGTCATGGAGCGCTGGTGGTCGCAGACGAGAAGCTAGGAAAACGAATCAACGAATCAACGAAACAACGAAACAACGAGACGACGAGACAACGAAACAACGAGACGACGAGACAACGAAACAACGAGACAACGAAACAACGAAACAACGAGACAACGAAACAACGAACGATTCTCTGTCCATCAAGGATGAGGCCCTGATATGGCTCTCGAGCGTACGTTAGCAATTCTCAAACCGGACTGTGTTCGGAAAAACCTCCAGGGTGAAGTCATTGCCCGAATCCAAAAAGCCGGCTTTGCCATTCTTGGCATGAAAATGGTGCGGCTCACACCTCAGACTGCCGGTGCCTTCTATGCAGTTCACAAGGGGCGTCCATTCTACGACGGTCTTGTGGAATTCATGGCCAGCGGGGCTTGTGTACCGATAGCTCTGGAGAAGGAAAATGCCGTGAGCGATTTTCGAACACTCATCGGGGCCACGGATCCAAAAGACGCTGCTGCAGGAACGATTCGAAAACTCTACGCGGACAACAAAGGGGAAAATATTGTCCACGGTTCTGATTCAGCCGAAAACGGAAGAATCGAGGTCGCTTTCTTCTTCTCCGAGCAGGAGATTGCAGCCGGACGATCTATTTGAATATTGATCATTGAGTGTTGAGAATTGAGCGTTGCTTTTTTCCGAGCGTTGAGTAATGGGCACTGCTTGTGATCCAGAACTGAAAAACAATATTCAATGTTCAACTCTCAATGTAGAATGTAAAACCGTTCATGCCTCTCCAACGCTGGAAAAAACTCACCGAGAAAACTCTCCATAAGAACTCCTGGTGGACCTACAAGGTTGACTCATTTGAAATCGGAAATGAGCACCGGGGAGAATATCACTACGTGCACACTCTGGGGGCGAGCCTGGTTATTCCCGTACTTCCTGACGGCCGAATTGTGCTTGTGCGGCAATACCGGTATCTGTGCGATCGTGAGAGTCTTGAATTTCCCTGCGGAGGCGTGAAAGAAGGATCGAGCTACGAGCAGACCGCCCGGGAAGAGCTGGCGGAAGAGGCCGGCTTGGATGCACAGATCATGGATCAGGTCGGCGAATTCAATCCGTACAACGGAGTCACCAACGAGATATGCAAAATATTCATTGCGCGGCAGCTCCGCAATGTTGAATCGTCGCCGGACAGGACGGAAGAGTTTGAACAGACTCCCCTGACGGCAGATGATCTGCAGCGCAGAGTCGATTCTGGCGAAGTGTGGGACGGAATGACTCTCGCAGCCTGGTCCCTCGCCCAGAAGAAAATCAGATGAATGCTATGGAAGCAGGTTTCAGGCCTCACGTTTCCGCGAAAGTGGAAACATGTTTTGCGCGTCATGTTTCGCAAATAATGGTCGCCTTTTCCCATTTTACATTTTGTTCATCCCTCTTCCTCCTCTTCACTCTTTGCTCTTCACTGTTTACCGTTTCAGCCCAGGTCAAAACCGGGGCCGACCTTCTGTTCTCGAAGTCTTCTCACCTCATTGAAGGAAAGAGGGTCGGCCTGGTAACCAACCACACCGGCCTTCTTTTGGACGGAACACATCTTGCCGATGCGCTCCATCGGAATCGGACCACGCGCCTGGTTGCGCTGTTTGGACCCGAGCATGGGATTCGTGGGGACGTGGATGGTGAGTTGCGAGACACCGTGGACGAGGCAACGGGAGTTCCCGTGTATTCATTGTACGGCAGGGCCTACAAGCCGTCGCCCGCGATGCTGCGGGATATCGATCTCCTTCTGTTCGACATTCAGGATATCGGGGCACGCTTCTACACGTATGTCAGCACCCTTTCCTATTCCATGGAGGCGGCTGCCGAGGCGGGGATTCCCTTTGTCGTCCTTGACAGACCGAACCCGGTTCGCGGAACGGCAGTTGCCGGATTCGTGCTGGAGGATTCGCTCGGGAGTTTTGTCGGCCTCCACCGGATTCCTATCGTCCACGGCATGACGGTGGGTGAGCTTGCATTGCTTTTCAATAACGAGGGATGGCTTGCGAACGGCGTCAAAGCACGATTGACGGTTGTGCCAATGGAGGGATGGAAAAGAACGATGTGGTATGATGAAACAGGACTTCCATGGATAGCGCCTTCGCCAAACATGAAGTCGCTTTCAACAGCGATCGTCTATCCGGGCATGTGTCTCGTTGAAGGAACGAATGTCTCTGAAGGAAGGGGCACGTCGAGCCCATTTGAGACCATTGGGGCGCCCTTCGTGAACGGAGAATTGTTCGCTCGTGAACTGAACGGGGCGCACCTCCCCGGTGTTGCTTTCGAACCGATCCGTTTCACTCCGACGGCTGATCGCCGGACCGCGCCCAGGCCCAAGCACTCCGGCGTGGTCTGTAGCGGGGTATTTGTCCGGGTGGTCGACAGGGAATCGTATGATGCGATCAGGGCCGGCATTTTCGTTCTCTCGACTCTGAGGCGGCTCTACCCCGGTGATTTCAAGTGGAGTGTCCCAAGAATTGATCGGTTGGCGGGAACACGGAAACTCAGAGAAAAGATCGATGCCGGTGTGAGCCCAGAGGCGATCATGCGGGACGCGGACAACGAGATTGACCGGTTTTCCCTCCTTCGCCGGAAGTACCTTCTGTACTGATGCTCTAAAGCGCGCTCAATGCCTGTTTGAGGTCTTCGAGGATATCTTCCACATCTTCAATCCCCACCGAGAGACGCACCAGCCCATCTGTGATTCCGATCTTCTTCCTCTGCTCGGCAGTGATGAAGGAATGTGTCATGGTCGCCGGATGAGAAATTAGCGTCTCGACTCCCCCAAGGCTCTCCGCCAGCGCGCAAAGTTTCACACGCTTCAGGAATGTCTTTGCCCTGTCGAGGCTTCCAAGGTCGAAGGAGATCATTCCGCCAAAACCCTTCATCTGTTTCTTCGCCAAACGATGCTGAGGATGAGAAACCAGCCCCGGGAAATGAACCTTTTTGATTGACCGGTGCTTGGAAAGAAATGCGGCGATGTCCAGGGCATTTCGGTTGTGTCGATCCATTCGAAGGGCCAGGGTCTTGATCCCTCTAAGGCACATCCATGCTTCAAATGGACTCATGATGCCGCCGATCGATTTCTGAAGAAAGCGAAGACGCTCGGTCATTTGTTTGTCGTTGAGGACGATCAATCCCCCAAGCATATCGCTGTGTCCGTTGAGATACTTTGTTGCACTGTGCACAACAATGTCGATTCCGAATTCCAACGGATTCTGCAAGTACGGCGTAGCGAACGTGTTGTCCACCACAGAAACCAGTTTTTTGTTCCTGCAAAGTTTTGCGACACCCGCGATGTCCGTAACCTCCATCATTGGATTCGTAGGAGTTTCGACATAGACCATCCGTGTGGCGGGACGGATCGATCTCCGTATAGTATCAAGATCGGTGGTATCGACGAAATCGAAGTCGACACCGAAGCCGGCGAGAACACCCTGTGCCATGCGGTACACTCCGCCGTAGACATTGTGGGAAGCAACCACATGATCCCCTGATTTCAGAGACGAGAACAGGGTCGAAATAGCTGCCATCCCCGACGCAAACGCGAGCCCTTCCCCGCCTCCTTCCAGCGCCGCGATCTGGCGTTCCAACACCGTCCTGGTGGGATTGGAAACGCGGGCGTACACATACCCCTTGTTCTTCCCAAGTTCTTCCTGTACGTAGGTTGACGTGAGGTGGATAGGCGTCATGATGGAGCCGTACGTCGGGTCCGGTTCAATCGCGGCGTGAATTGCCTTTGTGGAGAATCCCATGGTGGTTTCCTTCGTTATGCGGATTTCGCGGATTCAAACTGATTTCACGGATTCGTACTGTGAAATGATGGTGTAATCCATAAGGGCGAAAGACCATCTTACAGAGCGAATCTGAGGAATCCCTCCCTGCCTCGTGGAGGCAATGAGGCGAGCAGGCGTGTCAATCAGTGCCATCCGCATCTTACTTGTTTTGGATAGTGTTGATAACTCGTTTCACATGCACGCTTGCACCGAAATTGATGATCAGCCCAAGTTGGTGCCCTGAATTCCGCAATGTCGCGAGAAGTTTTTTGAGATGGTCGTTGGAGATTTTGCGGATTGCTTTTGCTTCAATGATGATCTTTCCTTCAACAAGAATATCGACCCTCTGGATTCCGACATCAACCTTGGCAAAGCTCAGTGGAATTTCTTTTTCGACCTCGACCGCCATGTCCATAAGACGAAGTTGAACGATCAGTGCGTTCTTGTATGTTGCCTCCGTGAGGTTGGCACCAAGGGTATTGTGAACCGTATAAGCCGCGCCGATAATCCTCGCGGTGAGTTCTCCATACAACAATCCCCCCATAACCTCTTTCCCCCTTGTGATCATTTCAAGGTACGAATCTGTGTAATCCCCGCCTGCCTCGTGGAGGCATTGAGGCGGGCAGGCGCGTCAATCAGCGAAATCTGCGTCACCGCGCCATATATTCAATCACATCAAACCGCGTGACGATTCCAATAACAGAATTTCCTTCTTCCACCAGAACCGCGTGGTGTTTTTTCGCGAGAAAGCCGATTGCCACGCTGATGGGTTCGTCGACATTGACGCGTGGAAAGGAAGGCTTCATGTGCGTTTTCACCGGCGAATCGAACGCACCAGCATCCTGAAGGACTGCACTCATGAGGTCGCTTTCCTCGACGCTCCCCACGGGAGCCCCCTGGTCAAGGACCGGCAACTGGGACACATTATGCTCTCGGATGAAGTCCAGTGCCTTGCGGACTGTGGCTATGGGATCGATGGAAATAAGCTCGGGGATTCCCTTCTTTCCCTCCAACACGTACCTCACCGTAATGCGCTCCGGAACGAGAAACCGATTCTCCCTCATCCAGTCGTCATTGTAGATCTTGCTGAGGTATCGTTCCCCCGTATCGGGAAGAAGAACAACCACAACGTCCTTCTCATTGAGGTGTTCGATGTACTTGAGGGCACCGGCCATCGCCGTTCCGGCCGATCCCCCCACGAAAATGCCTTCTTCACGGGTCAATCTCCGGGCCGTGATGAATGATTCCTTGTCAGTTACCTCGATGACTTCGTCCACAAATTGAAACTGGAGAACTCCGGGGACATAATCCTGACCGATCCCTTCAACTTTGTACGTCTTGAAAACAGGCGAAAACTTCTTTGTGTAGAAATATTCCCGCAGAATAGATCCCTTCGGATCGATTCCAACGACCTTGATGTTCGGGTTCTGTTCCTTGAGGTAGCGGCCAACCCCGCTGATGGTCCCTCCGGTGCCGATTCCGCAAACGAAGTGATCGATCTGTCCGCCCGTCTGTTCCCATATTTCAGGTCCGGTCGTCCGGTAGTGTGCTTCCGGGTTCTTTGGATTATAGTACTGATTTGCGAGAATGGAGTTGGGCGTCTCGCGAACGACGCGTTTGGCGACTTCTGTATAACTTTCCGGTGATTCATGGGGCACGGCGGTCGGCGTGACGATAACCTCAGCTCCGAATGCCCTCAGGAGACGGATTTTCTCGATGCTCATCTTGTCGGGCATGGTAAAAATGCACTTGTAGCCCTTGACCGCGGCAGCGATTGCAAGTCCCAATCCCGTGTTTCCCGACGTCGATTCGACAATCGTGCCTCCGGGTTTGAGTCTTCCTTCCTTCTCTGCCTCTTCAATGATCCCGATTCCAATCCTGTCCTTGACCGACCCGCCGGGATTGAAATACTCCACTTTGGCAAAAACCGCCGGCTTCATCCCCGCTGTGATCTTCGAGAGCTTCACCAGGGGTGTCCGGCCTATGGTCGAGAGAATCGTGGGGTGGTACGAAATCCTTGATAGATCCTTCAACATGAAAACAACTCCTCAAGTGGGCCTGAAAGGGAGTAAAGCCGTTCTGGAATGTAGAATCCGGCGTGATTTCGACAAATATAGCACTTAAAGCTGGACGGGACTATATATATGACACACCTATGCTTTAATACTAAAACTGCTGAATTTACAAAGAATTCAGCAATAAGCAATCACTTTCAAGACATTAAAATAGCCCAAACCGAAGGGCTTGGGCTAAGATCAAAATGGGTGCCCCCGGGGAGATTTGAACTCCCAACCCTCATCTTAGCAGGATGTCGCTCTATCCTTTTGAGCTACGGGGGCGACTCAACATTACAGCCGTGCCTGTACCAGCCTAATGTTGCTTCTCCTGCTAATAATGGGAAAACAAAAAAGGGTGATAATGTACAGGCCATTATCACCCTAAGATCGCGCCCGAAACAAACCTCCTTTCGAGCGACATCCTGCTTTGCAAATGTAACCTTTCCGCCCATTCAAAGTCAAGCGGAAAAACTACAATCCGCTAAGACCCCTTATTTCTTAGGCTTAGGCGGTGGTGGCGCTGCCGCGATCCGCCGGATTGCTTCTCCGAACGGCATCGCAAGAGTCACGCGCTCCGCGCGCTTCTTGGTTGGTTTGGTCTTCTTGGTTTTTTTCATATCAGGTTGCGTCGTTGAAGAAATTTTCAAACACGAACTTTTGTCTGTGCCTGTCCCAGTGAAACGCGTAGTGAATGTACTGTTCTTCACCAAACTTGTCAACGTAAATGAAGATACCGAAGCAATACAATCTCTTTGTTCCGAGTACAAAGACTTCTCTCTGGTCAGTTTCGGTAAACGGTCTAAATTCAATAATGTAGTTATCGGTCATCCCCTGACCTATGACGGATTCAAATCTTGGGATTTGCTTGGCCAAAAGACTGTCGATCTCTTGGGGATAAATTCCAGTCCCAATCTTAACTGTGTAGTTATGCACAATTTGCCGGGCTGGGGTTTTCCCAACATTCTTCATTATCAAATCAACGCGAATCATCTCCCCGACCTTGAGTGGATACATTTGCAAGTCATTGATCGCAAGATAGGCGCGCAGGTCTGCTTTGGAGTATTGCGCGGTGATTTCGTTTTGGTCGGAATTCATAATATAAACAACCCAAATCGTAGCGACAGCCGAAGCAGCCATTATGAAGTTTGCAACAACCATCGACTTCTCCCACCAAGAACGCGACACAGACTCTTTTCCATTCTCACTATTTCCATGATTTGGTTGGGTGGGGGGTGTCTCTTCTGTTCTTGGTGTTTCTTCACGCGGGGATTCGCCCATTGGGGAAGAAGGTGGAACAGATTTGCCGGAGTTCTCTTTGTCGCTCTGGCCTTGTGTTGTTGGTTCTTCTGCCATTGTTTTTACGGGGTAACCATTGAAACATTCAGATTTACGTTAAGTACTTAGGATTCTCTTTGAGCATTTCCCATGCCCATTCTGAAATGTTATAAGATACTTCGACACCATACACGTAGGAGGATGGATTGAACAAGATACCCCTGCTTGCTAAGCCCGCAGGACCCCCATCGGAGACATGGAACATTTGTGTTTTTGTATCATCGTCAAAATATCTCTGCAACATTCTCTTTTCACCGCCAGATAGATTTTTCAAGAGGCGTTCGTGTGATTGTCGGATTTCTTTCTCGCTTTGTTTCTTGTCGGGTATAGGGAGTGACTCATGCCCAACCGAACGGGAGACACCCTGGTCTTTCTGTGTAAGAACGGAGAAATAGAATAATGCAAGTGAACATATTCCAGCTATTAGGAACAGGCATATTAGCAGTAGTAATCTATTCCCAATTGCTACGCCAATTGGGTCAAGATGCTTATTTGCTAACTCCGAAAAGATTTGTTGGAATACAGTTGTTGTCAGGACTATTAGCAACGGTAGCAATAACCATATTATCCGTGATTTTGAATTTGGCATTTATCTTTATTTCTGAATGAGCCCTTTGTATGTCAATCGTCCCTCACAATCATTCAGCATGAACGAGAACCTAACAGGGTCTTTCGCTTTGCGACTGTTCCAACGGAACTCAAACTCGTCAACATACTTATCTAAGTGTTTCTTGGAAACGTGATGGTAAATACCGTGAATACCGCGCTTGAGCAACGCCCAAAAACCTTCAACGGTGTTCGTGTGAACGTCACCGCGTACATATTCCTTTTGACTGTGGTTAATAATCTGATGGTTGAAGGTGTGGGAGAGTCCGCTATATGCGCCCCAATCGTCCGTAACGACAGTAGAACCTTTCTTGGTGTTTCTGCGAATGATCGGTTGAAGTTGCGCGGCACTGGCCTTAGTGACTTGTTGAGCGATCACCCTACCGCCACGTTGAACGATACCCATGACAACGGCTTTCTTCGCGGTCGTTCTACCAACAAGGCCTTTGTGCTTCCCGCCGATATAGGTTTCATCGGCTTCAATCGTACCCGACAGGGGAGAACGGTTCACGGAATCCGTACGGACGGCGTAACGAATCCGGTGAAGCATGAACCAAGCCGTTTTCTGAGTCACGCCAATATCCCTATGAAGTTGAAGGGAGGAAATGCCCTTCTTGTGAGCCGTAATGAGATAGATCGCCATGAACCACTTTTGGAGGGGAAGTGCGGAGTCCTCAAAAATCGTCCCCACTTTGACGGTGAACTGCTTTTGGCAGGAACCGCACTTGTACAACTTGCCCGACTGAAACGTATAGATTTTCTCGGAGGAATGACAGTGAGGGCATTCGATCTTGGTACCCCAACGGGCTTTGGCGAGGTAGTCACGGCAGGTTTGCTCGTCGGGGAACCGCTTGGTCACGTCCAGAAGGCTTCGGAATTTGGGGGTATCGGTACTCATGGCTATCTCCTAATTGGTAGGTTCAATATACAACATTTTGGAAGGTTTGTCAAGTATATAATTCCCAAGCTGGAATTCCAAAGATAACTGATTGATTCTTTTTGAGTTAGCACGAATCCGAGGGACGAATGAGCACAAAGCCGGTACGAAATGCACACAAGAAACTTCGCTTGACATTCCATCTTATTTTAGGTATCTTTTGTGCCCATTTTTGATAAAAAATATCATTTTTTTGACAAAAACTATTCGATTTTGATGATTTTATGGCAACAACCGCTGACTTTCGTGTTGGGATGGTAATCAAGTTTAACGGGGAACTCCATCGGATAGATGAGTTCATCCATCGAACCCCCGGAAATCTCCGCGCCTTTGTTCAGGCAAAGCTCCGGAATCTCAGGAACGGACGAGTGACGGAAAACAGGTTTCGGTCGGGCGAAAGCGTTGAGGAAATCCGGGTCGAGCAGAAGGAATTCCAATATCTCTATCATGATGGATCCAGCTATCAGTTTATGGACAAAAAGAGCTACGAACAGATGCCGGTCGGTGAAGAATCTCTGGGGGAGGGAGCAAAGTTCCTGAAAGAGGGGGAGACCGTGCAGATCATGATGGTCGGTATGGATGTGATTGGTGCCGAGATACCATTTAACGTTGAATTGCGGGTGGTGGAAACTGTCCCGGGCGTTCGTGGGGATACTGCCACGGGTGCAACCAAGCCGGCAAGAGTGGAAACCGGCGCGACGGTGAACGTGCCTCTGTTTATCAACGAAGGGGATGTAATTCGGGTTGACACCCGATCGGGCGCGTATTTGGAAAGAGTCAAGAACTAAGCAATGCAGATTTCACGGATGGAAGCTGATTACGCGGATTCGTACCATAAAATGATGGTGTGTTTGTTGAAGATTTCAGATCACTCGCCGTCTCGCATCAGCGGAATCCGTGTCAATCTGTGAAATCCGCATAGATCAGGAGCCCTCATGGAACTCTCTTATATCAAGAAGATCATTAAACTCGTCGAGAACAGTGGGGTGGATGAAATTGAGATTGAAGAAGAGGGAAAGAAAATACGGGTGATGAAACATAAGCCGCAGACCGCGGCTGGATATCAGATTCCATTTGCACTCCCCTACCAGCCAAGCTATCCCAATCAGGCTGCGGCGCTGCCCCCCTCGCCGGTTGCCCCGCCTCCAGAACAAAAGCCCAAAACAGAGAAGCAGTACCATGAAATCAAATCGCCCATCGTCGGTACCTTCTACCGTGCACCCTCGCCTGATGCGGAACCTTACGTCGAGGTCGGCCAGCAGGTGAAGGAGGGCGACGTCCTCTGCATCGTTGAGGCAATGAAACTGATGAATGAAATCGAATCCGATGTGGCCGGAAAGATTGTGAAGATCATGGTGGAGAACGCCAAGCCGGTGGAATACAACCATGTCCTGTTCCTTGTCGATCCGTCCTGAATATCATCTGTCCTGAAAGAGCCTCTTGTTCAAGAAAATCCTCATAGCAAACCGGGGTGAAATAGCCCTTCGGATCATTCGTACATGCCGGGAACTCGGAATCAAAACAGTAGCGGTGTATTCGGAAGCTGACCGTTATTCTCTCCATGTTCGGTTTGCGGACGAGGCGGTCTGCATCGGCCCGCCCCCCAGTAAGGAAAGCTACCTCAACATCCCCCGTCTCATGGCGGCAGCGGAAATCACGAACGCGGACGCAATTCATCCGGGGTATGGTTTTCTTGCGGAGAATGCGGGATTTGCCGAGATTTGTGGTGCTTCAGGCCTCACATTCATAGGCCCCAGTCCTGAGGCGATCTCAGCGATGGGTGACAAAGCTCTCGCGAAGGAGACGATGAAAAAGGCGGGGGTTCCGGTCGTTCCGGGATCGGACGGTGTGATCTCGAGTTTCAATGAAGCAAAGCGCCTCGCTCAGGGAATCGGCTTCCCCGTTATCATCAAAGCGACGGCGGGAGGGGGGGGCCGCGGAATGCGAATTGTTCGGGAGACGTCGGAGCTGGAGAACGCATATCGTACTGCCAGTCATGAAGCTGAGACGGCGTTTGGAAACCCTTCAGTCTACATTGAAAAATTCGTCGAGGAGCCCCGGCACGTGGAAATCCAGGTGATGGGGGATCGTCACGGAAACGTCATGCATTTTGGAGAGCGCGACTGTTCCGTTCAAAGACGTCACCAGAAACTCGTCGAAGAATCCCCTTCGCCCGCGCTCACTCCCGAGCTCAGGGAAGCGATGGGTTCTGCCGCCGTGCGGGGTTCGAAGAGCGTCAAGTATGTCGGGGCGGGGACCATTGAGTTTCTCCTGGATAAGGAGAAAAATTTCTATTTTATGGAAATGAACACACGCATTCAGGTGGAACATCCGGTCACCGAAGAATCCTATGACGTCGATCTTCTCAAGATGCAGATCGGAATGGCGGCAGGGGAACGCCTGAAAAAAACAACAGCGAAACCGCGTTGGCACGCGATTGAATGCAGGATCAACGCAGAAGATCCCAATCACCGATTCAGGCCATCTCCCGGGAAGATCGTGACGCTCCATTTCCCGGGCGGATTCGGAACGAGGGTCGATACTCATGCCTACGACGGATACGAAATTCCTCCCTATTATGATTCTTTGGTGGCAAAGCTGATTGTGAAAAGCACAAGCCGTGTGGAAGCCATCGACAAGATGTACTACGCCCTGGACGAATTTGTCATCGAGGGGATTCAAACGACGATTCCGTTTCACAAGAAGCTTATGCGCGATGAGCGGTTCAGAAGCGGCGACATCGATACCAATTTTGTTGAAACGTTTGATTTCAAAGACAAGAAAGACTGACGTATCATTGGTTCTATTCGAAAGAGCAATTGACCATGAACTTCCCGTCGAATCTCAAATACACCAAAGATCACGAATGGATCAAAGTTGAAGGCGGCGTCGGCACCGTTGGCATTACGGAATATGCCCAGGGCGAGCTCGGGGATGTCGTTTTTGTGGAACTCCCTGCCGTTGGGACGACTCTCACGCAGGGGAAGGCGTTCGGGACCATCGAAGCGGTGAAAGCCGTTTCGGACCTGTACGCTCCGCTTTCCGGCACGGTGACGGAGGTGAACAAGAAGGTGCAGGATACCCCGGAGGTAGTGAACAAGGAGCCGTACGGCGACGGCTGGATGATCAAAGTGAAGCTGACGAAGGCCGATGAGGCTGCTTCATTGCTTGATGTCGAGGCGTACAAGAAGCTTATTGCGAAATAGAACGCACAAGTCAGCCATTCTCACCCGCTCTCCTGTAGTCCGGACCCTCCGGATGAATTTGAAATTCTTTCTGGCGTTCGGTACCATTGAATCATAGCGTTGTCCGATTCTCTCCGGCAGGGAAGAGTACGGGGAGGTCGCCTGGAGACATGACGTGAACTCCGAAGCACTGCTCTCATTTCTCATAACTCTCGCCGAGTTCTTCCTGGGATTTTTTGTGTGGCTGAAGAATCCCAAGAACGAATCCCACCGGCTGTTCTTTGCATTTGTGGCTTGTCTTGTCCTTTGGGGGCTCTCCGACGCAGGATTGAGATTATCGGAGAATCGTGCGGCTGCTGAAATGGTTCACAAGCTTGGGGCCATAGGTTTCTGTCTTTTCCCTGCAGTCTTCCTGCATTTTGTTTCCGTGTACACCGGGTACGGGCGACTTATGAATCGGTCGCTGTCGTATGTCCTTCTCTACGGCGGCGCGCTTGCCCTCACCATGTTCCATACCATGGGGTTCATTACCGAGGTCACGATTACGACGAATGGGATTTTCTCAGTGTCACATGCGAAGGGATACGATGCCTATGTTGTGTGGATTTCCCTGTGTTGCCTGATCTCGGCAGTGCTGATGGTTCGTCGTTACCCTTCCTCATCCCTCCCTGAGCAAAAGACACTGCTGCTGCTCGCGTTCGGACTGATTGTGGTCATCGTCGCAGCCCTTGTCGTGGATGCCTTGATTCCGCTCTACGGATTCAGGCCGTTGATAACAGGCGGCTTCAGCTCTCTTGTGATCGTTGGCCTGTTCGCCTTCGTGCTCTCGAAATCCATGGTTCCCACAGTGGAGATTGTCGCTGAACGGGTTCTTTATGCCACCGACGATCTGGTCTGTGTCATAGGGCAGGATGGCTATCTCAGTTATGCAACGGACGTTTTTCGAAGAGCTCTTCGCCTGAATGAAGGGGAACAACTCGGACGGATTCACCTGCGGGAGCTGGTTGAAGAGGCCGATCGTGTTCTGAAGAACGCACCAAATGCCATGCACGGGCCCATATCGCTCGAGGTCCACTTCAAGACACGGACCGGCTCGGTGTTTCCGGTCGCGCTCTCTGTTTCGCAGTTGCTTGACAGGACGAAGCCATCCGGGTTGGTGCTCGTGGGACGCGATCTCTCCGAGCCGAGGGAGCTCGCGCGAAAGTACGAAGAGTCTCAGGAAAAGTACCGGAATATCGTCGAAAGTTCGCTCGACGGGATCGTCGTTATTCAGGAAGGCTTGCTTGGTTTTGTCAATCCGTCGGCCGTGCGCATTTTCGGCTATGAGAACGCCGAAGAAATGATGCGCACCAGTTTTAACGATACTGTCGCGCCGGGCAGCAAACCTTTCATGCTGGGTGAGTATCAACGGAAGAAGATCGGCGATGACATCTTCAGAAACTATGAAATGAAAGGACTGACAAAGTCGGGTACGATCATCGACCTTGAAATCAACGCGAAACTCGTAGCCTGGAATGGGAAAATGGCTGTTCAAGCTTCTTTCCGGGATATCACGGAAAGAAAAAATCTTGAAAGGGACCAGGCTCTCTGGTTCTGGGAGCAGGAGTCCCTCCGGTCCATTGACAGGCAATTGACCGCGGCGTTCGAACTTGAGGGGGTGCTCAACATCGTCAGCAGAAATGCACGGGCTTTCTCCCGGGCGGATTTTTCCGGGGTTATCCTGATCCAGGAATCGAAAGTCTACCGATGGAGGGGGATCAAAGGAAACCGATCTGCGGTCGACAACCGGCACTATCTGATGAAAGGCAGTCACAGAGATCTCATCGCGAAGGGTCGGCCAACAGTCATCCACTCAATCGTGAATAATCCTGATTTTCCTGCCGAGGATTTTCCCGTGTTCTCGACAGAAGGATTGGCGACTGTCGCTCTCTTCCCGTTTAGGATCAAGGCAAATCTTGAAGGGGTCCTCGTCGTGGGATTTCGGACAAACCGCAGCCTGTCGGAGCGGGAGCATCGGCTCCTTTCCTCTTTGGCGGACAAGGCGGCTATTGTGATTGCCAACGCCGAACTGTATGAGGATCTCCTTGAACGGGAAAAAGAACTTGTGCGGTTGACGGATGCACGCATGGAAGCGGAGGAGGCTGAGCGTCGAAGAATAGCCCGCGAAATTCACGATGGTCTCGGTCGAATGTTGTCCGCGATCAAGTTCAACATTGAAGTTCTCGAAGACACCGAAGGATTGAAGGAAGCGGATCTGAAAAAGCTCCTGGAGGTCAAACAGCTGCTCGACAGTGTCATGACCGAAGCGCGGGAAATATCGCACAATCTCATGCCGAGCGTTTTGGAGGACTTCGGATTGAAACCCGCGCTGCAGCTGCTGTGCGAATCCGTCGGCAAGCGGTTGGGTGTCACAATATCATTTCATGCCCACGGTGTCAACGAACGGCTTGGCAATACGCTTGAAATCAATCTCTACAGGATTGCACAGGAAGCGCTGAACAACATCTCAAAATACGCACAGGCAACATCGGCAACCGTTCAGCTGATTCGGGATGAGAAGGGAATCAGATTGACAATTGAAGATGAGGGGAAGGGATTTGCGCCTCCGATGCCGAAAGAGCGGGCGGAAAAGGGAGGAATGGGCCTTATCAGCATGAGACAGCGGGCAAGCACCTTTGGCGGCTCATTGACTATCGAATCACACCCCGGGAAGGGTACGACCATCATGGTCGAGATACCCCAAACAGAGGAACAACAGCATGGGTCCGATCAAAATACTCCTGGCAGATGATCATGCCTTGATTCGCACCGGAATCAGAAACCTCCTCGAGGGACACTCTGAATTCGAAGTTGTCGGTGAAGCTTCCGACGGTGAAGAGGCATTGCAGAAAACCAAATCGCTTTCACCGGACATTGTGATCATTGACATTTCGATGCCGAAGATCTCAGGAATTGAGGCGACAAGGCAGATTGTCAATCGCCATCCCGCCACAAGGGTCCTCGTACTGACCATGCATGAAAACGCAGAATACGTTTATCAGATCTTCAAGGCGGGGGCAGGCGGTTACCTGTTGAAGAATGCGGGAAAAGAAGAACTGATCGATGCAATTCTCGCAGTGTCCGAGGGCAAGAGGTTCATCGGTCGTCACGTTTCCGAGCTGATGATTTCCGAATACATGAAGAAAGCCGATGAGCGCGACGGATCGAAAGAAGAGACTGTCTTGACCAATCGGGAACATGAGATTCTGGATCTCATTGCCCAGGGATTCAACAACCAGCAAATTGCAGAACGGCTGTTTATCAGTCCTCGTACCGTCGATACCCACAGAACCAACATCATGCAAAAAGTGCATGTCCATGATGCGGCAAACCTCGTCCGCTACGCCATCGAACACGGGTTTGGAGCGAAGAAGTAAGTCTGCTGTCTTTGTGATCCCCGTTACACCCTTCGTGTTTCAAAATGAGATCATCCCCGTTGTCGAGTTGTTCTAGCCCATTTTTCCCCTCTTTCTGACTCGTTTTATCTACGGTAATCCACGTAGTCTTCCTACGGTAGGAGGCCTATTCCAAAATACGGTCTCCGAACGATGTGCTTCATGCATTTTCCGCTGAATTTTGATGAGAGAAAATCCACAACACTCATCAAACCAAAGGAAAAAACATGAAGACTGTCAAGGTTCTTCTGGTGGACGATCACGCGGAATTTCGCAGGGTCGTCCACGATTTCTTAAGCAGGCTTCCGGACATCACCGTCGTCGGCGAAGCGAGCAACGGAGAGGAAGCTGTTTCTCAAGTGAGAAAACTCCATCCGGACTTTGTCCTGATGGATGTCAGCATGCCGGTTCTCAACGGCTTTGCAGCAACAAAGATCATCAAGAAAGGATGGCCTGCCACCAAGGTCCTCATTACCACGGCGGATGACAGCGATGCCTACCGGATGCAGGCGAAAGTGGTTCAAGCAGACGGTTTTGTACCAAAAGGTGAATTGAAACGCGGCCTCGAAGCCGCGTTTGGCATTTCCTCCCCGAAACCAAAGGAAGTTGTCTTCTCCAAATCCTCCCAATGATAGTGTCAATCATCATCATTATTCCGAAAGGATTCCTCCCATGAACTCCATTCGCATCCTGGTTGTCGATGACCACGCGCCGTTTAGGCGGATGCTCGCAGACTTCCTGAGCTCGCACGGTTCGGTCGTGGTCGTTGGCGAAGCGACGAACGGCAGCGACGCCGTACAGAAAACCGACGAACTCAGGCCGGATCTCGTTCTCATGGACCTTACAATGCCGGGCATGAGCGGCTTTGACGCCACAAGGGCCATCAAAAATAAACACCCCGAAACGAAAGTGGTGGTTCTTTCCTCGCACTCAGGGGAAGTGTACAGAACCGCCGCCCTGGGGAGCAGCGCAGATGACTACATCGAAAAGAGCTCGATGAAACATGCTTTGTGCATCGTACTTGAACAAGAACTCAACAGGCCACTGAGGGTAGCGATATAACCGTTGGAATTGCATTGTGAGCCAAACCCGAACCATATCGACTGAGTCCATGAGCCAATGACCTGGATCGCGTGCATAGCGCGTAGCCTGTTCCGTGTCACTCCGGGATTCCGGCATATCCTCCTTGTACTGGCCGGAATCATCGGGTTGGGTGGGATGGCTTTCGGACAGGGAAACTTCCAATCGAATGCTTCAGGCAACTGGAGCGTGGCCGGAACATGGACACTGGTGTCCGGTGCTGACGCCGATGGCATTCCTGACGCTGACGACAATGTTGAGATTGTGAGCGGTCACTCAGTGATTGTCAATGCGGCTTCTGCATGCCTCAATCTTACAATTACGTCTGGGACAGTGGATGCCCGTGGTTTCAACTTCACCGTCAACGGTGCGACTTCGGTCAGCGGAACCCTCACCTTCACCACCTCGGCTGCCGGAACAAAACTCTTCATTGGAACCGTGACGGTCAATCCAGGCGGGACGTGGAGCAATGTGATCAACGAAGGATTCACGCTGCGCGGCGGAATTGTCAATAATGGTACGTTCAGCGGCGGTACCGCCGGTACCTACGCCTTCAACACAAACAGTCAGACGCTCGCAGGTTCCCAGCCAATCACGTTCCCTGCAGTTGTTTCCATTACCGGCGCCATTACCGTCACCAATCAAACGATTGTCACCGTCGGCACAAATTTGACCGGATCTGTGGCTGGATCGACCTGGCTCAATGATGTCGGGTCAACGCTCAATGTCGCGGGTGCCCTGCTGACAACCGGTACTCTCAACGCGGTTGCGAACCCGAATACAGTCAACTACAACGGCACTGCGGCTGCAAACCAAACGATAAAGGGAACGACGTACCATCATCTGAGTGTCACGAGAGGAGCATCAAACCTCGCCCTTATCAATGCGACGACGATTGTCAATGGAAACCTCAGCGTGGCCTCCGGGACGCTAAGTCTGCGGGGGACAGATGTCGCTATCAACGGAGTGACAGACATATCCGGAACTCTCACGCTTACAACCTCAGCCGTGGGGACGAAGACGTTCGTGGGCGCGGTGACAATAAACATCGGTGGTTCGTGGACCAATACCATTAACGAGGGAGTGACTCTGCAGGGTGGTCTGACACATAATGGCACGACATTCACCGCCGGAACGGGGATTTACACATTTGATACAAACGCACAGGCAATCGGCGGCAGCACGGCAATCGCCATCCCGAATATTACGGTGACCGGAGTCTCTCTCACGAATAACGGCACCTTGACGACGACCACTTCATTGGCTGGAACCGGGGAATTCATCAACGGAACCGGATCGACCCTCAACATCAATTTCACCGGCACGCCCGGCATCACGACTCTCACGGCATCGTCTGCAGGAAACACGGTCAGCTACGGATTTGCCGGGGCTCAAACGATCAAGGTCCCGACTGCTTCAACCTATCGTCATTTGACACTTGCTTCAAGCGGCGCGAAAACGGCCGGAGGCGCCTTGACCGTGAACGGCGATCTGACCCTCGGCGGCACAGCAACGTTCAACGGTGGAACTTCTCTCACCCATACATTCCTTGGCAACTGGGTCGTCAATACGACGGCAGCAACACCCTTTGCATTTACGACCGCGAGCACGGTGAACTTCGAGACTCCCTCAATACCAGCCCAGACATCTCTTGGCGGGACGACGACGGCCACACTTGCGTTCAACAATATCAACGTTAACAACACAAGCGGATTTGCTCTCAACGAAAATATCACAGCATCAGGAACCGTATCGGTGAATGGCGGTGCGACTCTCATTCCTGGAGCTGCCAACACCGTCGGTGGGGCGGGTACCCTGACAGGATCAGGCACGGTCAAAGTCACCCGGACGACGGCGATTGCTGATTTCCTCAATCAGTACACAATAACGACAAAAACGCTTACCAATCTGACCGTTGATTACGACGCCACAGCCGCCCAGACGGTCAATGCACTGAACTACTTCAACCTCACAATTCAAGGTGTGCGCACGACGGCCTCTGTAACGATGGAGACGGGAACGACAGGGGTCTCCGGAGTCTTCAATCCATCTGCATCGTTCACGAGCGGCGGTTACATCGTCACGGGAAATACAGTTGACTTCAATGGAGGTGGGGCCCAGATAGTACCGGCGTTCAACTACAATGATCTGACGTTGAGCAACACCGGAACGAAAACATTTGCAGCCGGGACAGAGGGGATCGCCGGAGTCTTCACAGTCGGCGGGACCGCCATAGCCGATGCCACGAGCAATCCGACAACGGTTGACTACAACGGCGCAGGCCAGACGATTCTGGCGATCAACTACAATCATCTGACGCTGAGCAATTCCGGGATCAAGACGTTCGGTGTCGGAACCACGGGAATTGCAGGAAATATCAGCATCAACGGCACCGCGACGGTTGATGCCACGACCAATTCGTCAGTGATCGACTACAATGGTGGCGGTGCACAAAGCGTTGCCGCCGTCGACTACTTCAGTCTGACGTTCAGCAATGCCGGCACAAAGACCCTCGCCGCAGGTACCACCCGTGTGGGAGGAGTATTTACTGCAACCGGAACGGCAATCGCAGACGCAACGACGAACAGTACGACCGTCGAGTTCAATGGCACCGTCAATCAGACCTCTCCCGTTGTCACTTATCATAATCTTGTCATAAACAATTCCGGTGCTCCGGGAAGAGTCAATGTCTACAACGTTACGGTGAACAACGATTTCACGGTTCTCGATGGCCGCGGGCAGGTTGTGGGACAGAACTTCACGGTCATTGGAACCACGACGCTTTCCAATGGTGCATTCTGGGTCACGGGTACCGGCGGAACAAAGACCTTCGGCGATATTGTGATTAACAGCGGCGGTCTTATCAATGTCACGGTTGCGGAGAACCTCACGGTCAACGGAAGTCTCCAGGTCAATACCGGAGGATCGATCACCAGCGGCGCGGGTCTCTGGACATTTCAGAAGCCCGCAGGTGGAACCCTCAGCGGAACGGCGGCATCCGTTTCCATAACCAACGCGACATTCACAACGGACTATTCGAACGCCTCGACATTCGTTTTTGGCGGACTCGATGTCTCCGGAGCAACTCTTACGAATAACGGCTCGATTACGGCTTCCGCATCGCTCACAGGCTCAGGGACACTGACGCAGGGTTCAGCTGCTTCGCTTGATCTCGGTTTCCTCGGTTCGTTCACACTCTCTACGCTGAATGCCTCTGCAAGCGGAAACACCGTCAGCTATTCTGCTGCCGGCGCACAAACCGTCGCCGCGATCGACTATGCAAACCTGACGCTTTCCGGTTCGGGTATCAAGTCAGTCTCCTCCGGAACGACTCGTATCAGCGGAAATCTTACTCTCGGCGGCACGGCCGCAGTTGACGCCACGACGAATTCAACGACGATTGAATACAACGGTACAGCCGGTCAAACTGCTCTCGCCCTTGACTACCACAACCTGGCCTTTGCTACTTCGGGCACTAAGGCCTTTGCCTCAGGCACAACCAGGATTGCGGGAACATTCGACATCACCGGAAGCGCCGCAGGCGACGCAACAACGAACAATCCAACGATCGAGTTCAACGGATCAAGCGCTCAACCGGTGGAGGCTTTGAGCTACTATGGACTTACCGTTAACAACGCAAACGGACTGACCCTTGAAGGCAATGTCACAATCACCAATGCGCTGACGCTCACCAACGGAAATGTCACGACCGGTGCAAATGTCGTCATCATGAGCTCAACCGGCAGTGTCAGCCGCACAAGCGGCCACGTTGTCGGAAACCTCCGCAAGTTCGTCCCAACCGGTGCTCCCACACCAACCTTCGAGGTGGGTGACGCGACCGTCTACGCTCCAATAAATCTGTCTTTTGCATCGGTTTCTGTTGCGGGGGATTTCACCGCCTCATCGACATCAGGCGATCATCCGCAGATTCTCACTTCATCGATCGATGCAGCGAAAAGCGTCAACCGGTACTGGACACTGACAAACGGCGGCGTGACCTTCTCGACGTACGACGTGACCTTCAACTTCGTTGCGGGCGATATTGACGGAAGTGCGAATACCGCCAATTTCATCCTCGACCGCTACAACGGAGGTACATGGACTCCTCCCACGGTCGGAACACTGACACCGACAAGTTCACAGGCGTTGGGGGTGACCGCGGATGGGGACTTCCAGATCGGCGAGCTCTCATTGGCTGTCCTGAAGACATGGGACGGCGGCGCATCGACGAACAACTGGGGAGACGGGAATAACTGGAATCCAAACGGTGTGCCGACATCGTTGAATAACGTGAGTTTGACAGGCGCGAATACCATCGATATTGACGTTACTGCGTTGGTCAACTCTATTACATTCAACAATCCTTCTTTGGTCGTTACAATCTTGTCCGGGAACAGTCTCAGCGCCTCGGGAGACCTGCTTCTCAATAATGGTACTGTGAACACCCAGGCTGCGTTCCCGGCTGTGACGGGGACGGTAAGCATCACCGGCGGGACATTCGGGTATACGGCCCCGGGTGGCCAGACAATCGCCCTTCAGGCGTACCATCATCTAGACCTGAGCGGCAGCGGGACGAAGACCTTCAGTTCGGGTACCACGGGAATCGCAGGCGATCTGACAACGGGCGGGTCTGCCACGGCGGATGCAACCACCAACGCAACCACCATCGATTACAAAGGAGGCGGGGCACAAGCGGTTGGCGCGATCAACTATACGAACCTGATATTGTCGAATGCCGGGACGAAGACGTTCGGTGCGGGGACAGTGGGGATTGCTGGCAGCGTGAGTGTTACCGGGAGCGCCGCAGCCGATGCGACGTCGAACGGGACGACAGTGAACTACAATGGCAGCAGCGGTCAGACGGTTGGAGCGCTCAATTATCATCATCTGACGTTGTCGAACGCCGGGACGAAGGCCTTGGCCGCAGGGACGACGGGCATTGCGGGCAATCTGACGATCGGTGGAACGGCGGCGGCTGATGCGACCACAAACCCAACAACAGTGGACTACAATGGGAGTGGAGCTCAGACGGTGGGAGCGATCAACTACACACATCTGACGCTCTCCAATGCCGGCACCAAAACCTTCGCAGTCGGAACAACCGGAATTGCGGGCAATCTGACAATCAGCGGCTCGGCGACGGTTGATGCGACCACGAATTCAACGACAGTCGACTACAACGGCAGCGGTAGTCAGTCAATTGGTGCTATCAATTACGCGAACCTTATCCTCTCAAATGCAGGAACCAAAACATTTGTGGCCGGGACAACAGGAATCGCTGGTTCGCTCTCCGTGACGGGACTTGCAACGGCTGATGCGACATCGAATGTCACGACGATCGACTACAACGGCTCGGGCACACAGTCGATTGCGCAGATCGATTACAACCATCTTGCTCTCAGCAACACAGGCGCCAAACAATTTGTTGCGGGCACGACAAATATTTTCGGAGACGCGACAGTCACGGGATCCGCCACGCTTGATGCGACGACGAACACGACAGCGGTTGTCTTCACCGGACCGGGAGCCCAGGCCGTGCCGGCAGGAGACTACACGGCGCTCACGTTCGCGAATGCGGGGACAAAGACACTGGGATCAGGGACGACGCGCATCTCGGGCATTTTCTCCCTCGCAGGAAGTGCTGTTGCCGACCTGACGGCAAACAACACCACAGTTGAGTTCAACGGGTCAGCGAACCAGGATGCCCCCGGCATCGCTTACTACAACCTCGTTGCCAGCAATACCGGCGCAAGACTTCTCGTCAGTAACGTGACGGTGAATAACAATTTCACCGTTCAGGTTGGCCAGGCCCGTGTTGCCGGGACCAACTTCACGGTGCTTGGGACCTCCACCCTCAACGGGGAATTCCGCGTGACGGCGACCGGCGGGGCAAAGACCCTCGGCAGCGTTATCGTCAATACAAGCGGGACCATCAACTTCATTGCCGCCGAGGACTTGACGATCAACGGCGACTTCCAGGTTAACGGAAGCGGCACTGTCACGAGCAACACCGGACTATGGACCTTCCAGAAATCGGGGGGAGGAACGTTCAGCGGCACCGCTTTGTCGGTTTCTATTACAAACGCCTCGGTGACGACAGCCTACACCAACAGCGGAAGTTATACATTTGCCGATCTCGCCGTCATAGGTACCACATTCACCAATAGCGGAACCGTCAGCATTACCAACAGCCTCTCCGGTACCGGTACTTTTGCCCAGGGCTCCGGTGGAACGCTCAACTACAATACGGCATCCGCAATGGGTGTGAGCGGATTCACCGCGAGCGCTTCGGCAAACACGGTGCGCTATGGGGCCGCGGGAGCGCAGTCGATCTTCGTGACCGACTATCATCATCTCACGCTCACTGGAGGCGGTACGAAGACATTTGGCAGCGGGACGACCCGGATCGCCGGAACATTCGATGTCATCGGAGGTGCTGTTGCTGATGCGACGACGAACTCGCCGACCGTGGAATTCAATGGGACGAGTTCCCAGGCTGTCTATGGTCTGAGTTATTACAATGTGACCATCAACAACGCGAACGGCGTGACGCTGGACGGTACGCTGACAGTCACAAACACGCTGACCCTGACAAACGGTGTGGTGACCACTGGAACGGATATATTGCGCATTGGCGCATCAGGAAGTGTCTTGCGGACAAGCGGGCATGTTGCCGGAAACTTTGCGAAGACGATAGGGACGGGATCACCAAGTGAGACGTATCAGATTGGGGACGCGATCGGCAATTACACGCCTGTGACGGTGGCTTTTGTGAACGTCACGGTATCGGGCGAACTGACGATGAGTACGACGGCGGGAGATCATCCTGAGATTCTAACATCCGGAATTGAGCCTTCGAAGACGGTGAATCGTTACTGGACACTCGGGGCAAGCGGTATCACGTACTCAACGTATGACGTGACGATGAACTTCGTAGGGGGGGATGTAGATGGCGGAGCAAATACGGCCAATTTCATCATAGGTCGATACGAAAGTGCAACGTGGAATCTGCCCACTGTGGGAACACTGACCTCAACGAGTTCCCAGGCAACCGGCGTCGTCGGATTTGGTGATTTCCAGATTGGTGAACAGACGACCGCGGTCCTGAAGACATGGGACGGCGGTGCAGCGACGAACAACTGGGGAGACGGGAATAACTGGA